>DASXBS010000059.1:0-4756 GCA_036491555.1 Casimicrobiaceae bacterium
ACCTCGATCTGGCGCCTCGAAGCGTCCGGAACATGGCGTATCGTTTTCGACAAGGGCAACAGCGTCTGCGACTGCGCGAAGACGCCCTTGGTGGCTACTCGCTAATTGAATCGCGCAGCGTTGTCTTGAGCACCTTGCCGGTGTTGTTCTTGGGAAGCTCCGCGACGAACACGTAGGACTTCGGGCGCTTGAAGCGCGCGATCCGTTCGAGACACAATGCGTCGAGGTCGCGCTGCAGACCAGCGCGGTCGGTGCCGTCGCGCGCAACGATGCACGCGACGACTTCCTCGCCCCAGTCCGGGTGCCGGCGACCGACGACGGCGACCTCGCGCACCGCCGCGTGGCGCTGCAGCACCTCCTCGACCTCGCGGGGATAGATGTTCGAGCCGCCGCTGATGATGAGGTCCTTCGAGCGGTCCTTGAGCGTCAGGAATCCATCGGCATCGAGCACGCCGACGTCGCCGGTATGCAGCCACCCATTCGCCAACGTCGCCGCGGTCGCCGCGTCGTTGCGCCAGTATTCGCGCATCACGGTCGGTCCACGCACGAGCACTTCGCCGAGTTCGCCGACGTCGAGCGCGCGATCGTCATCCCCGCCGATGCGCAACTCGATGCCCGTCTGCGCGCGTCCCACCGACCCCAGGCGCGCGTCGTCCCCGCGATGCACGGCATCGGCGACCAGCGTCCGCGACATCGCGGTGATGGTCATCGGCGACTCACCCTGACCGTAGATCTGCGCGATGCGCGGTCCAAGCGCCGCGAGCGCGGCCTTGCAGTCCTCGACGTAGAGCGGCGCGCCACCGCAGACGATGCTTTTCAGGTGATCGAGCCGTGCATGGGCGCTCGCGGGATGCGCGATCAGGCGCTTGAGCATCGTCGGCGCGGCAAAGAACGTCGCGCGCGACCAGTGGTCGATCACCTCGAGAGTCTCGGCGGGATCGAAACCAGCGGAGTCGGGAACGACATTGACGGCGCCCGCGAGCACGTGGGGAATGACGTAGAGTCCCGAGCCATGCGATAGCGGCGCCGGATGCAGCAGCGCGTCGCCGGGCTCGACCGCTTCGACATCCGAGATGAAGCAGCGGCTCATCGCCAGCAGGTTGCCGTGCGTGAGCACGACACCCTTCGGTCGGCCCGTCGTGCCGCTGGTGTAGAACAGCCACGCCGCGTCGTCGACCGCGACAGCCGTCGGCGCCATCTCGACCTCGCCATCGAAGCAACGCGCGTACTCGCGACTGCCCAGCTCGACGACGCGATCGAGCGCGGCGAAGCAACTCGCGATCGGTGACAACGCGGCGTGCCACGATGCGTCGACGAAGGCGCAGCGTGCCCCGCTGTCCTCGAGCACGAACGCGAGCTCCTCGGGATGCAGCTTGCTGTTCACCGGGACGGCGCACGCGCCTGCTTGCCAGCACGCGAACAGCGCCTCGATATATTCGGCGCAGTTCGTGGAGATGATCGCCACGCGGTCCCCCGGCAGGACCGATGCGCGCGTCAGTGCTCCGGCAAGGCGTGCGACGCGGGTTGCGAGAGAAACATAGTCGTTGCGCACCCGGGTTCCCACCGCGAGCGCCGGAAGCGCGGGATGGCGCCGCGCGCTTTGCATCAGCAGGGTGGACAGGTTGTGCGAGGGCGACGCGCGCATCGAGGGGTCGATTTTCCGTGCAGGTATCGAGCGCATTCGATTCTAGCAGCGCTCCGGCCATCGCTTACAATGGCGCGATCTCTTGTCGCAGGAAAGCCCATGTCCGTTCCCACGACCATGCGTTACGTCGCCGTGCGCGAGCCCGGACCGCCGGATGTGCTCACGATCGGCGAGACCGGCGTGCCTTCGCCCAAGCCCGGCGAGGTGCTGATCGAGGTTGTCGTTGCCGGCGTGAATCGCCCCGACTGCATCCAGCGCGCAGGCTTGTATCCTCCTCCGCCGGATGCTTCGCCGATCCTCGGTCTCGAAGTCGCCGGCGCTGTGGTTGCGCTCGGCGATGGCGTCGCGTCGTGGCGCATCGGCGACCAGGTTTGCGCGCTCACGCCGGGCGGCGGCTACGCGCAATACTGCACGGCGCCCGCGGGGTGGTGCCTGCCGTTTCCGGCGGGATTATCCGCACTGGAAGCAGCGAGTCTGCCCGAGAACTATTTCACCGTGTGGAACAACGTGTTCGACCGCGTCCATCTCACCGCAGGCGAGACCATCCTGATCCACGGCGGCAGCGGCGGCATCGGGCTCACCGCGATCCAGCTCGCCAAGGCGTTCGGCGCGAGGCCGATCACCACGGTGGGAAGCGCCGACAAGGTGGCGTTCTGCACGAGCATCGGCGCCGATCACGCAATCAATTACCGCGAGCAGGATTTCGTCGCCGAAGTCGCACGCATCACCGACAAGCGTGGGGTCGACGTCGTGCTCGACATGGTCGGCGGCGACTACATCGAGAAAAACATCCGCTGCCTGGCGCTCGAGGGCCGCATGGCGATGATCGCCTTCCTGCAGGGAAGCAAGGTGATGACCGAGTGGCGTCACGTGATGATGAAGCGCCTGACCATCACCGGCTCGACGCTGCGTGCGAGCCCCGCCGCGCGCAAGGCTCAGATCGCGGCGAACCTGCGCGAAAAGGTGTGGCCGCTGTTTGCATCCGGCAAGCTGAAGCCGGTGATCCACCGCGTGTTTCCGCTCGCGGAAGCGGCGGAGGCGCATCGATTGATGGAGTCGAGCGCGCACATCGGGAAAATCATGCTGGACGTGAGGACCTGACCGCCCGCGCAGCCATGCGGGGCGTTCAGCCTACATGACTGCGCTAGTACGTCGCCCGCCCGCCCGACAGGTCGAACACTGCCCCCGTCGAGAACGAGCAGTCCTCGCTGGCGAGCCACGCCACCATCGCGGCGATCTCCTCGACCTTGCCGAAACGGCCGAGCGGAATCTTCGATAGCATGAAGTCGATGTGCTGCTGCGACATCTGGTCGAAGATTGCGGTCTTCACTGCGGCTGGCGTGACGCAGTTCACGCGAATGCCGGTTTTCGCGAGCTCCTTGCCCAGCGACTTGGTGAGACCGATGACGCCCGCTTTCGACGTGCTGTAGGCGCTGGCATTGGGATTGCCCTCTTTCCCCGCGACCGATGCGATGTTGACGATGCGTCCGTAGTCGTTGGCGAGCATGATCGGCACGATCGCCCGGTTGCAGTAGAAGAGCCCGTTGAGATTGACGTCGATCACCTGGCGCCAGGCGTCGAGCGGATAGTCGGCAAGCGCGACGTTCGGTCCTGTGATTCCCGCCGAGCACACCAGCACGTCGACGCGCGAGAGGGCCGTTGCCGTCGCGCGCGCCGCGGCGTCGACGCCGGCCGCATCGGCGACATCGACGACGCGCGCGTCGGTGGAACTGCCCAGCGCGGCCTTCGCACGATCGAGCGCTGACGCATCGCGGTCCCACAGGCTCACGCGCGCTCCACTGTTCACGAGACGCTGGGCCACGGCGAGGCCGATGCCCACCGCGCCACCGGTGATGATCGCGGTGCGGCCTTTGAAATCGAGTTGATTCATCGTCGCTTCGTCCCGCTTTTGCCCATCGGCAGGCAAGCCATCGTAGCACGCCACACCGCTGGTGCTGGACGCGGGCTACCGGCCCGCGCTGATGCTGTCGACCAGCTTCCGATACGCTGCAGAATTGCGCAGCAGGCTCGCTGCCGCGGCACGCAGCCGGTCGATCGCTTCGGGCGGAAGCGACAATGACGTGGGCAGGTTGAGCAGGTATTCGCGCTCGCTCGAGTCGGCAAGATCGTCGAAGCTCACGTTGATCACCGAGAACTCAAGCGGCGTGATGGCGTCGGCGGATACGGGCTTTCCCGCCAGCTTCGCATCGCTGACCACGAGTTGCCGGCGGAGCTTCCACTCGGTCACGATGTCCTCGAGCGCATCGACCGACTCGTAGGTATAACGGTCGATCGGAACACTGACCGCCTGCAGCAGCATTTCCAGCGCCGACGGCGATGCCTCTCGCTTGCTGTATCCGAAGGACGGCGACGATGCCGCATTGACGATGACGATCGCGACGTGCCGCACGCGGTCGACGCCGACCGACTCGCGGTAGCTCAGATCGGATTCGAGCTCCTGCAGCGCCTCGATGATGCCGGTGACACCGAGGTTGCCGGAAAGGCCGCCGTCGACGAGGTGAAGGTACGGACGCTCGCCCGGCTGCTGATAGGAGCGCAGATCGCGGTAGCGCTCGAGCGCGCGGTTGCCCACCCACGCACGCGAGCGCGGCTGGATTGCCGCCCTCACCCACGCCGGGTCGGAGTAACCGCAGCTGCCGCCGTAGTTGTTGAGGGTGACGGGAGAAAGGACGACCGGCACCGCGGACGATGCGGCGGCGGCGTGGAGAGCGGGATCTTATTGAGGTCCGAACAGATCACGTCGAAATCGGCCTGCGAGAATGTCCAGCGCAATCCGGTCGCGATGTCGGTCGCGGAGACGAGCGACGTCGGCGTCGACTTGCCCCGAAGATCTGCGAAGGTCGCGCCGTGGAACAGAATCCGGTCGTAGTACTGCTCGGCGAGCTCGGAGCGTCCGTAGCCTGACGACAGCGTGCTCGGCCAGGTCACGGGATCGAACAGCCGACCGAGCAGCGCGGACTCGACATCGCGATAGAGAAAGTCCTAGGGATAGCTGTCGAACAGGCGCTCGCCCTCCAGCGCGTAGGCGAGCGCGGTGAAGCTTCCTCCCGACACTCCGCTGATGAGATCGACCTCGCTCAGCATGCTGTG
>DASXBS010000060.1:0-20333 GCA_036491555.1 Casimicrobiaceae bacterium
GGCCGCGCAGATGGAAGGCGTCGCGCTCTGCTTCATTGAACGCGGTTCCCTTGTTGAGCGCGGGATCCTGCAGGAGTGCAACGCCCACCGGCGCCGTCCGATGAGTGGTTGCCGAAGCACCGTTCTTGCGTACATCAAGCATCGTCCATTCTCCTCTGTGCGCACGCGACGGAAGCGGCGACGCGCCACGCGCATAGCACTAACCTGTCTCGGGCGCATCTCGATCGCGCCGCACGCACACTCCTATACCGACACGCAGATGCCGCACTGCTGCGAATGCACAAGGTGCGCGCCGCGGGATAGGTTAGCCTTTGATATGGATCGATTCTGAACGGATTGCCGGCCACTACTTTGACGCAGGTCAACACTCGCCGGTACGGGCCCGCTAACGTGTGCAGGTGGGCGCTCGGATCCCCCGCCGGGGGCGATTGGCCCATCGCCACGGGCCCGCGACGATGCGGGTGTACGCGGCTACGCCAAACGGGGGAGCGGGAGCATGGGGCGCACAACGCCTTTGATCGCCGGCGTGGGACTCGCCGATCGTACGCGCAAGTCCCGGTGGCCGGCCAAGCTGGATCTCACCCAGAGCGCGACCGGGCTCGTTCTCGTCTTGTTCATGTGGGCGCACATGTTCTTCGTCTCGTCGATACTCTTCGGCAAGGACGCCATGTGGACGATCACGCGACTGTTTGAGGGCTATTTCTTTTTCGGCAAGTCTTTCCACTGGCTGGTTTCCATCGCGGTTGCGGTGGTCATCTCGCTCATCGTCGTCCATGCCGCGCTCGCGGTGCGCAAGTTTCCGGCGAGCTACCGCCAATTCGCGACATTTCGCGGTCACATGCGGATGTTGCATCACGAGGACACGACGCTCTGGTTCTGGCAGGTGGTGACGGGCTTCGCGCTGTTCTTTCTCGCCACGGTCCACCTGTACGTGATGCTGGTTCGGCCCGATCGCATCGGACCCTTCGAATCCTCGGACCGCGTGTGGAGCGAGCATTTCTGGCCTCTCTACATAGTGCTGCTCCTCGCTGTCGAGCTGCACGGCGGCATCGGCCTCTACCGCCTCGCCGTGAAATGGGGCTGGATGACAGGCAAGGACGCCAACGCGACGCGGCGCCGGCTGAAATTTCTCAAGTGGGCAATCACCGTCTTCTTCCTGGTGCTGGGTTTCGCGACCCTCGCGGCTTACATCAAGATCGGCATCGAACACCAAACGCGCTATGGCGAAGCTTACGTGCCCGCGCGAATGCAGGCACCGCTCCCGGCATCCGAGGCGGCGCCTCCGGCAGATGCTTCGGCGATCCCCAAGGCTTCCCGATGAACGTGATCTATACGGATGTGCTGGTGATCGGCGGCGGTCTCGCGGGGCTTCGCGTAGGGATTGGCGCCAAGCGCCGCGGTCACGACGTCGTCATCCTGTCGCTCGTACCGCCCAAGCGCTCGCACTCGTGTGCGGCGCAGGGGGGCATGCAGGCGAGTCTGGGCAACGTCATCAAGGCGCAGGGCGACAACGAGGACATCCATTTCGAGGACACGGTCCGCGGCAGCGACTGGGGAGCCGACCAGCGCGTCGTGCGCATGTTCGTCAACACCGCGCCCAAGGCGATCCGCGAGCTGGCCGCATGGGGTGTGCCCTGGAGCCGCGTGCGCAAGGGTGATCGCGAGGTGATCATCAACGGACAGAAGGTCACCATCACCGAGCGCGACGAGGCGCATGGCCTGCTGACGCAGCGCGACTTCGGCGGCACCAAGAAGTGGCGGGCGTGCTACGTTTCCGACGGCACCGGCCACGCGATGCTCTACGCAGTCAGCGACCAGACCATCGCCCAGGGCATTCCCGTCCATGAGCGCATGGAGGCGCTGGCGCTGATCCATGACGGCGCCCGTTGCTTCGGAGCGATCGTGCGCAACCTGGTCACCGGCGAGCTCGTCGCGTATGTTTCCAAGGCCACAGCCATCACCAGCGGCGGCGCCGGGCGCCTCTATCGGGCGACGACCAACGCGGTCATCTGCGAAGGCACCGGGGCCGCCCTCGCATTGGAGACAGGCGTCGCCACGCTGGGCAACATGGAGGCGATCCAGTTTCATCCGACCGGAATCTTTCCGGCCGGCATCCTGGTCACCGAGGGGTGTCGCGGAGACGGCGGGCTTCTGCGCGACGCGGACGGCAAGCGCTTCATGCCCGACTACGAGCCGGAGAAAAAGGAGCTCGCGTCCCGCGACGTCGTTTCGCGCCGCATGGAGCAGCACATCCACAGTGGCAAGGGCGTGCAGTCGCGCTTCGGCGAACATCTGTGGCTCGACATCACGCTGCTCGGCGAGCATCACATCAACCACAACCTGCGCGAAGTGAAGGAGATCTGCCGATACTTCCTCGGCATCGATCCGATCAAGGACTGGATACCGGTCCGCCCCGCCCAGCATTACACGATGGGGGGGGTGCGCACCGATCACACCGGCGAGAGCCCAACGCTGAAGGGACTGTTCGCGGCCGGCGAGGCGGCGTGCTGGGACATGCATGGCTTCAACCGCCTCGGCGGCAACTCGGTCGCCGAGACGGTGGTCGCCGGCATGATCGTCGGGGAATTCGTTGCCGATTTCTGCGATCGTGCCGAGAACGACTTCCACATGTCGACTCGCTTTGCGCGCGAGTTCCTGGAGCGCGAGCAGTCGAAGATCGACGAGCTGCTCTCGGGCAGGGGAAGTGAGGACGCAAACGCGATCCGTGGAGCGATGCAGGATCTGATGACCGCCAAGGTGGGCATTTTCCGCACCGGCGACGATCTGGCCTCCGCAGTCGCCGAGCTGCAGTCGCTGCTACGCCGCAGCCGTCATATCGGGCTCAAATACCGGGCGCCTGGCGCCAACGCTGAGCTTGTCGCCGCCTACCGCGTGCAAAAAATGCTCAAGGTCGCGCTGTGCGTCGCCTACGGCGCGCTTACCCGGACCGAGAGCCGTGGCGCGCATTTTCGCCAAGATTTTCCGAAGCGCAACGACGTCGAGTGGCTCAAGCGCACGCTCGCCACCTGGAAGAGCGACGGCGACTCGCTGCCTTCGCTCGCCTGGGAGGCTCTCGACGTGATGCAGATGGAACTGCCGCCCGGATGGCGCGGCTACGGCGCGAAGGACTATCTTGACCACCCGGATACCGCGAAGCGCGCGGCCGAGGTCGAAGCGACGAAATCGAAGATGGGCGCTGCAGATCGCTTTGCGGTACAGGAAGCCCTGATGCCGTATGACACATTGCTGCCGCTACGCTATCGGTCCCGAAATGAACGCATCGATGAGCCTTTTGAACAGAGCGTTCCAGAACCACGTAGGGGGGTTGCATGAGCGAAAAGTCAGCGTCCGTAGCGAATATCCCCTCGGGGGGGGACCGGCATCGAAGGCTGCGCATCAGTATCCTGCGCTACAACCCGCAGGAAGCCGGGAGCGTTCCGCGGATGCAGAGCTACGAACTGGAAGAAGCCGACGGGATGACCTTGTTCATCGCACTCAACGAGATCCGCGAAAAGCAGGACGCCTCGCTGCATTTCGATTTCGTCTGTCGCGCCGGCATATGCGGCAGTTGCGCGATGGTGATCGACGGCCGGCCGGCGCTCGCCTGCCGGACGCTCACCAAGAGTCTGGGCGACGAGATCACGCTGGCGCCGCTGCCAGTGTTCGAGCTCATTGCCGACCTTTCCGTCAACACCGGCAAGTGGATGCGGGCGATGAGCGAGCGCCTGGAGAGCTGGGTTCACATGAAGGAGCAGGAGGTCGACATTTCCCGGCTCGAAGCGCGTATGGAACCGGAGCTCGCCGAGCAGATCTACGAGCTCGACCGCTGCATCGAATGCGGATGCTGCGTCGCCGGCTGCGGAACCGCGCGTATGCGCCAGGATTTTGTCGGCGCGGTGGGACTGAATAAGATCGGGCGCTTCCGGCTCGATCCCCGCGACATGCGCAGCGATGACGATTACTATGAGCTGGTCGGAGACGATGCCGGCGTCTTCGGCTGCATGTCGCTGCTCGCTTGCCACGACGTCTGCCCCAAGGAGCTGCCGCTCGCGACGCAGATCGCGTTCGTAAGGCGGAAAATGGCCGCCAAGGCATGGAAATAGCACAGCTGGCCGCCTTTGCAGGCCGCCGACGCGCGATGCCTCCGTTGCCTGGAGACGGTCCGGAATGTATGCTCCACGAGCTTCGCCCCAGTCTCACAATCCTTTTGATGCAGCACAGGACAAGGACATGCAGCTCGCAAAGTTCGTCAAGTTCCGCGAGGAAAAATTCGGCGGGGTGCTATTCGAGACGCGCTCCGAAAAAGTATTCACGCTGAATCCGTTCGCCACGGCCGTGATGCTGGAAATCAAGGGCGGCGGCGATGCCAGGGCAATCGCGGCACGGCTGCAGGACCGGTTCAGTGCATCGCCTGGAACAATTGAGCGCGAAGTCGGCGAATTCCTCGCCGATTTGCGGCGCAGAGGCCTGATCGAGGATTGAAGCCGTGAACGACCGCTTGGCGGAACGCGCAGCGGTCGCGCGTTCGACCGCGCCTGCCCATGACGGCACTGAATCGGAGGATCTCGGCGCCCCGCTCTACATCGCCTGGCAAATCACGAACGAATGCAACCTCGCATGCCTGCATTGCATCGAGGAAAGCGGACCGGGCAAGGCTTTTCCCGACGAGCTCGATCGCACACAGGTCTTCAACGTGCTCGAGCAGATGATGGACCTCGACATCCCCTACCTGTCGTTTTCGGGTGGAGAACCGATGCTGCACCCGCTTTTCTTCGAGATGGCGGAGTACGTCTGCCAGCGCGACGGGCAACTCAAGATCGAGACCAACGGCCACTATCTGAGCCCCGAGAATTGCTCGCGCATGAAAGAGGTCGGCGTGAAGGCTGTGCAGGTCAGCCTCGACGGCGCGTCGAGCGCGACCTTCAACCGCATTCGAATACGCGGCGAATTCGATCGCGTGGTCGATGGCGTGCGCAACCTGCAGCGCGCGCAGGTGCCCATCGAGATCAATTTCTCTCCGACTCATTTCAACGTTGACGAGATCAGCAAAGCAGTCGATCTTGCTTACGAGCTGGGAGCCTACAGCTTCTACACCGGCCGCACGATGTACACAGGCAACGCCGTCAAGACCTGGAAACGACTGGCGGCTTCGGAAGCGCAGTACCAGCTCTTTTTCGACACCTTGCGCGCCAAGACAGAGGAGTATCGCGGCCGCATGCGCGTCTATTTCCATGAGTCCGGGCTCCTTGAAGAGTTGCGCTACCGACTCCAGCACCCCGCTGCGCTGCTCATCGTGCTGCCCAATGGATTGGTCAAGCTCATCAATGCGCTGCCGTTCATATGCGGAGACCTGAGGCGGAATTCTCTGCGCGAGATCTGGGCGCATTTCCAGAACGCCTGGCAGGATCCGCGCGTTGCGCAGTTCGTCGATGAGCTCGCGACCGATCCCGGAAAGACAAGGACGCTGCACAAGTGGGTCTACCTTTGATCGGTTCCGTGAATGTGGACGCGGCCTCGACGTCGCGGCGGCTTTTGCGCGTGTTCAGCATGGTGCGCTACCGGTTTTTCCTGTATGCGGGTCTCCTGCCTTATCTCCTCGGTGCCGCGTGGGCCTACGCCATCGCCGGCGCGCTGGATGCGACGACATTCTGGATCGGACTCGCCGGCGTCGTGCTCTCGGTCGTCGGCGTCGAGGCGTTCAACGAATACTTCGATTCGCGAATGGGCACCGATCGCGTCTTCAACCCCGCGGACCTGCCCCCGATGTCCGACGCCGTGCTCTGGCTGGGCATCCTCGCGTTTGCATGCGCACTGGCTGTCGGGGTCTATCTGACCTTGCGCGGTGGCTGGCCGATCCTTGCGTTCGCTGTTCTCGGAGGCCTGGCTGCAATTTTCTACGTCGCACCTCCGATCCGCTGGGCGTATCGCGGGCTCGGTGAAACGGTCATCGCACTTTCATATGGCCCTTGGATGGTGCTCGGCAGCCTTTACCTGCATACGAAGACCGTTTCGTGGGCGGCCCTCGCGGCGTCGCTGGTGCCCGGGTTTCTCATCATGGCGCTCGCCGTGGTGAACGCGATCCCCGATTTTCACCAGGATCGGCTCGTAGGCAAGCGCAACCTGGTGGTCCGGCTCGGCAGGCGAAACGGCGTTTCGTTGTACGTCGCGCTCGCCAGCGTCGGGATCGCGGTGGCTCCGATCGGCGTGGCCGCGGGCGCATTTCCGGCGACCTGCCTCGCGACGCTGCTGGCCGTCCCGTGGCTCGTCGCGAGCTATCGCGCCGCAGTCCCGACCTTCGAAACACCGCGGCTGTTCGTGCCGGCCATACGCGCGATGGTTCGCTGTTACCTGCTGGCGGTCGCTCTGTTTACCGCAGGCATCCTGATGTATGGCGGGCTCCGATGACGTGGAATGTCGATCGGCTGAAGGCGCCTCTGTTCGTGTCGTGGCAGATCACGCGCGACTGCGATCTGTGCTGCCTTCACTGCTGTACCGAGTCGGCCCCCGGCAAGCGGCTTGCGGACGAACTGGACGCGGACGAGGCGATTGCCCTTGGCGAGCAGATCGTCCGCTGCGAGGTTCCCTACGTCATGCTCTGCGGAGGCGAGCCGCTTCTTGCGCCTCACTTCTTCGAGCTGGCCGAGACACTGGGACGAGGCGGTGTGCAGCTCAAGATCGAGACCAACGGCCAGCGACTCGATGACGCCGTTGCGGAACGGCTGGCGCGTCTTCCGGTCAGATCGGTGCAGATCAGTCTCGACGCCGACACTCCCGAGGTTTACGCGCGACAGCGTCCAGGCGGATCGCTGGCGAAAGCGCATGCCGCCTGTCGCGCCGTGCGCGCGGCGGGCATGCCGCTCGAGATCACGTTCGCGCCGACGCGACTGAACATCGACCACGCCGAGCGAGTCCTCGAGCGAGCGCGGGGGCTGGGGGCATTCCGCTTCAACACCGGGCGCCTGATGCGCATAGGCACCGCCGCGCGCCTCTGGGACAGGCTGGAGCCGCCCGATCGAGCTTACGAGGCTTTTTTTGCGATGCTCGAGGGGCGGAAATCTTCGGTTGAAGGCGGAATGGAACTTTGCTACATTCCCTTTGACATACGCGACAGTTTGAGAACGGTCCTTGCGGAGCCACCGGCGACGCTGCTGATTCTCCCCAATGGGTGGGTCAAGGTCGTCGCAGCGCTTCCGCATGTTTGTGCAGATTTGCGCCGTCAGAGCTTCGCAGAGGCTTGGGACGCCTACCGGGATGCCTTGCGGCAAGGTACGATAAGAGCAGCGATACACCGTGCGGTTGAGGACGAGTCGAGCCACGCGGAATGCAATACCTGGCAGCTCATGCGAGCTGTTGTCCACGCCTGACCCATGGGAGACACGATGAAAGAGTCGAGTATGAAGGTCGAAAGCCCGAAGCCGGTCGAACAGCCGACCGCCAAGCCGATCGAGAAGCAGCCTTGGGGAACGCCCAAGCTGGAGGACGTCTCGGAACAGGTGATGGCGCAGCCGTACATCCGGTTCACGTAAGAGACGTCTGCACATCGCGATGCAGGGGAGCTCGGTCGATGCCTACCGCGCTCCCCTGTTCTTTGCCTGGCAGCTGACCAATCGCTGTACCGCCCGCTGCCTTGCCTGTTGCGAGGAGTCGGGTCCGGACAAGGCTTGGCGCGACGAACTCACTCGAGACGAGGCGCTCGACCTCGCCCGTCGGATCGCGGAATCCGGAATCCCCTACGTCGCTTTCGGTGGTGGCGAGCCTCTGGGCGTTGCGCACTGCTGGGACCTGTTCGAATTGCTCACCCGCGAAGGGGTCGGGCTCAAGCTCGAAACCGACGGTAGCCGCATCGATGACACGGCGGCGGATCGCCTCGCAGCGCTTGCGGTCCAGTGCGTGCAGATTTCCGTGGACGGCGCGAAGGCATCGACACACGAGCGCGTGCGTCCCGGATCGAATTTTGCCGCGGCCACTGGAGCGATCGAACGTCTTGCGCTTCGCGGCTGCGCCCCGCAGTTCGTGTTCGTGCCCAACCGCTTCAACATCGACGAGATCGTGCCCGCGTATGATCTCGCCGCCAGCCTGGGCTGCTCGGCATTCATCACCGGCCCGATGATGCGCATCGGCCGCGCGGCCCTCGGCTGGCAGGCGCTAGCGTGCAGCGACGACGACTGGCAGCGCGCGACCGAGGCACTGCGGGAACGCCATGCGTCGCGGAATGCATCCGTTGCACTCTCGATCTACCCGTGGGACATCATCACCGAGATGGAGCGACGGCTGGAAAGCCCGCAAGCGATGCTGCTGGCCGTTCCCAACGGTCAAGTGAAGCTTCTGAACGCGCTCCCTTTCGCCCCGTCCGACTTGCGACGCGATTCGCTGGTGCAGGCGTGGGACGCCTATCGTGCCGCATGGCGGTCCCCCATCGTTCGCGAATTCGTCACCGGGTGCCGCGCCGATCCTGGACGATTGCGGCACGCCAACGAGACCTGGCCGATGCCCGGGCTCCAGACGACGGTCAGCGTGCCCGCATAGTCGCGATGCGCCGCGCCGATGCGCGCTCGCGATGCCCGCCACGGCGGCGTGCTCAGAGTCCGGCGCCGCAATTCCAGCACAGTTCGAAGTTCGCCGGATTCTCTTCCCGGCAGGCGCGACAGAACGTCGTGCCGGTTTGCGCGCGCTCGGCGGCGAGCGCGGCGAGCGCCGCCTGCGCACGCTCGCGATCGCGGGCATGCTCGATCCAGATCTGCGGCTGCGCGACGTCGGGCGGGACTTCGCCGACGATGCTCGAAGCGTGCTCGTTGAACACGTGCGCGCTCACGCCCACCTGCTGCAGGCGGTGCAGCAGCAGGTACGCGTCGAGCCGGTTGACCGCGGTATAGAAGCGTTCCATCAGGAGCCGATCGCCACCATTTTCGGCATCGACCTATGCTACGCCGGAGCGCGTCGGCGATCCACGCGCCAGAAGCGTCAAAGCCGGGACGAAACCCGGCTTTGACGTGGTGCGCATGGCGCCAGCCTACGCAGCCTTCGCCTCCTCAGCGGGCTGCTCGGTCGACGCGGGACGATCCAGAAGCTCGACCAGCGCCATCGGCGCGTTGTCGCCCTGGCGAAAACCGAACTTGAGGATGCGCAGGTAGCCGCCCGGACGCTTGGCGTAGCGCGGCCCGAGCTCGGCGAAGAGCTTGTAGACGACGTCCTTGTCACGCAGGCGATTGAACGCGATGCGGCGATTGGCCAGCGTCGGCGTCTTGCCCAGCGTCAGCAGCGGCTCGGCGACGCGACGCAGTTCCTTCGCCTTCGGCAGCGTCGTCTTGATCAATTCATGCTTGAACAGCGAATTGGTCATGTTGCGCAGCATGGCCAGGCGATGGCTGCTGGTGCGGTTGAGTTTTCTAAGTCCGTGGCGGTGGCGCATTTCATTTTCCCCGATACGCTTTTGGCTACGGCCGGTCCAGATTGGCTGGCGGCCAGTTCTCGAGCTTCATGCCCAGCGACAAGCCGCGCGAAGCGAGCACTTCCTTGATCTCGTTGAGCGACTTGCGGCCGAGGTTCGGCGTCTTGAGCAGCTCGGTCTCGGTGCGCTGGATCAGGTCGCCGATGTAATAGATGTTCTCGGCCTTCAGGCAATTGGCCGAGCGCACCGTCAGCTCCAGGTCGTCGACTGGGCGCAGCAGGATCGGATCGACCTGCGGCATCGAACGCTGCTCGGCGGGCGCTTCGGTGCCCTTCAGGTCGGCGAACACACCCAGCTGCTCGACGAGGATCGACGCCGCGTAGCGGATCGCCTGCTCGGGTTCGATAACGCCGTTGGTCTCGATGTCCATTACCAGCTTGTCGAGGTCGGTGCGCTGTTCGACGCGCGCGCTTTCGACCGAATAGCTCACGCGGCGCACCGGCGAGAACGACGCATCGAGCAGGATGTTGCCGATGCTGCGTCCACCGTCCGGCTTCACGCGAACGGTCGCCGGCTGGTAGCCACGTCCCTTCTCGACCTTGATTTCCATCTCGATCTTGCCACCCGCGGTCAGGTGCGAGATGACGTGATCGGGATTGATGATCTCGACGTCCTGGTGCGCTTCGATGTCGGCGGCGGTCACGGGGCCTTCGCCGTTCTTCGACAGCTTCAGCGTGACGTGATCGCGGTTATGCAGCTTGAGCACCACGCCCTTGAGATTGAGAAGCACGTCGACGACGTCTTCCTGCACGCCATCGAGAGCCGAGTACTCGTGCAGCACGCCGGTGATCTTGACCTCGGTTGGCGCGTAGCCCGGCATCGACGACAACAGCACCCGCCGCAGCGCATTGCCGAGCGTGTGGCCGTAGCCACGCTCGAACGGCTCCATCACCACCTTGGCGTGGAAAGGCGACGTGCTCTGGACATCGATGATGCGCGGTTTCAAGAAAGCGTTGCTCTGCATGCTCATTCCTCAAGGCAAAACACTACGCGGGCCAACCCCAACGTGGCAGCGGCTCGCCGGTTACTTCGAATAAAGCTCGACGACCAGGCTCTCGTTGATGTCCTGGCCGAACTCGGAGCGATCGGGCGCCCCTTTGAACGTGCCCACCATCTTCTTCACGTCGACCTCGACCCATGACGGGAAGCCGATCTTCTCGGCGAGCTGAAGCGCATCGACGATGCGAAGCTGCGTCTGCGCCCCTTGCCTGACTGCGATGATGTCGCCGGTCTTCACGAGCGCGGACGCGATATTGACGGTCTTGCCGTTCACGGTCACCGCGCGATGCGAAACGAGCTGGCGAGCTTCGGCGCGGGTCGAGCCGAAGCCCATGCGGTAGACGACGTTGTCGAGGCGCGACTCGAGCAGGCGCAGAAGGTTCTCGCCGGTCGAGCCCTTGCCGTGCGCGGCCATCGAGAAATAGCGGCGAAACTGCCGCTCGAGAATGCCGTAGGTGCGGCGCAGCTTCTGCTTCTCGCGCAGCTGCTTGCCGTAGTCCGACTGACGCATTCCCGACCTGACGCCGTGCTGTCCGGGCTTCGAATCCAGCTTGCACTTGGAGTCGAGCGAACGGCGGGCGCTCTTCAGGAACAGGTCGGTGCCTTCGCGCCGGGCGAGCTTGCACTTCGGTCCGATATATCGCGCCATGCTTAAATCCTCCGCCGCTTCGGCGGCCGGCAGCCGTTGTGCGGCACCGGCGTGACGTCAGAAATGCTGGTGATCTTGAGTCCCAGCGCGTTCAATGCGCGCACCGCCGACTCGCGGCCAGGCCCTGGGCCCTTGATGCGCACTTCCAGATTCTTGACGCCGCACTCCTGCGCGGCCTTGCCCGCCGCCTCCGCGGCGACCTGCGCCGCGAATGGCGTCGACTTGCGCGAGCCCTTGAAGCCGGCGCCGCCCGACGTGGCCCACGACAGCGCGTTACCCTGCCGGTCAGTGATCGTGATGATCGTGTTGTTGAACGACGCGTGGATGTGCGCAATGCCCTCGGAAACGCTTTTCTTGATCTTCTTGCGCGTGCGCGTGCCGGTCTGCTTGGTCGGTGCCTGTGCCATTCGTTGTGTCCTCGTGTCCCTGTTCGCGTGCTGCTACTTGCCCTTGGCGGGCGTCGGCTTCGACGGCGACGCCTGGCGTGCCTTGCGCGGGCCCTTGCGGGTGCGCGCGTTGGTGCGCGTGCGCTGGCCACGCACCGGAAGGCCCTTGCGATGGCGCACGCCGCGATAGCAGCCGAGATCCATGAGCCGCTTGATGCTCATGGTCACCTCGCGGCGCAGGTCGCCTTCGACGGTGTGCCGACCGACCAACTCGCGCAGCTTGTCCATCTGCGCGTCGGTCAGGTCCTTTATCTTCGCCGAATGCACGATGCCAGCCGCGTCGCAGATCGCGCGGGCGCGCGGGCGGCCGATGCCGTAGATCGCCGTCAAGGCGATCTCGGCGTGCTGGTGATTCGGAATGTTTACGCCTGCAATACGAGCCATGTGCCTACCCTATCCGTCCGTTAGCGGTGTCGCCGCCGCGTCATCCCTGACGCTGCTTGTGCCGTGGATCCGTGCATATCACCCTCACCACGCCGTTGCGCCGGATGATCTTGCAGTTGCGGCAGATCTTCTTCACCGAAGCCATCACTTTCATCGTCTTTCCTTTCGCTTCCGCTCGAGTCCCGCTATTTCGCGCGGAAAATGATTCGGGCGCGCGACAGATCGTAGGGTGTCAGGTCGACCGTGACCTTGTCGCCCGGCAGAATCTTTATGTAGTGCATTCGCATCTTTCCGGAGATGTGACCGAGTACCACATGGCCGTTCTCCAGCTTCACCCGGAAGGTCGCGTTGGGCAGCGTTTCCAGGATCTCTCCCTGCATCTGTATCGTTTCTTCCTTCGCCATCAGCGCGTGGGCAACCCACCCTTGAAGTTGGCCTTCTTGAGCAGGCTCTCGTACTGCTGCGACATCATGTACGCCTGCACCTGCGTCATGAAGTCCATCGTCACCACGACGATGATCAGGAGCGAGGTGCCCCCGAAATAGAAAGGCACGTTCTTCCACGCGATCAGGAAATTAGGGATGAAGCACACCACCACCAGGTAGACCGAACCGAGCAGCGTAAGACGAAGTGTGATCTTCTCGATGTAGCGCGCGGTCTGGTCGCCTGGCCGGTATCCCGGGATGAACGCGCCGCTCTTCTTGAGGTTCTCGGCCGTTTCCTTGGGGTTGTACTGCAGAGCCGTGTAGAAAAAGCAGAAAAAGATGATTGCGCCGGCGTACAGGATCTCGTGCACCGGTTGCCCGGGCCCGAGCGCCGCGGCGAGGTCGCGCAGCCAGACCGTGTTCTCTCCCGACCCGAACCACTGCGCCAGCGTCGCCGGGAACAGGATGATCGACGAGGCGAAGATCGGCGGAATCACGCCCGCCATGTTGAGCTTGAGCGGCAGGAACGACTGCTGTCCCGCGTAGACCTTGTTGCCCACCTGGCGCTTCGCATAGTTGACCTGGATCTTGCGCATCGCACGCTCGACGAACACGACGAACGCGGTCACCGCGACCACCAGCGCCGCGATCCCGATCACCAGCAGTACCGAATACGCGCCGGTGCTGACCTGCTCGAGCGTCTGGCCGATCGCGCGCGGCAATCCGGCGGCAATGCCCGCGAAAATGATCAGCGAGATGCCGTTGCCCAGCCCGCGCTCGGTGATCTGCTCGCCCAGCCACATCAGGAACATCGTCCCGGTGACCAGCGTGGTCGCCGAGATGAAGCGGAACGCGACGCCGGGATCGACAACCAGCCCGGCCTGCTGCTCGAGCGCGATCGAAATGCCCAGACCCTGGAAGAACGCAAGGCCGAGCGTCGCGTAGCGCGTGTACTGCGTGATCTTGCGGCGTCCGGCTTCGCCTTCCTTTTTCAGCGCTTCCAGCGATGGAACGACCACCGTGCACAGCTGCATGATGATCGACGCCGAGATGTAGGGCATGATGCCCAGCGCAAAAATGGAGAAGCGCGACAGCGCGCCGCCCGAGAAGACGTTGAACAGACCGAGAATGCCGCCCTGCTGCTGCCGGAACAGCTCGTCGAGCACCGACGAGTTGATGCCGGGCACGGGGATGTGCGTGCCGACGCGGTACACGACGAGCGCGCCGAGCAGAAACAGCAGACGCTTTTTCAGGTCTGCGTAGCGGTTGCCGCTCTTTAGTGCCGGGTTAGTCGTAGCCAACGTTTATCTCTTCAATAGGCCGCGTTAGGCGACGCTGCCGCCTGCGGCTTCGATCGCGGCGCGCGCACCCTTGGTGGCCAGCACGCCCGACAGCTTCACCGCTTTTTCGAGCTTGCCTGCCAGGATAACCTTCACCGTCTTCGCGGCCGGCGGCACCAGCCCGGCGGCCTTCAAGGCGAGCAGATCGATCTCGGCAACCGGAAGCTTGGCGAGGTCCGACAGCCGCACCTCGGCGTTGTCGTCGCGCGTCGTGGAAATGAATCCGCGCTTGGGCAGGCGGCGCTGCAGGGGCATCTGGCCGCCTTCGAAGCCGACCTTGTGGAATCCGCCTGACCGCGACTTCTGGCCCTTGTGACCACGTCCCGCGGTCTTGCCCAGTCCCGAGCCGATGCCGCGAGCGACGCGCCGACGCGCTTTCTTGCTTCCCTCGGCCGGCTTGATGGTGTTCATTCGCATGATGCGTCCTCTGTCCTCAAGCCTTGGGTTCTGTGACCTTGAGCATGTACGAGATCTTGCCGATCATTCCGCGAGTCTGCGGGGTGTCGACGACTTCGACTGTGTGGCTGCGCCACTTGAGGCCGAGCCCGCGCACCGTCGCGCGATGCGCCGGGTTCTTGCCCATTACGCCGCGAACCAGCGTCACACTCAATTTTTTCGCCGCGGCCATGCTCAGGCTCCCGTGAGTTCTTCGACTGTCAGCCCGCGCTTGGCGGCGATGTCGGCCGGCGAATTCGATTTCTCGAGCGCGTCGAGCGTGGCGCGCACGATGTTGTACGGATTGGTCGAACCATGACACTTGGCGAGGATATTAGTGACGCCAACAACCTCGCACACCGCACGCATCGGGCCACCCGCAATGATTCCCGTTCCGTCCGACGCGGGCTGCATGAACACCTTGGTGGCACCGTGGCGGCCAATCACCGCGTGGTGCAGCGTCCCGTTCTTGAGGCGCACCTTCACCAGGCGGCGCCGTGCCTCGTCCATCGCCTTTTGCACCGCGACCGGCACTTCCTTGGCCTTTCCCTTGCCCATGCCGACGCGGCCGTCGCCGTCGCCGACCACGGTGAGCGCCGCGAACGCGAGAATGCGGCCGCCCTTCACCACTTTGGTGACGCGGTTGATGCTGATCATCTTCTCGCGCATCCCGTCGCCGCGATCGTCCTGCTGCTGACGGTTCTGCCCCTGCCTGCCCATTGGTTTTGCCATATGCGTGTCCCGACCTAGAACTTCAAGCCGCCCTCGCGGGCAGCGTCAGCCAGCGCCTGCACGCGGCCGTGGTACTTGTATCCGGAACGGTCGAATGCGACCGCGTCGATGCCCAATGCCTTGGCTTTCTCGGCGATGCGCTTGCCGACGGTGGTGGCGGCGGCCTTGTTGCCGCCGTTCTTCACGTCCTTGCGCACATCGGCCTCGACCGTCGATGCACTGGCCAGCACCTTGTCGCCGGTCGGCGCGATGATCTGCGCATAGATGTGACTGTTCGACCGGCTCACCACCAGCCGGTTCGCGCGCTGCTGGGCGATGCGGATCCGCGTCTGGCGGGCACGTCGCGAGCGAGCTTCTTTCTTGTTCATGACATCGATCTCCGGTTCCGGTTGTCGTGGCGCTACTTCTTCTTCGTTTCCTTGAGCGTCACCCGCTCGTCGGCGTAGCGCACACCCTTGCCCTTGTACGGCTCCGGCGGCCGGTAGGCGCGGATTTCCGCGGCGACCTGGCCAACCTGCTGCTTGTCGATGCCCTTGACCACGATCTCGGTCTGCACCGGCGTCGAGACATTCACGCCCTTGGGCATCTTGTGAACGACCGGATGCGAGAACCCGAGCGAGAGATTCACCTTGTCGCCCGCAGCCTGTGCGCGGTAACCCACGCCGACCAGCGTCAGCTTCTTTTCGTAGCCGTCGGTGACGCCCTTGACCATGCCCGCAACCAGCGCCCGCAGCGTTCCCTGCATGGCGCCCGCCTCTTCGTCGTTCGCCTTGAACACCAGCGTATCGCCCGCCTTTTCCACGCTCACGGTCTCGCCGAAGCGGCGCGACAGCGTGCCCAGCGGGCCCTTGACCGAGATTTCGCCGGCCGCGATGGTGACTTCCACCTTCGGCGGCACCTTGACGGGATTGTTTCCGATGCGAGACATGGCTTCTCCGTCAGGCCACGATGCAAAGCACTTCGCCGCCGACACCGGTGGCGCGCGCCTTGCGATCGGTCATGACGCCGTGCGACGTCGACACGATGGCGATTCCCAGCCCGTTCATCACGCGCGGGATGTCGTCCTTGCTCTTGTAGATGCGAAGCCCGGGCTTGGACACGCGCTCGATCTTCTCGATCACCGGGCGCCCCGCGTAGTACTTGAGCGCGATGTCGAGCATCGGCACGACGCCGTCGCCGACCACGGCGAAGTTGTCGATATAGCCCTCGTCCTTCAGGACCTTGGCGATTGCCACCTTGACCTTGGACGTCGGCATCTGAACGGACGCCTTTTCCGCCAGCTGCGCATTGCGGATGCGCGTCAGCATGTCGGCGATCGGATCACTCATGCTCATCTTGTCACCTCACCTGAGCCGGGCTACCAGCTGGCCTTGACCACGCCGGGGATTTCTCCCCGCATCGCGATGTCGCGCAGCTTGTTGCGGCCGAGGCCGAACTTGCGGAATACGCCGCGGGGACGTCCCGTCAGCTTGCATCGATTGCGCAACCGGGTCGGACTCGCGTCACGCGGCAGCTGCTGCAGCTTCTGCCGCGCTGCGAAGCGGTCTTCTTCCGACATCTTCGTGTTGGCGATGAGCGCCTGCAGCTCGGCACGCTTTTTCGCGAATTTCTTCACGATGCGGCGGCGCTTCTCATTGCGATTGATGACTGCCGTCTTGGCCATGGCGTCCTCGGTCTTTCGGTCTTTAGTTCTTGAACGGAAATTTGAACGCGGCGAGCAGCGCCTTTGCCTCGGCATCGGACTTCGCCGTCGTCGCGATCGTGATGTTCATGCCCCGGAGCGCGTCGATCTTGTCGTACTCGATCTCCGGGAAAATGATCTGTTCCTTGACGCCCATGCTGAAGTTACCGCGGCCATCGAAGGAGCGCCCCGACACGCCGCGGAAGTCGCGCACACGCGGCAGCGCGATCGACACCAGGCGGTCGAGGAATTCGTACATGCGGTCCTGGCGCAGCGTGACCATGCAGCCGAGCGGGTAGCCGGTGCGGATCTTCCAGATCGCGATCGACTTCTTCGCCTTGGTCGTCACCGGCTTCTGTCCGGCGATCTTCTGCATGTCGCCGACGGCGTTGTCGAGGATCTTCTTGTCTGCGATCGCCTCGCCCACGCCCATGTTGAGCACGATCTTGCTGATGCGCGGCACCTGCATCGTCGACTTGTAGCCGAACTGCTTGGTTAGCGCCGGCACGACTTCCTTGCGATAGACTTCCTTGAGGCGCGCCATCATCAGGCTCCGAGCACTTCGCCGTTGGACTTGAAAAAACGCACCTTGCGCCCGTCGTTGAGCGTGCGGAAGCCGATGCGGTCGGGCTTCTGCGTCACCGGATTCCAGATCGCGATGTTCGACACGTCGATCGGCATTTCCTTGGCGACGATTCCGCCTGGCTGGTTCTGCATCGGGTTCGGGCGCGTGTGACGTTTGACCTGGTTGATGCCGGCGACCAGCACGTGACCCGCGCCCAGCGTCGCCTTCACTTCTCCGCGCTTGCCCTTGTCGCGGCCGGCGATGACGACGACGTTGTCGCCCTTTTTGATCTTGCGCATGATCAGAGCACCTCCGGCGCCAGCGACACAATCTTCATGAAGCGCTCGGTGCGCAGCTCGCGCGTGACCGGCCCGAAGATGCGGGTACCGATCGGCTCCAGCTTCGGGTTGAGCAGCACGGCAGCATTGGTGTCGAACTTCACCTTGGCGCCATCGTCGCGGCGCACGCCTTGACGCGTGCGCACCACCACGGCGTTGTAGATCTCGCCCTTCTTGACACGACCGCGAGGAGCAGCGTCCTTGACGCTGACCTTGATCACGTCACCGATGTGTGCATAGCGGCGCTTCGATCCTCCGAGCACCTTGATGCACATCACCTTGCGGGCGCCGGTGTTGTCGGCGACCTCGAGTACCGATTGCATCTGGATCATTGCAAACTCTCCAACTTGACCCGCTGCGACCGCGTTTTGATCTGCTGGCGGATGCGACGGTCAGTTTTGGACCCGGTCCGGGGCGAACCGGGATGGTCTTTTCCGCCGCGCTGACGATTAGGAACTTCTCTGGACGGCGGAAAGCGAAGCAAACGAGTATGGCAGATTTTTTGCTCTATTGCAACAGCCGCGCCTAATCAAGGCCTTGGCTGTTACCTGATCACGCCACCCGGGCCTTTTCGATCAGTCGCTTCACCCGCCAGGACTTGGTCTTGGCGAGCTTCCGGCACGACTCGATCTCGACCAGATCGCCTTCCTTGAATTCGTTGTTCTCGTCGTGGGCGTGATACTTCTTCGAGCGCGTGACGACCTTGCCATAGAGCGGATGCTTGACGCGGTGCTCGACGAGCACGGTGACGGTCTTGTTCATCTTGTCGCTGGTCACGCGGCCGATCTGCGTCTGGATCAGGCTGCCCTTGACCTTCTCCGGCGCCGCTTGCACCGCTTGTGTCTGCTGGTTCATGCCTGCCTCGTTTTCTGGTTCAGCAGCGTCCGCACGCGTGCGATGTCGCGGCGCACCGCCGGCAGCCGTGCATTGTTGGCGAGCTGCTGGGTTGCTTTCTGCATGCGCAGGCCGAACTGCTCGCGCAACAGCGCCTGCAGCTCGGTGTTGAGCTGGTCGGCCGATTTTTCCTTCAGGTCTTTCCTGCGTTCCGACATTTTCATGATCGAATTCCTCAGCCGAGCAGGCGATGCACGAAGGTCGTGCGGATCGGAAGCTTCGCGGCGGCCAGCGCGAACGCCTCGCGTGCCAGTACTTCGGTCACGCCGTCCATTTCGTAGAGCACCTTGCCGGGCTGGATCTCGGCCACGTAGTACTCGGGGTTGCCCTTGCCGTTGCCCATGCGCACTTCGGCGGGCTTCTGCGAAATCGGCTTGTCCGGGAAGATGCGGATCCAGATGCGGCCGCCGCGCTTGATATGACGCGTCATCGCCCGCCGCGCGGCCTCGATCTGGCGCGCGGTGAGACGGCCGCGACCGATCGCCTTCAGCCCGAACTCGCCGAAACTGACCTTGGCGCCAACGGTCGCAACCCCCTTGTTGCGGCCCTTCTGCTCCTTGCGGTACTTCCTTCTAGCTGGCTGCAGCATGCTTCACTCCTGCGGGTTTGCGCGCACGCTTCGGAGCCTCCGGCGCGGGCTCGGGCGCTGCCTGCGGCTCGGCGTTGTGCGGCATGACTTCGCCCTTGAATACCCAGACCTTGATGCCGATCACGCCGTAGGTCGTCTTCGCCTCGGCGAAGCCGTAGTCGATGTCGGCACGCAGCGTGTGGAGCGGTACGCGACCTTCGCGGTACCACTCGGTGCGCGCGATCTCGATGCCGTTCAGGCGCCCCGAGCTCATGATCTTGATGCCCTGCGCACCGAGGCGCATGGCGTTCTGCATCGCACGCTTCATCGCACGGCGGAACATGATGCGCTTCTCGAGCTGTTGCGCGATCGAGTCGGCCACCAGCTGCGCGTCGATCTCGGGCTTGCGTATCTCCTCGATGTTGAGGCCGACCTCGGTGCCCATCATCTTGCGCAGGCTCGCGCGCAGCGTCTCGATGTCCTCGCCCTTCTTTCCGATGACGACACCTGGCCGCGCGCTGTGAATCGTGATGCGCGCGTTCTTCGCCGGGCGCTCGATGGTGATCTTGCCCACCGACGCATGCGCCAGCTTCTTCTTCAGGTAATCGCGAACCTTGATGTCCTCGTTGAGCGTGGGCGCGAAATGCTTGCTGTTCGCGTACCACTTGGACGCCCAGTTGCGGTTGACCGCAAGGCGAAAGCCGGTCGGATTGATCTTCTGGCCCATGACTATCCTTTTTTCCCGTCGCCGACTGTGAGGTGGATGTGGCAGGTCTGCTTCAGGATCACGTTGCCGCGTCCCTTGGCGCGCGCCGAGAATCCGCGCAGGTTCTTCGCCTTGTCAACGTAGATCGTCTGGACCTTGAGCTCGTCGATGTCGGCGCCTTCGTTGTGCTCAGCGTTGGCAATGGCCGACTCGAGCACGCCCTTGATGATCTTCGCGCCTTTTTTCGGGCTGAAGGCGAGCACATTGAGCGCCTTGTCGACCGCGAGGCCGCGAATCTGGTCGGCGACCAGTCGGCCCTTCTGGGCCGACAGGCGCACGCCGCGCAGGATGGCAGAGGTTTCCATGTGAGCTCCTTACTTCCTTGGCCCGGTCGTCGGCGCCGCGACCTTCTTGTCCGCCGAATGCGCCTTGAACGTGCGTGTGAGCGCGAACTCGCCGAGCTTGTGGCCGACCATGTTCTCGGACACGTAGACGGGGATGTGCTGCTTGCCGTTGTGCACGGCAATGGTCAGGCCGACGAAGTCGGGTGTGATGGTCGAGCGGCGCGACCAGGTCTTGATCGGACGCTTGTCGGAGGTCGCGCGCGCCGCCTCCACCTTCGACTGCAGGTGGTGATCGACGAACGGGCCCTTCTTGATGGAACGTGCCATGGCTATCCCTTACGCCTTCTTGTGGCGGCTGCGCACGATCATCGTCTGCGTG
>DASXBS010000061.1:0-14313 GCA_036491555.1 Casimicrobiaceae bacterium
CCCTGTTGCTGACCTTCTTCTACCGGCAGATGCCGGAGCTGATCGAGCGCGGCCACATCTACATCGCGCAACCGCCGCTGTACAAGGTCAAGCAGGGCAAGGAAGAGACTTATCTCAAGGACGACCACGACCTCAAGCAGCATCTGCTCAAGGTCGCCCTCAAGGGCGCCGCGCTCGACCCCGGCGGCGGGCGTCCCGCGCTGTCGATTGCCGCACTGGAAAACGTCGCTCGCCAATACCTGCTCGCCGAAGCGGTTATCGACCGGGTGTCGCGCGCGATCGAACCGGCAGCGCTGTACGCGTTGCTGACCGGGGTGAAACTCGATCTTTCGTCGAGCGCCAACGCTACCACGAGCGCCGCCGAGCTCATGCGCAGCATCGGCGATCCCGACGTCACCGTCGAAGCGCGCTACGACGAGCACACCGAGCAGCATCGCCTGATCATCGTGCGCAGGCGTCACGGCACGCCGCACGCAACGGCGATCGATGCCGACTTCATCGCCAGCGGTGACTACACGCAATTGCGCGTCGCCGCCGACGTGATGCAAGGGCTCATGCAGCCCGATGCGGTTGTACGCCGCGGTGAGAAGAGCGCGGCGGCGCAGACCTTCAAGCAGGCGCTGGACTGGCTGCTGGCCGAGGCGCGCGATGCGGTGACAATCCAGCGCTACAAAGGGCTGGGCGAGATGAATCCGGAGCAGTTGTGGGAGACCACCATGGACCCGAAAGCCCGCCGCCTGCTCAAGGTCCAGATCGAGGACGGCATCGTATCGGACGAGATATTCACGACACTCATGGGCGAGGAAGTCGAGCCGCGCCGCGCGTTCATCGAGGGCAACGCGCTCGGCGTGCGCAATCTGGACGTCTGATCCCACCACGGCAGATGCTGTCGAAATCAGCCATCTGCTGCACGACTGCGACCTGTGGCGCGGGTATGTCAACGCGTTAGGTGCAGTCCAGCTTGCGCACGGAAGCGCAGTGCCAACTACCAGGGATTGTGGTGGGCCACCGGCGGCGTCATTCAGCAGCACCAGCGCAGGAACCTTCACCTACAACGTGAACGGCATCACGCAGAGCAGTAGACGCGCCACAGATTTTTGGTCCCCTTCCGTGTGCGTTTGGGGCCTCAGCCCAATCCGAGCGTCGCGACCAACTTCGAGGATTTGTGGTGGGCCGCGCCGGCGGGCGCGGAATCGAGGTGCGGCATCAATCAACAGGCGCGCTCGCTCGCGCGAGTTTGTAGCGTCGGAAGGCGACCCGCAACCTAGGCGGCGCGCCTGCGGCGGACGGGCTTGGGCGGCGCCTTAGGGGAAGCCGCTTTGGCCGCTTTGGTTACCTTCCCGCCGCCCTTCTTGGCTTTGGCGGACAGTAGATGCAGCGCCTGGTCAAGCGTCAGCGATTCGAGCTGCTCAGGATCCGGAACGGTGGCGTTGATCGCGCCGTGCTTCACGTACGGGCCGTATCGGCCGCTGTGCAGTTCCACGGGTTTCTTGTCCTTGGGATGCGCACCAAGCACGCGCAGCGCCGCTGTCGTCCCGCCGGGGCGGCTGCCGCGCGTCTTCGCGCCGGGCGCCTTCGCCTGGAATTCAAAGCCGATCTTGCCGTCGGGTTGGCGCACCAGGAAGGCAGCGAAAGGCCGGCGCGTGCGCGACGACACGAACTGCAGCAGATCGGTCTTGCCGTCCGCCAGCAGCTTTTGCATTTGCGCACGCTCGACGGGGCGCTGCAGGATCACGCGACCCGAGCGAAAATCACAGGCCCTTTCCGGGCCGACGGCTTTCTCGCACACGTAGGCACTCGGAAGTTCGAATACTCGAGCACCGCATTTCGGACACGGACCGAGCGGTTCCTGGCCGCTGAAGTCCGGCGCTTCGGCATCGCTTCCATCACCTTGTCCATCGCCGAAATCGAACTGCACTTCGTAGGCGTCGTTGAGCCGGAGCTTCGCCGCGAACGGACGTCCGAGCTTGCTGCGAAATCCTTCGATGGGGCCGACTTCGCGCTGCGTAAGCAGCGCCTCGGCCTCCGGGGTCTCGAGCTGGCGTCCGGCAATGATCTTCCACATCCCGAATTCGCAGGCCTGGCACTGGAATTTCTTGTAGTTCTCGTGCACCTCTCCGCCGCACTTGGGGCAGCGTGCCACGAGCGTGGCGAAGTCGCCGGGAATGGTGTCGCTCTCGAAATTCTTCGCCTGCCCGACGATATGCTGCGTCATCCCGACGATTTCGCGCATGAACTGCGAGCGCTTGAGCTTTCCGTGCTCCATCTGCGCGAGCTTGAATTCCCACTCGGCTGTGAGCTCGGGTGAAAAGAGCTCCGGCACGCCGAGGCCGTGCAACAGCGTCATCAGCGAGAATGCCTTGGCGGTGGGCGTGAGCTCGCGCCCATCGCGGTGCACGTATTTCTCGAGGATCAACCCTTCGATGATCTGGGCGCGCGTGGCGGGCGTGCCCAGGCCCTTTTCGCGCATCGCCTCGCGCAGCTCATCGTCCTCGATGGCCTTGCCCGCGCCCTCCATCGCCGACAGCAGCGTCGCTTCGTTGTAGCGCGCCGGCGGACGCGTCTGATTGGCGACGGCCTCGATCTTCTCGGTCGCGACCTGTTCGTTGGGCAGCACCGGCGCGAGTGTCGCGTCGGAATCGGACTGCGCCTCCTTACCGTAGACCGCGAGCCACCCCGGCGTGACGAGCACCTTGCCCTCGGTTTTGAAGGGCTCGTTCTCCACCCGCGTTATTCGCGTGGTCAGCAGGTATTCTGCGCTCGGATAGAACACCGCGAGAAAGCGCTTCACTACCAGGTCGTAGAGTTTCGCCTCGAGCTCGTTGAGACTCTTGGGCCGCTGCAGGGTTGGGATGATCGCGAAGTGATCCGAGATCTTGCTGTTGTCGAAAATGCGCTTGTTGGGCTTGACCCATTTGTTCTTGAGCACCTGCCCGGCGAACACCGCGTAGGCGTTGGATTCGCGAAGCGACTCGAGCGTCGATTTCACCGTCGGAAGATAGTCCTCGGGAAGCGCGCGCGAGTCGGTGCGCGGATAGGTCAGGACCTTGTGCTTTTCGTAAAGCGCCTGCGCCAGCGACAGCGTGGTGCGTGCCGACAGACCGAAACGCCCGTTGGCCTCGCGTTGCAGGCTTGTAAGGTCGTAGAGCAGCGGCGCGGCCTGCGTCGATGGCTTGCTCTCCTCGGTGACCGTTCCAGGCCTGCCGTCGCATTTGTCGACCAGCGCACGAGCGCGCGCCTCGTCCCACAGGCGCTCGGCACGAGCGTCCGCGTCATCGTCCGACTTCTTGAATGTCTCGTCGAACCAGCGTCCGCTGTATTCGCCCCCGGCTGCGCTAAAGGTGCCGTGCACCTCCCAGTAATCTCGCGACTTGAAGGCGCGGATCTTCGCCTCGCGATCGACCAGGATCGCGAGCGTGGGCGTCTGAACCCGGCCCACCGTGGTGAGCTGGAAGCCGCCCGAGCGCGAGTTGAACGCCGTCATCGCGCGCGTGCCGTTGATGCCCACCAGCCAGTCGGACTCGGACCGGCAGACGGCCGCATCGGCGAGCGGGCGCATCGCTTCGTCGCTGCGCAATTGCTCGAAACCGTCGCGGATCGCCGCGGGAGTCATCGATTGCAGCCACAATCGCCGCACCGGCTTGCTGGTGCTCGCAAACTGCGCGATGTTGCGAAAGATGAGCTCGCCTTCGCGACCGGCGTCGCAGGCGTTGATCAGCGCGGAAACGTCCTTGCGCTTGAGCAATTTCAACAGCAGCTTCAGCCGCGACTCGTTCTTTTCGATTGGCTTGAGCGCGAACTTCGACGGAATTGCCGGCAGGTGGGCGAAAGTCCATTTGCCGCGCTTGACCTCTTCGTCCTCTGGCATGCCGATCTCGAGCAGATGGCCGACGGCCGACGACAGCACGTATGCGTCGCTCTCGAAATAGTCGTCATGGCGCGTGAAGCCGCCCAGCGCTCGCGCGATGTCGGCGGCGACGGAAGGTTTCTCGGCAATGATGAGACTCTTGGCCATGCTACTCGCAGGGTTATGGGCGTGAAGGGAGGGCAGATGATAAGCAAGCCCCGAGGGTGGGGCAAGGCAGCATTGGCATGAGGTTGGGTGATTGCCGATTAATGCAACCGCTGGTACAAGCCTCCAGGAAGGCTTGCGACCTCGCCGGCGAGTTCCAGTTCAACCAGCGCGACGCTCACGGCATCGACGGCAAGGTCGCTCCGCCGGCTCAACGCATCGATGTCGGCGGGGTCGTGCCCCAGCGCGTCCAGCACGCGCGCGGTGTTGCCTTCCATCGGCACAGGCGAGGATGAAGGACTGCCCACGCCAAGCGCCAGCATCCCCCATTCCTCGAGAACATCCTGGGCCGACTCCACGAGCTTGGCGCCGTCCCTGATGAGCTGATGGCTACCCTTGGAAAACGGGGAATGGATCGAGCCTGGAATGGCGAACACATCACGGTTCTGCTCCGCCGCGAAGCGCGCGGTGATCAATGAGCCGCTGGCCAGCGTCGCCTCGACGACGAGCACTCCGCGGGCGAGCCCGCTGATGAGTCGGTTGCGCCGCGGAAAATTCCCCGGCAAGGGCGGCGTGCCCAGGGCGAACTCGGAGATGATGCCGCCCTGCGCACCCAGGCGATGCGCGAGCTCGCGGTTTGCGGCCGGGTACACGCGGTCGATGCCGGTGCCGACGACCGCGATGCTGCGGCCCTCGCCCTCCAGCCCGCCGCGATGCGCGGCAGCGTCGATGCCCAGTGCTAGGCCACTGACGATGGTAAGGCCCGCCGACGAGAGCGCCGACGCCAACGCCTGCGCAGTTTCGCGGCCCTGCGCGGTCGCGTTGCGGCTCCCGACGATGGCCAATGCAGGGCGGTTCAGCAGGGCCACATCGCCGCGAAAGAACAGCACCGGCGGTGGATCGGCGATGTTGAGCAGCGCGCGCGGATAGCGCGCGTCATCCCATGCGATCAGCGCGTTGCCTTCCTCCCGCGCCCATTCCAGCGTTCGCGCGAGCAGTGCTGGGTCGGGACCTTGCGCAATGCGGGCGGCGATGGCCGCGGGTACATGCGCAGTCAGCGAGGCGCGCGGGGCCGCGAGGACCTCCGCGGGGCCGCCGAGGCCCTTGAGCAGCGCGACCAGCGCGCGGGTGGGAACCTGCGCAAGCAGTTGCAGCGACGCCCAAGCCTCGACGCGAGCGTCGATATCCATCGGGCGGTGAGGGAGCTGCTTAGGGCTTGCGCACCATGTCGCCGACCACGACCGGCTCGGAGGTATTGAGCAGGATCGCGTAGGCAACGCGGTCGAACACGCGGAAGACGAACAACAAGCCCGAGCGCTCGGCAGGTACGTTGAGATATTTGGTGGGAGGCACGATGACGTGCGTCGACTCCCACAGCTTGGAGAAAACGTCGGGCCCTTCGTAGGGACGTGGGTCCGCTATGACCGGCAAAGGATGATAGACCGCCAGCACGTTCCCGATCTCGAGGCCGTCCTGGCTGCCGCGGTCCAGAATCACGATAAACCCGCGTCCCGCTTCAGCGCCTCCGCTGTATAGCTCGATGACGCGCCCGTCCACGGCAATGTCGGGCGCGTGCGGAACGTAATTGACCAGCGTCTCGCGTGGCGCGGGAACGAGCAGGTCGTTGATCAGGATTTCCTCGCGTGCGGCGGTGATCAGCATGCGGCTGACTTCCCCGAAGCGCTCGACCCGTGCGGTGCCTAGGTATCGCATCTCGTAGCCCAGCGTTTCGTTGCTGTCGAACGAGCGCAACACCTTTCCCGGCCGATAGATGTACCACTGCGTGCCCGCCTTCTCCTCGACGCCAACCGCGTACACGAAGTCGCCTTCGCCGCGCACCACCCGGTTGTCGCGCGCCGCGATGATCTTCGCGGCGCCGGGGAGCCCGTCGGAGCCGGTGATAATGGGCTGCGTGAGATAAGGCGCCAGGTCGCCGGGCGGTATGCTGGGAATGGCTTGCGCCTCGAGCGGATCGACTCGCACCGTTGGCGTGACGCGGATCTCGGGACGCGCGCCACTGTTCGCAACCGAAAGCCGCCACTGACCGTCGATCTTGTCGAGCGCGATCACGTCGCCCGGATAGATCCAGTGGGGGTTTTTGATCTGGTCGCGATTCATGCGCCAGACTTCGGGCCAGCGCCAAGGCTGCTTGAGAAACTGGCCCGAGATGCCCCACAGCGTGTCGCCCTTCTGCACGGTGTAACGGTCGGGTCGGTTCTCTTGCAGCTGGACGTCATCGGCGCAAGCCGGCGCGCCTGCGAGCAGGAGCAGTGGCACGCATGCCGAAATCAACACCTTCGCTGTGCTAGACTTTAGGCGCATTGGGCCTCTCCGCAACATAGGTCGGCGCATCATTGCAAACGACTTGCAAACGTCCTAAACCGGCGCAAAATAAGGGCTTAAGAGGCATTCTGCATCCCGAGTATCTATTTTGCAAGCATTTATGGCACGCCTTCTCATTCTCGAGTACCCCGACCCCCGCCTGAGGAAGGTTGCCGCGCCCGTGGCGGCAGTCACCCCCGAGGTTCAGAAGCTGGTCCGCGACATGGCAGAAACCATGTACGCCGCCCCGGGCATCGGCTTGGCGGCGACACAGGTTGACGTGCACAAGTGCGTCATCGTGATCGATATCAGCGAGTCCCGCGATCAGTTGCATGTCTTCATCAATCCCGAGATTCTCGCTTCGGACGGCGAAGCCGAGTGCGAGGAGGGCTGCCTTTCGGTTCCCGGCTACTACGAGCGCGTACGGCGCGCGGCTCGCGTAACCGTCCGCGCCCAGAACGAGCGTGGTGAGCACTTTGAGCTGGCGGCTGAGGGCACGCTGGCGGTATGCATTCAGCACGAAATGGACCATTTGCTGGGCAAGGTCTTCGTCGATTACCTGTCCCCGCTCAAGCGCGCCAGACTGGCCTCCAAGCTTCGGAAAAAGCAACGCCTCGCCGGATAGGCCCGCCGTGACGGGTCCCTTTCGCGTCGGCTTCGCCGGGACCCCGTCCTTCGCCGCCACCGCGCTCGATGCGATTGTCGACGGCGGCTTCGACGTGGCGATGGTGATGACCCGTCCCGACGCCGCCAGCGGGCGCGGGCTCAAATTGGCGGCTTCTGCGGTCAAGTCGTGCGCGGTAGCCCACTCGCTGGCGGTACTCCAGCCGGCGAGTCTGCGCGACGCGGGTGAAATATCGCCACTTCTTGAGACCACGATCGATGTCCTGGTCGTCGCCGCCTATGGGCTCGTGTTCCCCAGCGCCGTGCTCGCGTGGCCGCGGCTGGGGTGCATCAACATTCACGCCTCGCTCCTGCCTCGCTGGCGCGGGGCTGCGCCGATAGTGCGCTGTCTGCTCGCGGGCGACCTCCAGACGGGCGTGACGATCATGCAGATGGACGAAGGGCTCGATACCGGGCCGATGATTGCGCGTCGCGAGGTCGCGGTGTCTGCCCGCGAGACCGCGCGGTCACTGCACGACACGCTGGCAGCCCTCGGCGCGGGAGCGATCGTGGAGACGCTCGGCGCGTTGCGCTCCGAAGGCCGCATCCAGGCGACGCTGCAACCTGCGGAAGGCGTGACTTACGCGGCGAAAATCCGCCGTGAGGAAGCGACGATCGATTGGCGCGAAAGCGCGCTCGTCATCGATCGCGTTGTCCGCGCATTCGACCCGGTCCCCGGCGCTCAAACGCTCTACGAGGGCGCAACGTTGAAAATCTGGCGCGCAGACCCTGTGTCCGGCGGCTTCGGCGAGCCGGGAAGCGTAGTCAGCGCGAACACCGAAGGGCTGGTGGTCGCGTGCGGAGAAGGCGCGCTCATCGTGCGCGAAGTTCAACTCGCGGGTGCGCGTCGCATGTCCACAGCAGCCTTCCTCGCTGGCCGCCGTATCGCGCCCGGCGCGCGGCTGGGCGCCTGACATTCCCCGATGGAACGCGCTCAGCGCCTGGCCGCCAAGGCGGTGCGCCGCGTCCTTTCAGGGACGCCGCTACCGGCGGCGCTGGGGACCGACGCCGGATTGCCTGCGGCGGACCACGCGCTGCTTCACGAGCTGGTGTACGGGACGCTGCGCTACCTTGGCCAGGTGCGCGGCATCGTGCGCGCGCTCGCGGACCGGCCGCTGAGCGATGCCAGCGTCGAAGCACTCCTCTGGGTGGCGCTCTATCAGTTGTTGCACACCGGGGCGGCGCCTTATGCCGTCGTCGACGCCGCGGTCGACGCGACCGGGCATCTGAAAAAAAGCTCGGCGCGCGGATTGAGCAATGCGATTCTTCGCAACTTCCTGCGCCGGCGCGACGCCGTGCTCGACGAGATCGCGCGCGACGATGAATCGCGCTACTCGTATCCCCGCTGGTGGATCGAGCGCCTGCGTGCCGATTACGGGGTCGACGCGAACGCGGTGCTCGACGCCGGCAATGCGCGCGCTCCACTTACACTTCGCATCAATGCGCGCCAGGAAAAGCGCGACGCATACGTCGAAGCGTCGCTCGCTCGCGGCAGGTCCTGCACTTCCATAGGGGAAGCCGGCGTCGTGCTGACCACCGCGGCGGCGGTCGCCGAACTGCCGGGCTATGCCGAGGGTGCATTCTCGGTGCAGGACGCCGGCGCGCAGCTCGCGGCGCCTCTGCTCGATGCGCACGACGGCATGCGCGTGCTCGACGCGTGCGCCGCGCCAGGAGGCAAGACCACGCATATCGCGGAGCGGGCGAACGTCGAGCTGTGGGCGCTCGACAGCGATGCCGGCCGCCTGCAACGATTGACCGACAATCTGGCGCGGTTGCGGCTCGACGCGAGGGTGGTGCACGCCGACGCCGCGCAGCCGGCGCAATGGTGGGACGGCGTCGCCTTCGATCGAATCCTGCTCGACGCGCCTTGCACCGCGTCGGGTGTGGTGCGCCGTCATCCCGATGCGAAATGGCTTCGGCGAGAAAGCGACATCGCATCTTTTTGCGATCAGCAGCGACGGCTGCTCGATGCGCTCTGGGGCTGCCTCAGATCGGGCGGCAGGATGCTCTACGTCACCTGCTCGCTGTTTCGCGCCGAAAACGCGGACCAGTTGCGGGATTTCCTCGCGCGACACCCTGACGCGTCACACCTACCCCTCGCGCTTCCCACCGGGCTCGCGGATGCGACCGGACAACTCTTGCCATCCGGGGCCGGCGCAGAGCACAATCACGACGGGTTTTTCTACGCCCTACTCGAGAAAAAGTGAGCCCGGTCCACGCGACGCGCTCCCCGTGGCACGCCGTCGAGGCCGCTCTGCTTCCCAGATTCCAGCTTTTCACCGCTGTGCTGCTGCTGGTTTTCGCCGCGTGCGCACGCGCGGACAACATCGCTGTGGCGACCGGTGAACTGCTACCGGAGGAAGACGAATACGTTCTCAACGCACAGTTCGATTTCTCGTTCAATCCAACGCTCGAGGAGGCGCTGCAAAAGGGCATCTCGCTGTATTTCGTGCTCGAATTTGAGCTCAGCCGTCCGCGCTGGTACTGGATCGATGAGAAAGTCGCGCAACTGTCGGTGCAATACCGGCTTTCCTACACACCGCTGACCCGCCAGTATCGGCTGACCAGCGGTTTGCTCTCGCAGCAGTTCGATACGCTCGACGAAGTTGCGCGCATCCTCGGACGCGTCGTCTCGCGCCCGGTCGTCGCGCGCGACGCGCTGGTCAAGGGTTCGCGCTACGAAGCGGCGTTGCGGCTACGTCTGGATGTCGCGCAGCTTCCCAAGCCCTTTCAGATCGACGCGCTCACCTCGCGCGACTGGACGCTGCAGTCAGTGTGGTATCGCTGGAGTTTCATCCCTTGACCAGGCTGCTCTCGCCGCGAAAGGTGCGTTACTTCCTGCTCGCGTGTGCGGGGCTGGGCGCGATTCTGCTGTTCCTGCTCGCGACCGCGAGCGCCAATACCGAGCTCTTCGCGCGCCACTACAACGTGCTGCTGGTGCTCAACGGCGCGATGGTCGCGCTGCTGATGGTGCTGGTCGGCTATCAGCTCTGGCGACTGCGCAGAAATCTCAGGGCCGGGGTGTTCGGCTCGCGGCTCGCGATCCGTCTGGTGCTGCTGTTCTCGCTGGTGGCGGTCGTGCCGGGCGCGTTGCTTTACGGTGTATCGGTGCAGTTTCTCGGCCGAAGCATCGAGTCGTGGTTCGACGTGCGCGTCGACCGCGCGCTCGAAGGCGGGTTGAACCTCGGCCGCAGCGCGCTCGATTCGCTGCTCAAGGAAACGACCAACAAGGCGACGCAGCTCGCGTTGACGTTGCAGGAATCCGAACCCGGCGGCATGGCGGCGCGCCTGAGTCGAATGAGCGAGCAGGCGGGAGTCTACGAGGCGGCGATCTTCTCGACTTCAGGCGCGGTGCTCGCGGTCGCCGGAGTATCGGGGTCGACGCTCGCGCCGCAGCCCCCACCAGCTGAGGCGCTGCGCCGCGCACGGCTGCAGCAAACATATTCGAAAATAGAGCAAATGCCCGACCAGGGACTTATGTCGCGGGTCGTGGTGCCCGTCAACGGCGCCGACCCGAACGAGCCGTTGCGCCTGCTGCAGGTCGTCGAGCCCGTTTCCAAGCAGTTGCAGGCGGACGCCGAGAAAGTGCAGGCCGGCTACAACGACTACCAGGAAATTTCGTTCTCGCGATCGGCGTTGAAGCGTCTCTATGCGCTGACGCTGACACTAACGCTGCTGCTTGCGCTATTCTCCGCGCTCGGATTGGCTGTCGTCCTGTCCGAACAGTTCAGCCGGCCGCTGGGCCTGCTCGCCGAAGGCACGCGCGCGGTCGCTCAGGGTGATTTCAGCCGTCGCCATCCCGTGCAAAGCCGGGATGAGCTCGGCGTCCTCACCGAATCATTCAACACGATGACCGCGCAGCTCGCTGACGCTCAGCACAAGGCCGAGGAAAACCGGCGCGCCATCGAGACCACGCGCGCCTATCTCGAAAGCATTCTCGCCAATCTTTCCGCGGGGGTGCTCGCGTTCGACAGTGCGTTTTGCCTGCGCACGGCGAATCCGAGCGCGGCCGTGATCCTGCAGCAACCGCTTGCCGATCTTGTCGGCCACGCCCTGGTGGACTGGCACAAGCGCCTGCCTGCGCTCGCTGGCTTCGCCGAGTTTGTCGAGGAAAGCTTCGCGACCGGGCGCGACGGGCAATGGCAACGCCAGGCGGAGGTCGAGGTTTCGGGTTACCTGCGCGTCCTGCTGATGCGCGGGTCCAAGCTTCCGGGGGAGATCGCGCCCGGTTCGGTGGTGGTCTTCGACGATGTCACCGAACTGTCCGAGGCGCAACGCGGCGCCGCGTGGGCCGAAGTCGCGCGCCGACTGGCGCATGAAATAAAGAACCCACTGACGCCGATCCAGCTCTCAGCGGAACGTCTGGCGTCCAAGCTCGCGGGAAAGCTCGCGGGCGCCGACAGCGATATCCTCGTGCGCGGAACGCAGACCATCGTCGCACAGGTCGCGGCGATGAAGCAGATGGTCGATGACTTCGCGATCTACGCACGCCAGCCGCGACCCGGGCGCATGCAGCCGGTCGACGTCAAAGCCCTCTTGCTCGATGTGCTCGGGTTGTACGAGAATCTGCGCCCCGGCTTGTCGTTGAAATTTGTCGACGACAGTCCGGTCATCCTGGGCGAGCCCACGCGGCTTCGTCAGGTGTTCCACAATTTGCTGCAAAATGCGGTCGACGCCCAGGCAGGCGACGCGTCCCCCGCGTACGATGTCGGTATCGCAACCATTGGCGACGAGTTGGCGCTGTCCTTTGGTGATCGCGGCAGTGGATTTCCGGAGAACATCTTGTCGCACGTGTTCGAACCCTATGTAACGACCAAGGCCAAGGGCACGGGATTGGGCCTTGCGATCGTCAAGAAGATCGTCGATGAGCACCACGGCCGAGTTACGATCGAGAACCGGCAGCCACGGGGTGCCTTGGTGACGCTGTATTTCCCGCGTGAAGGAACAAGGACGTGATGGCGCAGCCGAAGGAAATTCTGATCGTCGACGACGAAGTCGGCATCCGTGAGCTTTTGTCCGAGATTTTGCAGGACGAAGGATATCGAGTAAGTCTGGCGGAGAATGCCGGCGAGGCGCGCAGCTATCGCTCGCGGGCGCAGCCTTCGCTGGTACTACTCGACATCTGGATGCCCGATACCGATGGCGTGACGCTCCTTCGCGAGTGGGCCGCCAATGGTCAGCTGACGATGCCAGTGGTGATGATGTCCGGACACGGCACCATCGAGACCGCAGTCGAAGCCACGAAAATCGGCGCATTCGATTTTCTCGAAAAGCCGGTCGGCCTGCAGAAGCTGCTGTCCACCATCACGCGCGCGCTCAAGAATGTCGCCGGGCAAGGGCCGCGGCGCGTGTCGCTTGCTGCAATCGGAACCAGCGCACCCGTGATCGAGGTCGAGCGCGCGCTCGAGCAATTGTTGCGCGCCAACCGGCCCGTACTCCTTATTGGCGAGCCCGGAGCAGGGCACGACGCCGTCGCGCGTGCGCTGCACGTTGCCGATACGCCCTTCGTCGCGCACGCGAATGGGGCTCGGCTCGCGACAAATCCGCTGCAGGCGCTCGAGGAAGCGCACGAGGGAACGCTCTACTGCGCCGAGATAGGCACTTATTCCAAGGCCGAGCAGAAGGGTCTCGCGTTCGTGCTCGGAAAGCTCGAGCGCCACAACAGCGTCCTCGTCTGCACCAGCAGCGAGCAGTTGGGCAACCTCGCGGCCGAAGGCCGTTTCGATCCCGCCTTGCTGGCGACGCTTTCGTCGGGCGCGGTCATGCTGCCTCCGCTGCGCCAGCGGCGCGAAGATATCCCCGCGCTCATCGATCGCTTCTGGCGCGAGATCACCGCGAGCCAGCGCACCGTCGCCGTGCTGCATGCGTCCGCCATCGTCGCGCTGTCGCAGGCGTACTGGCCTGGAAACATGGACCATCTGCACAACGTCATCGCCAATCTGGCGCTCACCATCGATAGCGAGATCACCGGTGAACACGTGCGCCGTCTGCTCGGTGAAACCGCGCTGCCGCCACCGAGCGCGATCGCGCCCGAGGTCACCGCACGCTTTTTCGAAATGCCCCTGCGCGAGGCGAGAGAGGCGTTCGAGCGCATCTATTTCGAGCAGCTTCTCGGCAAGGAGCAGAGCAACATGAGCCGCGTGGCCGATCGGGCGGGGCTCGAGCGCACCCATCTGTACCGAAAGCTCAAGCAGCTCAACATCCGATTCGCTCGGCGCAGCGACGAGGCTGTCTGATGTCCGCACCCGGCGTCGTCGTCGGGGCGGTAGCGCGCGGCCCCGGCAGGAGGCACATGGCCTCGCTGGTGGTGGGTGCGATGGGCGTGGTGTTCGGAGACATCGGCACCAGCCCGCTGTACACGCTGCGCGAATGCTTCAGCGGGCCGCACGGCCTGCCGCTTAACGAAGCGCACGTCCTCGAGATCCTGTCGGTTATTTTCTGGGCGATAACCATCGTGGTGACGCTCAAGTACGTGACTCTGATCATGCGCGCCGACAATCGCGGCGAAGGCGGCATCATGGCGCTTACCGCACTGGTATCCGGCGGGCTGGTCAGCGCGCGCGCGCGATGGTGGCTGGTCGGCTTCGGCATATTCGGCGCGGCGATGTTCTATGGCGACGGCATGATCACGCCGGCGATCTCGGTGCTCTCAGCGGTCGAGGGTCTGGAAGTCGTCGCGCCCGGACTCGCGCCCTGGGTCGTGCCGCTGACGATGATCATTCTCCTCGGCCTGTTCTCGATCCAGCGTCACGGCACCGCGCGCATGGGCAGTCTTTTCGGGCCGGTGATGTCACTCTGGTTCGTGAGCCTCGCGGTGCTCGGCGCGGCGCAAATCATGCGCGTACCGGGTGTACTGCTCGCGCTCAACCCCGCATACGCGGTGCAATTCTTCACGGCGAGCCCGCTGGCGGCGTTTCTCGCGCTCGGCGCAGTGGTGCTCGCGGTGACCGGCACCGAAGCGCTCTACGCCGACATGGGACATTTCGGCGCGAGTCCCATCCGCCGCGCATGGCTCTTTTTCGTGCTGCCGGCACTTGCACTCAACTATTTCGGACAGGGCGCGCTGCTCATTCAGGATCCCGGCACGATCCACAACCCGTTCTACAAGCTCGCACCCGACTGGGCGCTGGTCCCGCTGGTCGTCCTCTCGACCATGGCGACCGTGATCGCATCGCAGGCTGTGATCTCGGGCGCGTTCTCGCTCACGCGCCAGGCGATACAAATGGGGTATTGCCCGCGGCTGACCATCACACATACGTCGAACCGGCAGATTGGCCAGATCTATATCCCCTTCATCAACTGGACGTTGCTCGCCG
>DASXBS010000062.1:0-27652 GCA_036491555.1 Casimicrobiaceae bacterium
CTCGTACCCGTCGTGGGTGGCTTCCTGGTTGGCCATGATCGACACCGCGTAGTTGCACACTGCCTTGGCGTTGCACATCGTGATGTTGGGATGGTGGTGCGTGAACGACGAGGTCTTCACGCGAATGCCTTTCTCGAGGCCCTCCGCGCCGAGGTACGCGCCCCACGGCCACGCGGCGATCGACACCCGAACGCGGTTGGACTTGGCGGCGACGCCCATCGCCTCCGAACCGTAGAAAGCGAGCGGCCGGATGTAGCACGAGCCGAGCTTGTTGCTGGTCACGCATTCCTTCTGCGCCGCATCGATTTCATCGCGGGTGTAGGGAATCTTCATCCCGAAGATCTGCGCGGAGCGGAACAGGCGCTCGGTATGGTCGCGCATGCGGAAAATGGCGGGACCTGCCGCCGTGTCGTAGCAGCGGATACCCTCGAATACGCCGAGTCCGTAGTGCAGAGTATGCGTGAGGACGTGTATCGTGGCGTCGCGCCACGGCACCAGCTTGCCGTCCAGCCAGATGAAACCGTCGCGGTCTGCCATCGACATCGCGTTACCTCGGAGCGTAGCGTCAAAGACGCTATTTTAGCCGATTTCGCCGGGTCGGCCGGTCAGCGCTCCCCGTCGTCGCCTCGATCCTCCCCGAGCACCGCCTTCCACAGCGTGGCCACCGCGGCGCGGCGCGACGCGTGGGCGGCCGGATCGGTGCGTGCTTCGCGCGCACCCTGCAGTCGGAGCTCGTGTTGCACGCGCCGGAACTCGCGATAGGCGTCCGCCGCCTGCACCGCGATCGCGGCGTCGACCAGGCCGAGATCGGCCGCCAGTTGCAGCAGGGCAATGTTGCCGGCGTTGCGACACAGCGCGGCGTGCTCATGCGCGTGCGCCAGCACCAGGTACTGCACGCTGAACTCGATATCGACCATGCCGCCGTGGTCGTGCTTGACGTCGAACAGGCGCGTCGGGTTGGGGTGCGCTGCCTGCATTTTCCGGCGCATGCCGATCACTTCGGCGCGCAGAGCGACGCGATCGCGGGGAAGCCTCAGGATCAGCGTGCGCTCGGCCTCGAACGCCGCGCCGATGGCGGCGTCGCCGGTAACGAAGCGCGCGCGCGTGAGCGCTTGGTGCTCCCACGGCCATGCTTGGGCTCTCTGGTACTGGCGAAACGCGTCGAGGCTCGACACCAGCAGTCCGCTCACGCCATCGGGACGAAGGCGCAGATCGGTCTCGTAGAGGCGGCCGGCGGCGGTCGTGCTGGTGAGCCAGGCATTGAGGCGTTGCGCGAGCCGGGCGTAGCGCTCAGCCGCGGCGTCGCGCGCATCGTCGTACAGGAAAACGATATCGAGGTCCGACGCATAGCCCAGCTCCTTCCCGCCGAGCTTGCCGTAGCCGATGATGGCGAAGCGCGGCGGCGCGGTCTCGTCTTTGCGCACCTGTTCCCAGCAGCAGTTGAGGGTCGCCGCGAGCACGATATCGGCCAGCGCCGAGAGGTGGTCGGCCAGTCGCTCGATCGAAAGGCGGCCGCTGACGTCCTGCGCCAGCAGGCGAAAAGTCTGCGCGTGCTGGAAGTGGCGCAACGCGTCGTTCTGGCGTTCAGGATCGTCCTTATGCAGCGCCAGGACTTCCGCTAGCTCGCCGCGCCAGTCGTCCCAGCTGGGCTCGGTAAGCAGCGCGTGGCTGTCCAGCAGCTCGTCGAGCAGGATGGGGTGCCGCGCCAGGTAGTCCGCGGCCCACGCGCTCGCGCCGACGAGATGCGCGATCCGCGGCAGCACCGGCGGATGCTCGACCAGGAGCGCGAGGTAGGCGCTGCGGCCGCTCACGGTTTCGAGCAGCGAGAGAAGCCTCGGAAACACCGCCTGCGGATCCTTTTCCGCGGTGGCCACACGCAAAAGCTGCGGCACGAGCGTGTCGAAGCGCTGTCGAGATCGGGCGGGAAGTTGCAGGTAGCGCCCCGAGTTGCGAACACGCGCGAGGGCGCCGACGACGGTGTCCGGTTGCGCGTAGCCTGCGTCGGACAGCGCTTTTGCGACGTCGGACTCGGGCTTCGGGTCGAGCCACAGCGATACCAGCGGATCAGCCTGGTCGTTCTCGGTTTCGCCGAAAAGGACGTCGAAGTGACCGACGATCGAGCTTCGATGCCGTTCCAGCATGCGTTCGAAGTCCGCGGCATCGTCGAAGCCGGCTGCGCGGGCCAGCGCCATGCGCTCATCGGGATCCGACGGTACATCCTGCGTCTGCATGTCGTCGCGGTACTGCAGGCGATGCTCGACCTTGCGCAGGAACACGTACGCGTCGCGAAGGTCTTCAATCGCACTCGCCGGCAGAAATCCGCGCGCTCCGAGCGCGACCAGCGCCGGCAGCGTTCCACGATCGCGCAAGCCAGGATCGCGACCGCCGCGCACGAGCTGCAGTGCCTGCACGATGAATTCGATCTCGCGTATGCCGCCTGGTCCGAGCTTGAGATTGGCGGCGTAATCCCTGCGCCGGCCCTGCTCGCGAATCTGGCGGTGGACGTCGCGCAGGCCTTCGAACGCGTCGAAGTCGAGGTACTTGCGATAGACGAAAGGGGTGACCAGGCGCATGAGCTCTTCGCGTCCGGACTCGATCAGGGGGCGCGCCTTGAGCCACGCATAGCGCTCCCAGGTGCGGCCCTGCGTGATGAGGTACTGCTCGAGCGCGGCGTACGAACAGGTCAGCGGTCCCGACTCGCCGTACGGGCGCAGCCGCATGTCGACGCGGAACACGAACCCGTCCTGGGTGCGTTCGTCGAGGGCCGCGATGACGCGGCGGCCGAGCCGGTCGAAGAATTCCTGGTTGGACAGCTGCTTCGCGCCGTCGGTATGGCCTTCCTCCGGATACGCGAAGATGAGATCGATGTCGGACGAGACGTTGAGCTCGCCGCCGCCCTGCTTGCCCATGGCGATGACCTGCAGACGCTGCGCATCGTTGCGCGCCGCGCCTCGCGGCTCGCCGTGCGTCGCCACCATCCAGCGGGTATGCGACTCGACGGCGCGCTCCACGGCGAGGTCGGCCAGCGCCGTCGTGACCGCGCACACCTCTTCGAGGGCGGCACGTCCGGTGAGGTCGCGCAGCATCGTGCGCAGGAACACGCGCTCGCGCAACACGCGCAGCGCATGGGCGAGGGTTGCCGCGTCGGGAGCGCCAGACAGCGCCGCGACCGCGTCTTCGCGAGCGCTCCACGGCGAGTCGAGCGCGGCGACGACGGCGGCGAATTGTTCCGGATGGGCGGCGCGCGCCCGTTGAGCGTAATGGCTGAACTCGATCGCCGCCGGGAGGTCGATCGGGCGGCTCGAAGCATCCACCGCGGTACGCATCCTGTTCCGGGTTAACATCGCCATTATGCCCCTCGAAGCCAGTCCCTCGACGTCGATCGGCGCGGCGCGCCGGCCGTGGCGCAGGGCGTTGCGCTTTTGCTGGCTTCTGCTGCGCATTTTCATCATCGCCTTCGCGCTGCTGCTCTTGACGGTGCGTCTGATCGTTTTTCCGAGACTCGAGCAGAACCGCGACGAGCTCTCGCGGATGCTGAGCAGTCAGATCGGTCAGCCGGTGGAGATCGGCTCGCTGGTGACCGGATGGGACGGCTGGAATCCGCGTGTCGACGTGCGCGATTTCCGCGTGCTCGACCGCATCGGAGGCGCTGCCAGCGTGACATTGCCTGATGTTCGCCTGGTCGTTGCGTGGACCTCGCTGGCCGCGCTGAGCCTGCGCCTGAAGGAGCTCACTATCTCGGACGCGCAGTTCGCGATCCGTCGCGATGCTTCCGGGATGCTGCATCTCGCGGGCATGACCATCGACCCGCAGGTCGCGCGCGACGATCGCAGTCTCGCGGAATGGCTGATGCGGCAACCGAGCATCGTCGTCCATGACGCGCAGCTCGTGTGGCGCGACGAGCGCGCCGGCGCTTCCGACCTGATGCTGAGCCAGGTCGAGCTTCGGCTCGAAAACCAGCTTGGGCACCATCGGTTCGGGCTCAAAGGCGCACCGCCGAAGACGCTCGCCGCCCCGCTGGACTTGCGCGGTGACCTTTCCGGTCCGTCGCTCAGCGACTGGCGTGCGCTTACCGGCAAGATCTACGCGCGAATGGATTACGCCGACATCGCCGCGTGGCGCGAGTGGCTGCCGATGCGCTTTCCGGTCAGTAGCGGCAAAGGCGCGCTGCGCATCTGGCTCGACGTCGCCAACGGCGATCTGCGCGACTTCACCGCCGACGTGGTGCTTTCCGACGTGCAGGCACGCATCGCGCCCGAGCTCTCCGACTTGACGCTGACGCGGCTGGAGGGTCGCATCGGCTGGAGTGACGACGGTAAGCAGCAGCAGTTCTACACGCAGCACTTGAGCTTCGCCGAGCGCGACGGTGTGCGCTTCGAGCCCACCGATGTGAAAATCACGATGCTTGTCGGCGAGCATGGGATGGATGGAGGAAGCGTCGAATTCGCGCGGCTTGATCTGCTTCCCCTGCGCGAGATCGCGACGGCGCTGCCGCTGCCCGCGCCGTGGCGCGACGAGATGGCCCGCCTCGCACCCAGCGGCGTACTCGAGGGCGGCAACGTGCAGTGGCAGGGCAGTGCGGATGCGCCGTCTGCGATCAGCGGATCCGGACGCTTCGTCGATCTGGCCTTGGCCGCGCACGAGACCTGGCCCGGCGTGGCCGGGCTCACCGGAAGCGTCGATGCCAGCACGCAGGGCGGCACGCTCAAGTTCGACGGCCATGCGGTGATTCTCGATTTGCGTCACGCGCTGGGCGAGCGCATCACGCTCGACACCGCGCAGGGAGCGATCAGCTGGCGTCGCGAAAACGACGACGTTCGCTACGAGGTCGATCAACTCGCCTTCGCCAACAAGGATCTGGCCGGCACCGCCAAGGGCAGCTATTCGATGGCGAGCGGACAGCACGGTCGTGCCGACCTCAACATCACGCTCACTCGTGTCGATGCAAAGCAGGTCTATCACTACGTCTCGCCGCAGATCGATGAAAAGCTGCGCAAGTGGCTGCAGAGCTCGCTGCAGGCGGGCAGCGCGAGCGACATGCGCATCCGCCTGGTCGGCGCGCTGTCCGATTTTCCCTACGCCGATCCGAAGAGTGGGCAGTTCCAGCTTTCCGGAAAAGTCCAAGCCGTGGCGCTGGACTACGCGCCGGGCTGGCCCGCGATCGAGGACATGGACGTCGACCTTCGCATCGACGGGCAGCACCTCGCGGCAGATGTGCAGAAGGGTCGCATCTACGGCGCAGATTTCGGGCGCTCCAAGTTCGAAGTCACCGATCTGGGCGCCGTGAACCCGCTGCTGCGCATAGAGGGCACCGTCAGCGGTCAGGCGCGCGACTTCATCCGCTACATCACCGAGAGCCCCCTTGACAAAGACATCGGCTCCGCCATGGAGGGTATGACTATCGATGGCGTCGGCAAGCTCGCACTCAAGCTGGAGCTCGCACTGGGGAAGCCGCAGGCGAACAAAATCAGCGGCGCGTACACGCTCGAGAATACGAAGGTGATGCTCGCCGATGGGTCGCCTTCGATCGAGCATCTGAGCGGCGAGCTTCTGTTCACTGGTCATGACGTCACGGCACCCGAATTGAAGGGCGAACTGCTCGGCGGGCCAGCGCGTATCGCCATTGCCACCGTTGACGGGCGCGCGCGCGTGGATGGCCAGGGCAGCTTCAATCTGGCCACGTTGCGCAGTCAGTACCCGAAGCAGGGGCTGCTCGCCCGGTTGGCCGGGACCACCGACTGGAAAGTCGCCGTCAATGCGCTGCCCGGCGGCCTCGCATGGACGCTCGAGTCCTCCCTCAAGGGCGCCAGCGTCGATTTGCCACCCCCTGCAGGCAAGTCCACGGCGGACACGGTGCCCCTGCACATCGAGCGACGCGCGGTCGATTCCGGACACGACATCATCACCGCCAGCTACGCGCGCGTGGGCAAGCTAGCGATGGCGCGCACACTCGCGGCGGGCGGCGCCAGCGTCGAGCGCGCAGTGCTGCAGCTCGGCGCGAGCGCGCCCGAGGTCCAGCAGCGCGGCTTCTGGATCCGCGGCAACATCGACATGCTCGATGCTGACGCATGGCTCGTGGTGAAGGATCAGCTGGACGCCGGTGCGAGCGGCGATTCTCTCGCGCTCTCCGGCGTGGACGTGGGCATCGGTGCGCTGACCGCGGTTGGTCGAGAGTTCAAGGACCTGCACGTCGCGGCGACGCGCAGTGCACGCGACTGGCAGATCGAGCTGCGCGGGCGCGAGCTCAGCGGAAGCGCGCGCTGGCAGGCGGCGGGGACCGATCACCCGAACGGCAGGCTGCTCGCTCACCTTCAACGCGCCGTCGCACCGCCGGCGGCGCCGGCGTCGATGACTGCCTGGGGTCCCACGGCGAAGGTCGATGCGCCGCCCGCCACCAATCCGTGGCCCGCGCTCGACATCAGCGCCGACTCCTTTAGCGTGAGAAATCACGAGCTCGGCAAGCTGGAGTTCGTCGCGCAACCGCACGACGCTGACTGGCGCATCGAAAAGCTCACGCTGAGCAGCGACGACGGTTCCCTTTCCGCGAATGGGTGGTGGCGCAACACGCGCAGCACCCAGCAGACCGACGTCGATGTGAACCTCGATGTGCGCGACCCTGGCCGCTACCTCGCAAGGTTTGGCTTGCCTGACGCGGTGCGTGGTGCGCCTGCGCAGTTGAGCGGCAAGGTTGCCTGGCAGGGGAGTCCCCAGGATTTCGACTATCCGACAATGAACGGCGAATTCAACGTCATTACCGGCCGCGGCCAGTTCCTGAAGCTCGATCCGGGCATCGGCAAGCTGCTCGGCGTGCTTTCGCTGCAGGCGTTCAAGCGTCGGCTCGACGGCGATTACCAGGACCTGTTCGGCGAAGGTTTCGCTTTCGACGAGATCACCGGGATGGTGCGCATACGCGATGGCGTGATGCAGACCGACGACCTGAAAATCGTCGGACCTTCGGCGCGCGTCAATATCACTGGCAGCGCCGACCTCGCACGCGAGACACAGGATCTCAAGGTGCGCGTACAACCCACTCTGTCGGCGGGTCTCTCGGTGGGTGCAGCGGCACTGATGATCGCCAATCCCATCATCGGCGCCGCGATCGGCGCGGGTTCGCTGCTCGCGCAAAAGATCATGCAGGACCCGATCGAGCAAATCTTCTCGCAGCAGTATTTCGTCAGCGGGAGCTGGTCCGATCCGCAGGTGACTCGTCGCCTGTCCGCGGCGACGACCAATGGTCCCATGGAGAACGGAAAGTGAGTGCAAAGTGAATGGAAAACGAGTGGAAAACGAGTGGCAAGCGGAGTGGCAAACGAGTCGCAAATGAGCGTGGCCACTGAACGGCAGGTGACGCCGGGTCGGGCCGGCGCGCGGGCTCGCGTCGCCGCGGTGCAGACCGTCTCGGGCGGCGACGTGGCCGCAAACCTTGCAGCGATAGAACCCCGCGTCGCCGAGGCAGCGCGGCGTGGTGCACAACTCGTTCTGCTACCTGAATACTTCGGCGTATTCGGCGCGCGTGCCACCGACAAGGTCGCGGTTCGCGAGACTCCCGGCGAGGGCGTGCAGCAGGCGTGGCTCGCGCGCGTCGCCCGGGCAAACAGCGTGTGGGTCATTGGAGGATCGGTGCCGCTCGCGACCGCCGATCCTGAACGCGTGCGCAGTGCATGCCTGGTATACGACGCCGAAGGGCGTTGCGTTGCACGCTACGACAAGATGCACCTGTTCGCTTTTTCGCGCGGCGACGAGCGCTATGACGAATCGCGCACCATCGAGCCGGGCGAGCACCCTGTGCTCGTCGACACGCCGCTGGGCAAGGTGGGACTGTCAGTGTGCTACGACGTCCGCTTCCCCGAACTCTACCGGCAGTATCGCGAAGCGACCTTGCTCGTGGTCCCCTCGGCGTTCACTGCGGTCACCGGTGCTGCGCACTGGCACCTGCTGCTGCGCGCGCGCGCCGTTGAAAACCAGTGCTACGTGCTCGCCGCCGCGCAGGGAGGCCTACACGGCAATGGCCGGCGCACGTATGGACACAGCATGCTCGTCGATCCGTGGGGCGAGATCGTGACCGAGTTGGAGCACGGCGAAGGCGTGATCGTCGGCGACATCGACCCCGAGCGCATCGCGTCGGTGCGCACCGATCTGCCGGCGCTGGCGCATCGGCGGCTATGAAGCGCACGCGTGCTTCGATTCAAGTCGAAGCGCGCGTCGCCAGACGAAGACCCGCGCGGCACTGTGGTCAGGCGCCTCGCGCCTTGAGCAGTACGAGCACTGCGCCGCTGCCCCCGGCATGCGCCTGTGCCTCGCAGTAGGCCAGCACGTCGTCCCATTGCGCGAGCCAGCGCCGGACCTTGTGCTTGAGCACGGGTTCGCGATTGGGCGACGACAGGCCCTTGCCGTGGATCACGCGCACGCAGCGCCATCCGTGACTGCGCGCCGCAACCAGGAAGTCGGCGAGCGTGTCGTGCGCCTCATCGCGCGTCAGCCCGTGGAGATCGAGATCGGCCTGAATGACCCAGTGGCCGCGCCGCAGCTTGCCGAGCACATCGCTGCCCAGACCGCGGCGGATGTAAGTCTGAAGCGCTTCCTGCTCCTGACCCACCTCCCAGTGCGTCGGCGACGGTTCGCTGCCGAACTTGCTCGCGGCCAGCGCATCGGCCTCGTCCGCGATGCGCTGAGCAGGCACTGCCGAGGGCCGAGGCTGGTGATGCGTCGCACGATTGGCGCGCGCCATAGGTGCGACATCCGCGAACGCCTGTGCAATGTCGACGTCCGCAGCAGTGGCCGGGACGCGCGCAGGAACGCGCGCAGCGCGCGCTGCGTCGCTCTGTGAAGGCTGTGCCCTTTGCGCTGCCTTGGGTTTCGAGGACTTCGCAAGCAGCGTCCTGAGCTCGGAGAGCTTGGCCATGCACCACCTATGTTACGCGATGCTCTCCAGGTAGGCTTCCGCATCCAGCGCGGCCATGCATCCGGTGCCGGCGCTGGTCACTGCCTGACGATACACGTGGTCGGCGACGTCGCCTGCGGCAAAGACCCCGGGAACGTTGGTCGCGGTAGCATCGCCTTCGCTGCCGCCCTTGACGTGGATGTAGCCACCCTTCATCGCGAGCTGGCCTTCGAAAAGTTGCGTGTTGGGCGTGTGTCCGATCGCGATGAACACGCCTTGCACAGGCACCTCGGTGCTCGCGCCCGACTTGGCGTGCTTGAGGCGAACGCCGGTCACACCCGAGGCGTCGCCCAGCACCGCCTCGAGTGTCTGGTCCCAGTGGATGCGCACGTTGCCACCATCACCTGCTCTTGCCTTGAGACGGTCGACGAGGATCGCTTCGGCGCGAAACTTGTCGCGACGATGCACGACTGTCACGTTACGCGCGATGTTGGAGAGATAGAGCGCTTCTTCAACCGCGGTGTTGCCGCCACCGATCACCGCGACGTCCTGCCCCTTGTAGAAAAAACCGTCGCAGGTCGCGCACGCCGACACGCCCTTGCCCATGAAGGCCTGCTCCGAATCCAGACCGAGATAGCGCGCCGATGCGCCGGTGGCGATGATCAGCGCGTCGCAGGTGTATTCGCCCTCATCGCCCGTGAGATGCAACGGTCGCTTCGACAAGTCCACCGAGTGGATGTGATCGAAGACGATCTCGGTCTCGAAGCGCTCGGCGTGCGACTGGAATCGCGCCATCAGGTCGGGCCCCTGGACCCCGGCGTTGTCGGCGGGCCAGTTGTCGACCTCGGTCGTGGTCATGAGCTGGCCACCTTGCGCTAGGCCGGTGATGAGCACCGGCTTGAGGTTGGCGCGTGCGGCGTATACTGCCGCGGTGTATCCGGCGGGGCCTGACCCGAGAATGAGCAGGCGAGCGTGCTTGACGGGCATGGGCGGCGGGATCCAGGCAGAAGGTTCGACCAACGGACAGAAACGGAACCGAGCGCGTCCGATTCTAACCGATGTGGGGGGCGTTCCCCGGCAGGCAAGAGGACCCACCCAGGCACCCGGCCGGCGTATAATGTGCTGGATGCAATTCGTGCTACAACACCGTGATTCTAAATAGCAAAAAACAGGGCTTCGACCGAGTTCCCGCGCCTGCTGCGCGGCTGTCACCGCGCTTGGCGGCGCTCGTGCGCGAGTCGTGGTGGCTGCTCTTCGTGGCTGCCTTTGTCTACCTCGCGTTGGTCCTTGCCACCTACAGCCGCGGCGACCCGGGATGGTCCTTTTCGGGCTCCGGTGAGACGCTTCACAACCGCGGCGGTGTCGTCGGCGCATGGCTCGCCGATCTGCTTCTCTACGTGTTCGGCGCCTCCGCGTGGTGGTGGGTTTTCGCCGGCGTGGTGCTCGTGGTGACGGGATATCGGCACCTGACCCGGGACAACCTCGAGCGCCATCATGTCTGGCTCGCCGTGCCGGGCTTCCTGCTGGTGCTGCTTTCGAGCGCGGCGCTGGAGTCGCTGCGCCTGTATCGGCTTCCGGTCACGCTGCCCGATGGTGCTGGTGGCGCGGCGGGCGCGATGATCGGCAACGCGCTGTCGGCGGCAATCGGTTTCAACGGAGCGACACTCCTTCTCATCGCGCTGTTCGCGGTTGGATGGTCGCTATTCACCGGCATGTCATGGCTGCGGCTCATGGAGCGTGTCGGTGCCGCGATCGAGCGAATCATCACCTCGACGCGTGCGCGTCGCGAAGCGCGCCGCGAGCGCACCATCGGCGCCGCCGCAACCGAAGAGCGCGAGCTTTTCGTCGAAGCAGTGCGCGAGCGCGACGACGACCGCGAGCCGGTGCTGGTGGTGGCCCCACCTGTCGAAGTGGCACGCTCGGAACGCGTGGTCAAGGAAAAGCAGAAGCCGCTGTTCCAGGACCTGCCCGACTCGCCCTTGCCGCCGCTGTCGCTGCTCGAGGAAGCACCATCGCTGCAGGAGCAGGTCGGCGCCGACACGCTCGAGTACACCTCGCGGCTGATCGAGCGCAAGCTCGCCGACTTCGGCGTCACCGTGAAGGTGCTGGCGGCGTATCCCGGTCCCGTGATCACGCGCTTCGAGATCGAGCCGGCGGTTGGCGTCAAGGGCGCGCAGATCGTCAACCTGATGAAGGATCTCGCGCGCGCGCTGTCAGTGGTGAGCATCCGCGTGGTCGAGACGATTCCGGGCAAGTCCTGCATGGGGCTCGAGCTGCCGAATCCGCGTCGCCAGATCGTGCGCCTGGTCGAGCTCCTGTCGTCGGCGACCTACAACGACACCGCGAGTCCGCTTTCGCTTGCGCTGGGCAAGGACATCGCAGGCAAGCCGGTGATCGTCGACCTTCAGCGCATGCCGCACTTGCTCGTCGCCGGAACGACCGGCTCGGGCAAGTCGGTCGCGGTCAACGCGATGATCCTGTCGCTGCTGTACAAAGCCGAGCCGCGCCAGGTGCGCATGATCCTCATCGACCCGAAGATGCTCGAGCTCTCGGTGTACGAGGGTATTCCGCATCTGCTGGCACCGGTGGTCACCGATATGAAGCTCGCGGCCAACGCGCTGGCATGGGGCGTGGGGGAGATGGAACGGCGCTACCGCCTGATGTCGACACTGGGCGTGCGCAATCTCGCCGGCTACAACGCGCGCGTGGCGGAAGCAAAACGAAGTGGCAAGCCGCTCACCAATCCATTCACGCTCACGCCCGAATCGCCCGAGCCGATCGAGGAAATGCCGCTCATCGTGATCGTCATCGACGAGCTCGCCGATCTGATGATGGTCACCGGCAAGAAGATCGAGGAGCTGATCGCGCGTATCGCGCAAAAGGCGCGCGCGTCGGGCATTCACCTGGTGCTGGCGACGCAGCGTCCCTCGGTCGACGTCATCACCGGGCTCATCAAGGCCAATATCCCGTCGCGCATTGCCTTCCAGGTGGCGAGCAAGATCGACTCGCGCACGATCCTCGACCAGATGGGCGCCGAGGCGCTGCTGGGGCAGGGCGACATGCTCTATCTCCCGCCAGGGTCGGGCATGCCGCAGCGCGTGCACGGCGCGTTCGTGTCCGACGCCGAAGTCCATCGCGTGGTCGAGCATTTGAAAGCACAGGGCGGTCCGCAATATCTCGACGGCATTCTCGAGGCGCCGAGTGGCGAAGCGGGCGACGAGCTGGGTGGCGTCGAGGGTAGCGACGTCGAAGCCGATCCGATGTACGACCAGGCCGTCGCCGTCGTGCTGAAGACGCGGCGGCCCTCGATCTCGCTAGTGCAGCGCCATTTGCGCATCGGCTACAACAGGGCCGCCCGCCTGATCGAGCAGATGGAGCGCGCGGGGCTGGTCTCGGCGATGCAGACCAACGGCAACCGCGAGGTGCTGGTCCCTGCCGGCAAGGAGTAGACGTTGCGACTTCGCGCCATCGCGTTCGTGTTCTTCATGGTGACGATGTCGGCCGATGCCGCGTCGATCGCGCGCCTGCGCGCGTTCGTGCGCGAGACGCAGAGCTTCCACGCGAACTTCACGCAAACGGTGTACGACACGCAGGGCCGCCAGACCGCGCAGGCGAGCGGCGAGTTCTCGATCGTGCGTCCGAGCCGGTTTCGCTGGAGCGTAGACAAGCCGTACAAGCAGTTGCTGGTCGGCGACGGTGATCGCGTGTGGATCTACGACCCCGATTTGAACCAGGTGATCGTGCGCAAGAGCGACAAGGCGCTGGGCAGCACGCCGGCGGCGCTGCTGTCGGGACGTGACGAGGTCGAAGCCGCGTTCGAGTGGCGCGAGCTGCCCGCGGCCGAGGGGCTCGAATGGCTGGGCGCGACGCCGAAAGACAAGGACGCGGCGTTTCGCGAATTGCGCCTGGGCTTCGACGCCGCGGGGCTCGCGGCGCTGGAGGTGTTCGACAACTTCGGGCAGCGCACCGTGATCCGCTTCAGCAACCTGGAGCGAAATCCGAAGCTCGACCCGTCGCTATTTCGCTTCACGCCGCCCGCCGGCGCCGATGTCGTCAGCGACTGACCTTTTCGCGGTCGAGAATCCGGCGACGCCGCTCGCCGAGCGCCTGCGCCCCAAGAGCGTAGCGGAGGTGATCGGACAGCGGCACCTGCTCGATCCGGGCAAGCCGCTCGCGGTCGCCTTCGCATCGAAAAAGCCGCACTCAATGATCCTGTGGGGGCCGCCCGGAGTCGGCAAGACGACGCTCGCGCGACTGATGGCCGATGCCTTCAACGCCGACTTCATCGCGATCTCGGCGGTGCTCGCGGGAGTGAAGGACATTCGCGATGCGGTGGCGCATGCGGAGGCGGCGCTGGCGCAATCGGGCCGGCACACGATCCTGTTCGTCGACGAGGTGCATCGCTTCAACAAGGCGCAGCAGGATGCTTTCCTGCCGTTCGTGGAGCGCGGACTGATCACCTTCATCGGCGCGACCACCGAGAACCCGTCGTTCGAAGTCAACAACGCGCTGCTCTCGCGCGCCGCGGTGTACGTGCTCGAGCCGCTCAGCGCCGAGGAGCTCGGTGAGCTGCTCGACCGCGCGCTGGCAACGGCGCTGCCGGGGGTGACGCTCGCGCCCAATGCGCGCGAAGCGGTTATCGGCTACGCGGATGGGGACGGGCGCCGACTCATCAATGTCGCCGAGCAGCTTTCGATCGCTGCGGGAGAAGCGCAAGGCGGCGCGCGCCAGCTCGATCTCGCTTTTGTGGAGCGCACCATCGCCCGATCGCTGCGCCTGTTCGACAAGGGTGGCGAAGCGTTTTACGACCAGATCTCGGCGCTGCACAAGTCGGTTCGCGGCAGCGACCCCGATGCATCGCTGTACTGGATGTGCCGCATGCTCGACGGCGGCGCCGATCCGCTCTACGTCGGACGGCGGATGATTCGCATGGCGAGTGAGGACATCGGGCTTGCCGATCCACGCGCGCTGCAGATCACCCTTGACGCGGTCGCGACCTATGAGCGGCTCGGCTCGCCCGAGGGCGAGCTCGCGCTCGCCGAGGCGGTGATCTACCTTGCCTGCGCTGCGAAGAGCAACGCGGTCTACACCGCATACAACGCGGCGCGCGCGCTGATTGCCGAGGACACTTCGCGCCCCGTGCCACTGCGCCTGCGCAACGCGCCGACGAGACTGATGAAGTCCTTAAGCTACGGCAAGGGCTATCGCTATGCGCACGACGAGCCCGAAGCCTACGCCGCCGGCGAGCACTACCTGCCCGACGGCATGCCGCCGACACGCTTCTATGCGCCCACCGATCGCGGGCTCGAGGCGAAGATTCGCGACAAGCTCGACACGCTGCGCGCGCTGGACGAGGCGGCAACGCACGACGACAGCGGCGAAGGCTGAATAGCACGCGTCGAGCGCAGGCCGTAGGCGTCGAGGCCTCTGCTAAAATCGCGCATGCTCGATATCCAGCTTCTGCGCACCGACCTCGCGGGCGTCGCCGCGCGCCTGAAGACTCGCGGCTATGGCCTCGATACGGCCACTTTCGAACGGCTCGAAGCCGAGCGCAAGCAGATCCAGACGCGCACGCAGGATCTGCAGGCGAAGCGCAACGCGGCGTCGAAGCAGATTGGAGCGGCCAAGGCTCGAGGCGAAGACACCTCGGCGCTGATGTCGGAAGTCGCAGGTCTCGGGGACGAGCTAACGATATTGGAGCAGCGGCTTGCCAGCGTGCAGGCGGAGCAGCGCGACCTCATGCTGGCGCTGCCCAATCTCCCGCATCCCAGCGTCCCGGTCGGACACTCCGAGGCGGACAACGTCGAGCTGCGGCGCTGGGGCACACCGCGCACGTTCGGCTTTGCACCTCGCGACCACGTCGACATCGGCGCTGCCTTGGCGGGTATCGACTTCGAGACCGCGGTTAAGCTGTCTGGCGCACGCTTCTATGTCCTGCGCGGTGCGGTCGCGCGTCTGCATCGGGCGCTGGCGCAGCTCATGCTCGATACGCACACGACGGAGCATGGCTATACCGAATGCTATGTGCCTTACATCGTCAATGCCAAGACGATGGAAGGAACGGGGCAGCTGCCGAAATTTGGAGACGAGTTGTTCTGGGTGACGCGCGGTGACGCAGTGATTCGAGGCGACGCGGAAAACGATGCCGCGATGTATCTGATCCCAACGGCCGAAGTGTCACTGACCAATACCGTGCGCGACGAGATTCTCGCCGCCGATGCGCTGCCGAAGAAGATGACGGCGCACACGCCGTGCTTTCGTTCGGAAGCGGGCAGCTACGGCAAGGACACGCGCGGCATGATCCGCGTCCACCAGTTTGACAAGGTCGAGCTCGTGCAGATCGCGCATCCGGAAAAATCCTACGATGCTCTCGAGGAGTTGACCGGTCACGCCGAGGCGATTCTCAGGAAACTCGAGCTGCCGTATCGCGTTCTGCAGCTGTGCACCGCGGACATTGGTCCCGCGTCCGCCAAAACTTACGATCTCGAGGTATGGCTGCCTGGCCAGCAGAATTATCGCGAGATTTCGTCGTGTTCCAACTGCGAGGCGTACCAGGCGCGACGCATGCAGGCGCGGTTCCGCAACGCGCAGGGCAAGCCCGAGCTGGTGCATACGCTCAACGGTTCTGGCCTCGCGGTGGGACGCACGCTGGTCGCGGTGCTGGAGAATTACCAGCGCGCCGACGGCGGCGTTGATGTTCCCGAGGCGTTGCAGCGTTACATGGGCGGCGAGACGGTCATCGCGCCGACACGCTAGGCCGCGCCTCCACGCCTTCGGCTCTGCGGACCTCCTCGCGGCGTGGGCCCCTCGTCGGGCGGCACGCGCCGCTAGCGCATGTTGCCGGTATGTCCCAGTGAATAGCGCCCCGGCTGCGGCCACACGGTGAGCCCGTGTGGCTCGCGACCCACGGCGATCGTCTTGACCTCGCCGCTGGTGGTGTCGATCGCATAGACCACGTTGTCGTAGCGGCCCGAGAGCCACAAGAGCTTGCCGTCGGCGCTGACGTTGCCCATGTCGGGGCTGCCGCCTCCGGGAATCGGCCAGGTCACGTCGATCTTGCGTGTCGCGAAATCGATCACCGACACGCTTCCCTTGCCATGCGGCGGTCCGTGGATCTTGTTCGACCCGCGGTTGGCCACGTAGAGCTTGCGCCCGTCACGGCTCGGATACAGCCCGTGCGTGCCGACGCCGGTCGGGATGAAGTCGATCTGGCGAAAACTCGCGCCGTCGACCACGTAGACACCGTTGGACATCATGTCGGCGACGAAAAACAGGCTGCCGTCGGGCGACGCCCGAATGTCCTGCGGCATGCCCTTCCACGTCGTGCACACGATCTCGTCACGGCCGTCGAAGCCTTTCACGACCGTGGTGGGCAGTCCCGGCTTGATAAGCTGCAGGTATCCCATCACCTTGCGCTCGACGAGGTCGATTTTGACCACCGTGCCGGTGAATTCGCAGGTGAAGATCGCGTAACGTCCGTCGATCGAGAAGTCCGCATGGTTGATGCCCGCGCAACGCGGCGTCGCCAGCGACGACTGCAGCGTCATCGTGTGCGGATCGCGAAAGTCGAGCCGCTTGAGCGCTTCGGCGACGATGATCGCCGACTGCCCGTCCGGCGTGAAATACATGTTGTAGGGATCGTCGACCGCAATCGGCTTGCCCGGCTTGCCGGTCTTGGGATCGACCGGGGTGAGGCTGCCATCGGTGCGATTCTCGGCGTTGTTGGCGACGAACAGCGTTTTCAGGTCCCACGACGGCACCACGTGCTGCGGATTCACGCCGACCCTGAACTTGTCGACCACCGTGAAGGTCGTCGGATCGATGACGTAGACGTCGTTGGACTGCAGGTTGGGCACGTAGACACGCGCGAGGTCGCCGGCGACGGTGGTGCTCATGCGTCCCGCCGTAGCCTCGCTATATAGATTCTTCGGATCGGGAACCGCAGGCATCCCGGGCACGGTCACGATTGCCGCCGGCGGCGGAGGTGGCGCGGGCTGCGCGCCAGCGAGCCATGCAAAGCCGAGCGCCGATGCGAGGGGGACGAGAAGAAGCGAGATGCGCATCGAGACAGATTGATTCACAAAGCTCCCGTGAACGAGTCGATCAAAAAGGAATACAACCCCGCGCGACGATACCGCGATCAAGGCCGCGCCGTCGCACGCCTGATCGCCGTCACCGACCGCGCAACGATATCATCGACCGCAGCCGCGCCGAGCTCCGCGCTGGCGCGCCGTGCGTCGCCGTAAACACCGGCTTTTGCATCGTGTGCCTTGTCCAACGCCTCGGCACGCACCAGTCTGGGGTCGACCGCCATTGCAAGCGAGGTGTCGGCGAGGCCTGCGTGCGAGCCGACTTCCGCGGCAGTGAAACCGCGGCTTTCGAGGCGGCGCGCGTAGTCGCTCGTCGCCGCGGCGTAATACTCCGAAAGTGCGTGCACGCGCACCTGCGTGGCCTTCCATTCGCGATCCAGCTTGGCGGCGACCGCTGCATCGCTGCTCTGATAGCCGCCGTGGTCTCCGAGCAGCACGATGTCTCGAAAGCCGCTCGCCCTGAAGCTCCGCGCGGCCGATTCGAGTAGCTGCTCGAAGGTAGGCGCGGGGATGGTGATCGTCCCCGGGAAGCGCATATGGCCGCTCGGCGGGTCGACCGACCCTTCGGGCGTATACGCGATCACTGGCGCGACGAGCGCGTTGCCGAGGGCGCGCGCGATCTTCTCGGCGAGCAGCCGCGCGCGCGCGTTGTGTTTGCCGAGGACCATGTGCGGCCCGTTCTGCTCGGTGCCGCCGATGGGAACCAGGACCGTGGTTGCGCCTGACGCGATCCGGTCGCGCAGCTCGGTCCACGTCAGTTCCTCGATGAAGACGGTATCAGGAACAGCTGGGAATGCCGGCGAGACGGCCCAAAGCATCCAGATCGACGCGAGCGCCGCGCGACATGCATTCATCGCTCGAATTCTATGCGATCGCCGCAGCGCCGCCAAACGCGACGCGCAGATCGCGTGCGATGCACCTCCTGTGCCGGCGCTGAGAAATCACTTTCCCCCGAGCGCGGGAACGTCAGCGCGCAGCGATGGAACTTCACCGGAGGACGAAAACATGCGCAGCCGCGGGCGCGAATCGGGCTGGTTCGCGAGCAGCATGTCGTAGTACGCACGCACGCGGTCGACGAAAGCGACGGGCATGCCGCCCCGGGCGAAGCCGTATTTGGTGTCCTCGTAGTATTCCGGCAGAGCCAGCAGCGGCAGCGTCTTACGCACCGCGGTCCACGAATCGGGACTCTGCTTCTGCTTCTGTGCGAGGATGCGTGCGTCCTCGAGATGCGCGACGCCGATGTTGTACGCGGCAAGCGCGATCCAGGTCCGATCGGGCTCCGCGATGCGCGAAGGCAGCTTGTCCTTGAGGTCGCGCAGGTAACGCGCCGCGCCCAGCGCGCTCTCGTGCGGGTCTAGCCGGTCGGATACGCCGAGACGACGCGCTGTCTCCTCGGTGAGCTGCATGAGCCCGCGCACGCCGGTCTCGCTGGTCGCCTGCGCATCCCATTGCGATTCCTGGTAGGCGATCGCGGCCAGCAGCCGCCATTCGACGCCGGTGGTTTCCTGCGCGTGCTCGAACAGAGGGCGATACTGCGGGAGGACGGTCTTCATCCGCTCGTGGAACACGCCCGCGTCGATCCGCGGAACCTGGACGCGCGCGAAATAGCGCTCGATCAATCGGGTCAGGGTGCCATCCTTCCTGATTTGCGTGAAAAAGGCGTCGGCCTGGTCGCGCAGCGCTGATTGCGCCGGCGCGAACGCCCAGACCAGGTCGAGCCGACCGCCCATGGAGAACGCGCGCTCGACGTTGAGATAGGTCGACTGCGCGACGTCCGCTTCGTTGGCGGCGACCACTGCGTAGTCGAGCGTTCCATCGGAGACTTGGGTGATCAGCGATTCGACCGAGGACAGCGCTATCGATTCCCATTCGACCTCGGGGTGCTCGATGCGCACGCGCTCCAGCGCCCGCGCGATGCCCGCGCCCTGCAGCACTGCGACGCTGGTCCCCGCGAGATCGGCCCACGACATCGGCCGATACGACTCGATGTTGTAGATCAGCACCGGCTCGACCGTGTAGTACGGCGCGGAGAACACCAGCGCCGCCGCCGGATCGTCGGCGGGGGAAGGGTAGCGATACAGCGCACCCGCGCCCAAGGCTGCGCCGCTGTCGCCCACGGCGAGGCGTGCGCGCGGGTCGCTCGAGGCGACGACTTTGAGCATGAGGCCCTGGCGTTGCGCGAACAGGCTTAATAGGTCGTAGTCGAAGCCGGCGTTGCGCCCGTCGGGCGCGAGGTACCACGTCGAAGGCCCGGGGCGCAGCAATGCGACGAGGTCGCCGCCCTTCGGAGCCGGTGGCGTGGGTGCGGGCCCGCACGCAGCCATCAATGCGGCGGTGACTACCCAGCAGTACGGGCTGCGTCGCTTGGACATCGGCTCGCCTCCGGGTTCATTATAGTCACAGCGGCGTCGAGGGCCGGCCGATGCCGCTCCGGCGGCTGTGCCTTGCCCGACGAACGTGCTTCGCCGATAATGCAAGCCTTCGCGCCTGTCGTGATGACGTTCAACGGCGGGCCGCCCCGCATTGCCTGGTGGCAAACCTGGTCAGGTCCGGAAGGAAGCAGCCATAGCTATTCTCCGCAAGTGCCGGGATCACGGCTCGCCTCCCCAACTCGTTCTTGCGTAGCAGCACGATCGGCCCGATATGACGATATACGCGGTGCACGTAGGCGCCGCGGATGAATCCGCGCGGCGGTTGCGATGCGCGCGGTCGCGAACCAAACGGATGCAACCCTAGCGCCGGCCGCCGGCGCCTCGCGCCGATCTGTATGAGCTATCAAGTCCTCGCCCGCAAGTGGCGCCCGAAGACCTTCGCGGAGCTCTATGGACAGGAGCACGTCGTGAAGGCGCTCGCGAGCGCACTCGGCACCGGCCGATTGCATCACGCCTACCTCCTGACGGGGACGCGCGGCGTGGGCAAGACGACCATCGCACGCATTCTCGCCAAGAGCCTCAACTGCGTGAACGGCGTCACCGCCACGCCTTGCGGCGTGTGCGCTGCCTGCACCGACATCGACGCGGGGCGTTTTGTCGACCTCCTCGAGCTCGACGCCGCGTCGAATACCGGCATCGACAACATGCGCGAGATCCTCGACAACGCCCGCTATGCGCCCACCGTCGGGCGCTACAAGGTCTACCTGATCGACGAAGTGCACATGCTGTCGAAGGCGGCTTTCAACTCGATGCTCAAGACGCTGGAGGAGCCGCCGGAGCACGTGAAGTTTGTGCTCGCAACCACCGATCCGCAGAAAATCCCGGTGACGGTGCTTTCGCGCTGCCTACAGTTCAACCTGAAGGCGCTTTCGCCGGCGGTCATCGTCGCGCGACTCGCGGAGATTCTAGGCGCGGAAGGCATCGCCTTCGACGCGCCTGCGCTCGAGGAGATCGCTCGCGCCGCGCGCGGCTCGATGCGCGACGCGCTGTCGGTGCTCGACCAGGCCATCGCGTATGGGGCGGGAGAGGTGCGGGTCGAGGCGGTGCGTGCGATGCTGGGCTCGGTGCAGTCGGAGCACGTGTTCCGCATCGTCGATGCACTCATTGCCGGGGACGGCGTGGCGTTGCTCGCCGAGGCCGATGCGCTCGCCGCTCGCAGCGCGTCGATGGGCTCTGCGCTGGACGCGCTGGCTTCGTTGTTCCATCGAATCGCGGTTGCGCAGACGGTGCCGCAGGCCGCGGATTCACTCGAGGATGCGACTGCGGTGATGCGCTACGCGAAGGCGCTCACACCGGAAGCGGTGCAGTTAGGCTATCAGATCTGCCTGCAGGGGCGCGGCGACCTTGCGCTTTCGCCCGACGAGGCGACCGGATTTGCGATGACGCTGCTGCGCCTGCTCGCGTTCGAGCCGGCGGGCGGCGATGCGCCTGAAAGCCCGCGCTCCACGACGCCTGCGCGTGCTGCGGCCCCAGTCCGCGAATCGCCGACGCGCGCGAGCGCGGCCGCGACTGCTTCAGCACCGGCGCCTTCCACCAGCCCCAGGGCGCTCGAACCGTCGATCCCTTCGGCGCCCCCAGCTGCTCCTGCACGCTCCTCGGGGCCCGCTCAAGATGCTGCGTCGGTGCTTCGAATCGACGATTGGCCCGCATTTGTCGCGGGAATGAAGCTCAGCGGGATGGCGCTGCAGCTCGCCGCGCAGACCGAACTCAGGGCGATCGCCGGGAACGAGCTGGTGCTAGTCTTGCCTGAAGCATATCGGCATCTCGCCGAAAAGACCTTCGCCGACAAGCTCAAGGCCGCGCTCGATGCGGCGCTCGGCCGGCGCGTGCGCCTGCGCTTCGAGTTCGGCACTGCCTCGAGCGACACGCTGGCGGTGCAGGAAAAACGTCAGCGCGCGCAGGTGCAGGCGAGTACCGAGGCCGCGTTTCGCGACGATCCCTTCGTGCAGGATCTGCTGCAGCGGTTCGGCGGCACGGTGAAGCCGGATTCGATCAAGCCCATCGAGTAACGCAAACCCCTACGCAAGGAAATCCGAGCCATGATGAAGAATCAGCTTGCCGGCCTGATGAAGCAGGCTCAGGCCATGCAGGACAACATGAAAAAGGCGCAGGACGAGATCGCATCGATGGAACTCGAAGGCGCGTCCGGCGCGGGACTGGTCAAGGTGATCATGACGGGACGCCACGACGTGAAGCGCGTGGCGATCGACGCGTCGCTGATGACCGAGGACAAGGATGTGCTCGAAGACCTCGTCGCGGCCGCGGTCAACGATGCCGTGCGCAAGATTGAGGCGGCGACGCAGGAAAAGATGTCAGGCATGACCGCGGGCCTGCCAATGCCACCGGGGTTCAAGCTGCCTTTCTGAGCGCATGGAGACGCTGTCCAGCCTCGACGAGCTGACGCAGGCATTGCGCTGTCTTCCCGGTGTAGGCCCGAAGGCGGCTCAGCGCATGGCGCTGCACATGCTGCAGCACGACCGCGACGGCGCACTGCGCCTGGCGCGCGCGCTCGAGGGCGCCACGCAGAGCATCCAGCACTGCCAGCGCTGCAATACCTTCACCGAGGACGCGCTGTGCGCGCTTTGCCGCTCGGGCAAGCGCGATGCGAGCCTACTGTGCGTGGTCGAGACGCCGGCGGATCTGCTGATGATCGAGCATACCCAGGCATACACGGGACTCTACTTCGTGCTGATGGGCCGGCTCTCGCCCCTCGACGGCATCGGCCCGAAGGAAATCCGGCTCGATCGCCTGATGAAGCGCGCCTCGGACGGCGAAGTGCGCGAGGTGGTGCTCGCGACCAACTTCACCAACGAAGGCGAGGCTACCGCGCACTACATCGGCGAGCTGCTCGGCGCGCGCGGGCTCAAGGTCACGCGTCTTGCGCGCGGCGTTCCGGTCGGCGGCGAGCTCGAGTATGTCGACAGTGGGACACTCGCTCAGGCGATGCGCGAGCGGCGCAGCGTCGCCGGCTGAACGATCCGGCGGTTGCACGGCGCAACGCTACGGGAGTAACCTGAGCACGTGTCGACCTCAGACCGATTCCGAAGGAGGACATCATGCTGGTCAGCGAAATCCTGAGGATCAAGGGCAACGCGTTGTTCACGACGTCGCCCGGTGGGACCGTGTTCGACGCGGTCAAGGTCATGGCGCAGCACGACATCGGCTCGCTGGTGGTGATGGACCACGGCAAGATGATCGGCATGCTCACGTTCGCCGAGGTGCTCGAAGCGCTGGCCAAGCGCCAGGGCGCGCTCGGCGACCTCAAGGTCAGCGAAATCCAGGTGAGCGATCCGCTCACCGCAACGACCGGGCTGGATGTGATGGAGCTGCGCCGGCGCATGCTCGACCGCCACGCGCGCTATGTTCCCGTCGTCGACGGACCGATGCTGCTCGGCGTCATTTCGTTCCACGACGTGGCCAAGGCGGTCTACGACGAGCAGAGCTTCGAGAACCGCATGCTCAAGAGCTACATCAAGAGCGGCGTCGAGGAGTAGGCTGCGTCGCGGCGGAGCCGTCGCGTCCGATCAGAAATACTGCCGGGCGCCGGTCGAGCGCCAACGCAGGCCCCTTGCGCCACGCCTCGATGGTCGCGCTCTTCACTATCTCGCTGTCGAGGGTCAGATCCGCGGCCACGCACAGGTGCGTGCGCGGACGGCACGTCGCCAGCAGCGCAGAGAGCATCGCCTCGTTGCGGTACGGCGTCTCGATGAAAATCCGGGTGGCGCCATCGTGCGTGAGCGCGTCGTCGAGTTGCCTGATGGTCGCCGCGCGCGCCTCGGCCTTGACCGGAAGATAGCCATGGAAGCTGAAGCGCTGCCCATCCATGCCCGATGCCATCAGCGCCAGCGCGATCGCCGAGGTTCCCGGCAGCGGCACCACGACGACGCCGGCGCGGTGCGCTGCGGATACCAGCGCGGCGCCGGGATCGGCGATGCCGGGACATCCGGCGTCCGACACCAGCCCAAGATCATGACCGGCCAGCGCCGGCGCGAGCAGCGTCTCTACCGCCGCGGCCGGCGTGTGCTCGGATAATTCCTCGATGCCCACCGCCTGCAGCGCATGCGGCGTATCGATCGATTTGAGGAAAGCGCGCGCCGCCTTGGGCGTCTCCGCGACGAAGTGCGTGAGCGAGCGTGCCACGTCGAGCGTGCGCTGCGGCAGCACCTCGGCGGGCGCGACACCACCCAGCGTATTCGGAATCAAATACACGCGTCCGCGCGCGCCGCCGGATGGGGTGCTCACAGTACCGCGACACCTTCGTTTGCGAGCATGTCGCAGAGGGCGATGAGCGGCAGTCCGATCAGCGCCGTAGGGTCATCGCTCGCCACCCGCGTGAACAACGCGATGCCGAGCGTTTCCACGCGTACAGCGCCGGCGCAATCGAGCGGCTGGTCGCGATCGATGTAGGCCTCGAGCGCGCGATCGTCGAGCGGGCGCAAGCTGCTGGCGACGTCGACCAGCGTCGTCTGCACTCTCCCGCTGTGGCTGTTGAGCAGACACAGCGCGGTGTGGAAGACGACCGTGCGGCCGCGCATCGCGCGCAACAGCTCGAGCGCGTGAGAGCGATCGCGCGGCTTGCCGACGGCGCTACCATCGCAGGCCGCGAGCTGGTCGGAGCCGATGATCAGATGTGCCGGATGCGCTGGAGCAACGGCGCGGGCTTTCGCCTCGGCAAGGCGCAGTGCCGTCGCGGCGGGTGTCTCCGCCGGCAGCGCCGATTCATCCACGCGCGAAGCCTCGACCGTGAAAGGCAATCCGAGCCTTTCCAGCAGTGCCTGGCGGTAGGGTGACGCGGAGGCCAGAACCAGCGGGAGGGGTCTCGGGGAACTCGTTGTTTTCACTTGATTCTTTGACAGGACACAGGCAAAAGGCTATTATGCTACGTTTTATTTTCTGCGCGTTCGAATGCGCGCCGGTGCCGCTTTGGCGTGCAGTGAATCGAAGCAAAGCGAACGAACGAAAGCCGCCGTTGAAGCGTCCGTCGGAATCCAAGCCGCAATCGCGCTTCGATGCGTTCAAGCTGGCCGAGCGTGGGGGAAGCCTGTCGGGCGAGGTAGATGTCGCGACCATGCCGCGGCTCCAGGACCGCATTGCACACGATCCCGCGAGTGGCGCATCGAGAGTGCGCTGGAGCGTCTCGGGAGGGCGCGACGCCAAAGGCCGGCCTGGGCTGCAGCTGGATCTCGACGGCAGCGTCTTTGTGACCTGCCAGCGGTGCCTGCATCCATTGGCGTTCGTGATCGATCAGCGCACGCAGGTGCTGGTCGCGCGCGACGAGGGCGAACTGGTGAGCTTCGACGCCGAGGAGCCTGAGGTCGTTTTGGCCAAGAGTCAGCTCGATGCGCTGACACTGGTCGAGGACGAGTTGCTGTTGTCGCTGCCGTTTGCGCCGCGCCACCCCGAGGGTGTCTGCGACGCGGCACTGACCGCTGCCGCGGGACAGGTACGCGAATCGCCGTTTGCGCAGATCTCAGCGACCAAGGCGCCGCGCCGGTCGTCGAAATAGCGGCGATCGAATCGAAGTAGAATTGCCGTCGCGACGATGCCGGATTGCGGTATTTGCGTGGCATCTGGAAGTTTGAAGAGACCAAGGAGCAACTGAACATGGCTGTCCAGCAAAACAAAAAGTCGGCATCCAAGCGTGGAATGCACCGTGCGCACGATTTCCTGCCCAAGCCCGCGCTCGCGGTCGAGCCGGTGAGCGGCGAGGTCCATCTGCGTCACCACGTCAGCCCGAGCGGCTTCTATCGCGGCAAGAAGGTCGTCAAGACCAAAGCGGACGAATAAGCGCCTTTCAGGTCGCTCTGTGCACAACCGCTGCCGATCGACCTGTCGCGCCGAAGCACTCGGGCGGCTCGGCATTCGCGTTCGACTCCGCGCTCGCTGACCTGCGAACACCGACGCGATGTCAGTGATCGTCGCCGTCGACGCCATGGGTGGTGACCATGGTCCGAAAGTAACGGTGGCCGCGTCGCTGCGCTTTCTAGAGGAAACACCTGAGGCGGCGATCGTCCTCGTCGGGCTGGAAGCCGAAGTCCGCGCAGCGCTTGCCGCCCATCGCTCGCCGGCAATCGCGCGCATTTCGGTGCACGCCGCCACCCAGGTGGTCGAGATGCGCGAGCCGCCGGCAGAAGCGCTGCGCCGGAAAAAGGATTCGTCGATGCGCGTGGCGATCGATCTGGTCAAGCGCGGCGAGGCGCAGGCGTGCATCTCCGCCGGCAACACGGGCGCGCTGATGGCGATCTCGCGCTTCGTGCTCAAAACTTTGCCGGGCATCGACCGTCCTGCGATCGCGTCGCAACTGCCGACGCGTACGGGAACGACCACCGCGCTCGACCTGGGCGCCAACGTCAACTGCACGCCCGAGCAGCTGGTGCAATTCGCGGTCATGGGCAGTGCGCTGGTGTCTGCGATCGATGGCGTGGAGCGCCCGAGCGTCGGCCTGCTCAATATCGGCGAGGAAGACATCAAGGGCAATGACGTGGTCAAGGAGGCCGGCGAGTTGCTCAAGGTCTCTGGCCTGAATTTCTACGGCAACGTGGAGGGCGACGACTTGTACAAGGGAACCGTTCAAGTCGTGGTATGCGACGGGTTCGTCGGCAATGTCGCGCTCAAGACGTCGGAAGGCCTCGCGCGCATGCTCGCGGATTTCCTGCGCGAGGAATTCACGCGCAACGTGCTGCGCAAGACGCTCGCGGTATTTGCGCTGCCGATCCTGAACTCCTTTCGGCGGCGGGTGGACCCGCGCCGCTACAACGGCGCGACGCTGATTGGCCTGAAGGGCATCGTGGTGAAAAGCCACGGCGGCGCCGATGCGCTCGCCTTCCGCTATGCACTGAAAAAGGCGTACGCCGAAGCGGCGCAAGGCGTGCTCGAGCGCATTGCGCAACGCCTTGCCGCCATGCCGCTGGCTGCTCCTCCCGCTGCGACCGCGACGGTCGCCGCGCCGGAATAGCCCGTGTACGGCCGCATCGCCGGCACCGGCGCTTACCTGCCTTCGCGTATCGTCACCAACGCGGAACTCGCGTCGCGTATCGACACCAGCGACGAGTGGGTTCGCTCACGCACCGGCATTTGCGAGCGCAGGGTGGCGGCGCCGGAACAAAAGACGAGCGATCTGGCGCTGGCCGCTGCGTTGCCCGCGCTGGCGGCGGCGGGCGTTGCGCCCGCGGACGTCGACCTCATCATCGTCGCGACGACGACCCCGGACATGGTGTTTCCGTCGACCGCGTGCGTACTCCAGGCCAAGCTCGGCGCGGCGCGCGGACCGGCCTTCGACGTGCAGGCCGTGTGCAGCGGCTTCGTCTACGCGTTGGCCATCGCCGACGGCATGGTCAAGGCGGGGACGGTGCGCAACGCCCTCGTCGTGGGTGCCGAGATCTATTCGCGCATCATCGACTGGAACGATCGCGGGACCAGCGTGCTGTTTGGCGATGGCGCAGGGGCGGTCGTGCTGTTGCCGAGCGCGACGCCGGGGATCCTCTCGTCGCACCTTCACGCCGATGGTCGTTACAAGGACATCCTGAGCGTGCCTGGAGGCGTCGCCAACGGCATAGTCTCCGGGCGACCTTTTCTGCAGATGGACGGCAGCGCGGTGTTCAAGTTCGCGGTGCGCGTGCTCGCCGAGGTCGCGCACGAAGCGCTCGACGCCAACCATCTCCCAGCGAGCGCTATCGACTGGTTGATTCCACATCAGGCGAATATCCGCATCATGGATGCCACCATGAAGAAGCTCGGCCTGCCTTCCGAGCGCATGGTGTCGACGGTGGACAAGCACGCCAACACGTCGGCGGCGTCGATTCCGCTGGCGCTCGACGTGGCGGTGCGCGACGGACGCATCCGCTCCGGACAGCATGTGATGCTGGTCGGCGTCGGCGGCGGATTTACCTGGGGATCGGTGCTGATACGATGGCAGACATGAAGCTCGCGATGGTCTTTCCCGGCCAGGGCTCGCAATCGGTCGGCATGCTGGCCGGCCTCGCCGCCAGCAACCCGCAGGTGGAAGAAACTTTCAGGGAAGCCTCAGCCGTGCTCGGCTGGGATGTACTGGGACTGGTCAAGGACGGCCCCGAAGCGGAATTGAACCGCACCCAACGCACCCAGCCGGCCTTGCTGGCCGCGGGCATCGCGGTATGGCGGGTGTGGCGTTCCGGTGGTGGCGCGCTGCCGGCGATGATGGCCGGGCACAGCCTGGGCGAGTACGCGGCCCTGGTGGCGGCCGATTCGATCGCTTTCGGCGATGCGCTGCG
>DASXBS010000063.1:0-21016 GCA_036491555.1 Casimicrobiaceae bacterium
CGCATGCAGTTTTCCAGCACGCTCATCTCGATCCAGGAATCGGTCTTCGATACGCCGATCCGTTCGGCAAGCAGTTGGAATCCCTCCGGCGTGAAGCCGCGGCGCCGCGCGCCCACCAGCGTGGGCATCCGCGGGTCGTCCCAGCCGTCGACGTGGTGCTGGTCGACCAGTTCGACCAATCGTCGCTTGGACAGCACGACATAAGTGAGGTTGAGGCGCGCGAATTCGTATTGCTGCGGCAAGGGCCTCTGCAGCAGCCCTGCATCGGCGAGGCGCTCGATGATCCAGTCGTAGAGCGGACGATGGTCCTGGAATTCCAGCGTGCAGATCGAATGGGTGATGCGTTCGAGCGCATCGGAGATGCAGTGCGTGTAATCGTAGAGCGGGTAGACGCACCATTTGTCGCCGGTGCGCTGGTGAGTGACGTGGCGAATGCGATACACCGCCGGATCGCGCATGTTGATGTTCGGGCTCGCCATGTCGATCTTCAGACGCAGCACGTGTGCACCGTCCGGATACTCGCCCTCTTTCATCGCTCGGAACAGCTGCAGGTTCTCTTCAACCGAGCGGTCGCGGTAGGGACTGTCGCGTCCCGGCTCGGTGAGCGTGCCGCGCAGCCGGCGCATCTCCTCCGGGGTCGAGCTGTCCACGTACGCCAATCCCGCCTTGATCAAATGGCGCGCGAACTCATAGAGCCGGTCGAAGTAGTCCGACGCATGATAGAGATGCGCTCCCCAGTCGAAACCGAGCCAGCGCACCGCACCCATGATCGAGTCGGTGAACTCGACGTCCTCCTTGACCGGATTGGTGTCGTCGAAGCGAAGGTGGCAGACGCCTCCATTTTCCGCCGCCAACCCAAAATTGAGGCAAATCGACTTGGCGTGCCCGATATGCAGATATCCGTTGGGTTCTGGAGGAAAGCGGGTGACTACCCGGCCGCCATATTTGCGTGTACGCAGGTCCTCGGCGATGATCTGGCGCAGAAAATTCGAACCGGGCGAGGCAGCGTCGTGCGGCGGTGCAACACTCATTACCGTTTGTTCATGAACAAATGACGAGGAACATGCATTCTAACCGCTGGGATGGGGGCCGTCATCGACCGCCACGCCACTGCAATGGAGCGCATGCCGCGCGAGCCGCATCCAGCAACGGTCTTCAGGCTGTCATATTTACAATTTTCGCCGCGTTGTCCACATTATCTGTGGATAAAAGTGTGCATATCTTGTAAATACCCTACCTAAGTAGCCTGCCGGGTGGGGAATTCGTTGTCATGCCCAAATTCTTTACGAGATTTCGACATTACAATTCAGTGACTTGAACCTGCGCCCCGACGCGTGTACGGGCGTGCCGGCGCTGCGGCACCTTCTCGGAAAACATCCGCGCGCACTCTTAACGACCCTCCTTTTTGTCATGGACATCGACCCCAAATTTGTCGCCTTGTCGAGCACGGAGTCCGGCGCGGAAGCGTTGCCGCGCGCCGAGGTGATTCCAGTATCGCTGCTCGTCGGATCGGCGCGAATGCTCATCGAGCGTCATCTCGGACTTGCCTGGATCAGCGGAGAAGTCTCCGGGTTAAGCCGCCCCGCGTCGGGTCATTGCTACTTCACTCTCAAGGATGAACGCGCGCAGGTGCGCTGCGTGCTGTTTCGCTACAAGGCAGCGCTGCAGACGGTCACGCTCAAGGACGGCATGGCGGTCGAAGTGCGCGCACTGCCCACCATTTACGAGGCGCGCGGCGATTTCCAGCTCTCGGTCGAGGCGGTGCGACTCGCCGGTGTCGGGGTGCTGTATGAGAAATTCGCGCGACTGAAATCGCGTCTCGAAGCCGGGGGCTGGTTCGCGGCCGCGCGCAAGCGCTCGCTGCCCTCATTCCCGCGCTCGGTGGGCATCGTGAGCTCCCGCCAGGCGGCCGCGCTCGCCGACGTGCTCACGACCTTGGGCCGGCGCTTTCCCGCACTGAGAGTGATCGTGTATTCGACCGCGGTCCAGGGCCCTGGCGCCGCCGCCGAAATCGCCGCCGCGATCGCTCTCGCCAACGAGCGCGCCGAGGTCGACGTGCTTATCGTGTGCCGCGGCGGCGGCTCGATCGAGGATCTCTGGGCATTCAACGAGGAAGTCGTCGCGCGTGCGGTGTTCGACTCGATCCTTCCCATCGTGAGCGGTATCGGCCACGAAACCGATTTCACAATTTGTGATTTCGTTGCCGACGTTCGCGCGCCCACGCCCACCGCTGCGGCCGCCTTGGTGGCACCGGACTGCTCGCGGCTGCGCGACGAGCTCGCGGCGCTGCGCGATCGGTGGAAACGCGCCGCCGCGCTCGCGCTCGAACCGCGCATGCAACGACTGGACGGCGTGTCGCGCCGGCTGGTGCACCCCGCCGCCCGACTGCACGCGCAGCAGGCGGAACTCTCGCGCCTGGCGGCACGCCTGATGCGTGCAGCGGCGACCTGCGTGCGTGAGCGCGAACGCCAGGGCGGCGAGCACGGGCGCCGGCTGTTGCGGCAACTGCGCACGCCGACGCGACAGCTTCCCCTGCTGGCACGGCTCGAACAACGTTGGCTCCAAGCGGCCGCCGATCACACCGGTGGACTCGAGCGCCGGCTGGGCGTACTCGATGCGGGACTGCGCCTGCTCGGGCCGCAGGGCGTGCTCGATCGCGGCTACAGCATCGTCGCCCGCACCGACGGAACGATCGTGCAGGATGCGGCGCAAATCGAGCAGGGGGAGGCGCTGGCGCTCAGCTTCGCGCGTGGCGGCGCGCTCGCCAAGGTGACCGTCAAGCGCGAGTCCTGAATCCGGGCGCGGATCGTGACGACGCGATCAGGCTTCGTCGGGGTCGGGATCGTCGATCGCGCCCGACGCGGGTGCGCGCGCCAGCGCATCTGCCGGCGCCTGCGCGGCGATGCGCGGCGTCGTATTGACCACGTCCGCGTTCTGGGCGCGATGGCGGAGCGCGTGATCGATCAGCACAAGCGCCAGCATCGCCTCGGTGATCGGGGTGGCGCGGATGCCGACGCAGGGATCATGCCGGCCGTGCGTATTGACGATCACCGCCGCACCCGCTTTGTCGACGCTGCGCCGATCGAGACGAATCGACGACGTCGGCTTGACCGCGATCGATACGACGATGTCCTGCCCGCTGGAAATGCCGCCGAGAATGCCACCAGCGTGGTTGGAGACGAATCCCGCCGGCGTCATCTCGTCGGAGTGCTCGGTGCCTTTCTGCGTGACGCTCGCAAACCCGGCGCCGATCTCGACGCCCTTCACCGCGTTGATGCCCATCATCGCCGCCGCGATGTCGGCGTCGAGCTTGCCGTACACCGGCTCGCCCCAGCCGACCGGAACGCCCTGGGCGACGACGTTGATGCGTGCGCCCACCGAGTCGCCTGACTTGCGAAGCGCATCCATGACGCTCTCGAGCTGCGCGGTCATCTCGTCGGTCGCCGCAAAAAACGGATTGGCGTGCACGTGTTCCCACGCCTTGAACGCGATCGGGATCGAGCCCAGCTGCGCCAGGTAGCCGCGCACTACCACGCCGTAGCGCTCGCGCAGCCATTTGCGCGCCACCGCGCCGGCGGCGACGCGTACCGCGGTCTCGCGCGCCGACTGTCGGCCGCCGCCGCGATAATCGCGGATGCCGTATTTCTGCCAATACGTGTAATCGGCGTGGCCCGGCCGGAAAGTGTCAGCGATCTTCGCGTAATCCTTGCTGCGCGCGTCCTCGTTGCGAATCAGCAGCGCGATCGGCGTGCCAGTGGTGACACCTTCGAAGACGCCGGAGAGAATCTCGACGGTGTCCGATTCGCGGCGCTGAGTGACGTGCCGCGAAGTGCCGGGCTTGCGCCGGTCCAGATCGCGCTGGATGTCGTCAGCCGAAAGTGCCATGCCGGGTGGGCAGCCATCGACAACGCAGCCGATGGCGGGACCGTGCGATTCGCCGAAGGAGGTGACGCAGAACAAGGTGCCCAGAGTGTTGCCGGACATCGTCGGGATCGTCGCGTGAAGGTCGCGCGAGTGTAGCACGCTGGACGCGGTGATCTTGCTCTACGCCCGTGCGGCGCTGCTCGGGCGATGCGCCTCGAGCGCATCGATACGCCGCTTCACGAGCTGGCTCATAGAGCCGGCGATGGTGCCTGCGACCACGCCGAGGATCGCGCCGAGCGGCGCGAGCCACGCGCTGTAGGCGCCCGCAACGACCGCCCCGATGATCAATCCGGCAGCCCACATGAAAGCCTCCCCTTTCGTGCGGCCGAATTTCGCTAGCGTTGATCGCCGCGCAGCCCCAGCACCTCACGCTGCAGGAATTCCGGCGTCGCCATCTCCGGCGCGAGCGGTGCGCCCGCGACGAGCGCGATGCGTGAAAAGACCCCGCGAATGCGACGCATCGCCTTGCCGCCTGCCGCGCGACTGAAAAAGCTGCCCCACAGCCCACGCAGCGCCATTGGGACCACCGGAACAGGCGCCGCGGCAAGGATGCGCTGCAGGCCCGGACGAAACCGTCCGAGCTCGCCGTCGTCAGTGATCCTGCCTTCCGGAAAAATGCCGACGATCTCGCCATCGCGAAGCGCCGCGGCGGCGTCCATGAACGCGCGCTCCTTCATCGCCGCGTCCTCCTTTTCCGGCGCGATGGGAATCGCGCGCATGGTGCGAAAGATGAAGTTGAGCAGCGGCAGCGCGAAGATGCGGTGATCCATGACGAAGCGGATGGGACGCGGCACGCACGCCGCAATGACGACCGCATCGACGAAGCTCACATGGTTGCACACGATGACGCATCCCCCTTCGCGCGGAATGCGGTCCAGGCCCTCCTTGTCGACGCGATAGAAAGTGTGGATCAGTATCCACGCCAGGAAGCGCATCAGGAATTCGGGCACCAGCAGATAGATGTACAGCGCCACCGCCGCGTTCATCAGTCCTGTGATCAGAAACAGCTGCGGAATGGTCAGGCCCGCCTTCAGCAGTCCCAGCGCAATGCCTGCCGAAGCCACCATGAACAGGGCGTTGAGGATGTTGTTGGCGGCAATGAAACGAGACCGGTACGCCGGATCGGAGCGCTCCTGGATGAGCGCGTAGAGCGGCACGATGTAGAAGCCGCCGAACATGCCCAGCAAAACAAGGTCGGCGACGACGCGCCAGTGCGCCGGCCGCGTAAGAAATTCGAGCGCGCCTACGGAGCCTATGCCGGCCAGCCCGCGGCTCGCGAAATAGAGGTCGATCGCGAACAGCGAAAGACCGATCGAGCCGAACGGCACCAGCCCCACCTCGACCTTGCGTCCGGACAGCCGCTCGCACAGGAGCGAGCCGACGCCTATGCCGATGGAGAAAATCGCCAGCAGGAGCGTCGCCACGTGCTCGTCTCCGCCCAGCACGTCCTTGGTGAAGTTGGCGAACTGGGTGAGATAGGTCGCGCCATAGAACCAGAACCAGGAGATGCCGAGCATCGACAGCCACACGACTCGATTGCCGTACGCGAGGCGCAGGTTGCGCGCGGTCTCGGTGAACGGGTTCCAGTTGATCTTAAGTTCGGGCGCGACCGCCGGCGAGACCGGAATGCGCCGGCTCACCGCGTAGCCGGCGAGCGCGACGGCGATGGCCGTGGCGCCGGCGTAGATCGGCCCGTTCGGCTTTATGGCGATCACGATGCCGCCGATGACTTCGCCGAGCAGGATCGCGACAAAGGTGCCCATCTCGACGAGGCCGTTGCCGCCGATCAATTCGTCGCTGCGCAGATTCTGCGGCAGGATCGCGTACTTGACCGGTCCGAACAGCGTTGAATGCACGCCCATCAGGCCGAGCGCGAGAAAGAGCAGGATGAGGTCGCGCCGGTAGAACCCAATGGCGCCGACCACCATGATCGCGATCTCGAACATCTTGACGAAGCGTATGAGCCGCGACTTCTCGTACTTGTCGGCAAGCTGGCCCGCGGTCGCGGAGAAAAGCACGAACGGCGCGATGAACACCGCGGCGGCAACGTTCACCAGATCGTTGGACGAGAGCGCCGTCAGCGTGGCCGCCTGGAAGGCGACGAAGATCACCAGCGCGTTCTTGTAGATGTTGTCGTTGGCCGCGCCCAGGAACTGGGTCCAGAAAAACGGTGCGAATCGCCGCTCCCGCAGCAGCTGGAACTGGCTGTGCCCGCCTTGCTCGCTGTGCATCCTCGCGCCTCCCGCGCTCACCGCATGGTCGAGAGAAAGTCCTGGACCGCCGTCAACGCCGCCTCGACCGCCGCGACGTCGGTCCAGAAGAATACTTCCTTGCCGATCTTTTCGCTCTTGAGCACCCCCGCCTCGCGCAGGACGCGCAGGTGATGCGCGACCGCGGTCCTCGAGAGCGTCGACGCGGCGACGATCGCGCCGACGTTGAGCCGCTCGGCCGGCTCGAACATCAGCACGATACGCTGGCGGTGCGCGTCGCCTAATGCGACAAAGATGCGGGCGATTCGCCGCCAGGCGGGTGGGAGCGCGCGCGCATAGGCTTTTTTCATAACTATGCGACTAGTTATATGGTTGCAACCATAGCGCCGCAACCGAATCCGTGTCAAGCCCCGCTGCGCCGGTCGAGCGCACCCGCTACAATATCCCTGATCGCGTACGCCCCGTCCCCATGCAGCCCTATCTCGACTTCATGCGCCATGTGCGCGATCACGGTCATCGCAAGAGCGACCGCACCGGCACCGGCACGCTCTCGGTCTTCGGTTACCAGATGCGCTTCGATCTGGGTCAGGGCTTTCCGCTGCTCACCACCAAGAAGGTGCACACGCGCTCGATCATCCATGAGCTGCTGTGGTTTCTCGCCGGAGACACCAACGTCGGTTATCTGCGCGACAACGGCGTCACCATTTGGGACGAGTGGGCCGACGCGAACGGCGATCTGGGGCCAATCTATGGATACCAATGGCGGTCGTGGCCGGCGCCGGGCGGCGGCCACATCGACCAGCTGTCCAACCTCGTGGACGAGATCCGCAGGAATCCCGCGTCCCGGCGGCTGATCGTCTCCGCATGGAATGTCGGTGACATTGCACGCATGAAACTCCCGCCGTGCCACGCCTTTTTCCAGTTTTACGTTGCTGAAGGAAGGCTCTCCTGCCAGCTCTACCAGCGTAGCGCCGACATCTTCCTGGGCGTGCCTTTCAACATCGCGTCGTACGCGCTACTCACGCACATGGTCGCCCAGCAGACCGATCTCGATGTCGGCGATTTCGTGTGGACCGGCGGCGATTGCCACCTCTATATCAATCATCTCGAGCAGGTCGAGCTGCAGCTCGCACGCACACCCATGCCATTGCCGCACCTGATGATCAAACGCCGCCCTGCTTCGCTGTTCGAGTACCGCTACGACGATTTCGAGATCGTGGGCTACCAGCCGCACGCGGCGATCAGGGCGCCGGTCGCCGTTTGACCCGCGCGGGGCGCGCGCCCGCACGAGTAGCGCTCTCGGTGCAGATCCGCTACGTCGCGCCGACCGTCTCTGACTCCGCGGCGATCACCTGCGCCGCCGCGTTAACGACCGCGGCAATGCGTCCGATGTCGCGCAGCTGCTGCACGGTGAACCCGCTTTCGCGCAGCAGCTTGTAGTGCGACTGCACGCAGAATTCGCACTTGCCGACGATGCTCGCGGCCAGTGCGTAGAGTTCAAAGCTGGCGCGATCGACGCCGCCATGCGACGCGTACGCATTCATTCGCAATTCCGGACGCGCCGTCTTGAGGTCGGCGTCACCGGCCATCTCGACGTACGGATACCAGACATTGTTCATGCCCATGAGCGCGGCGGCAGTGAGCGCAGCCTGCGCGTGCGTCGCTTCCAGCGCGCCGGAAGCGCGCAGCACCTCCACCAGAGGTTTGGCTCGCGCGGCGAACGCCGCCGCGAGCGCGGCGCCCAGCGCGTGATGCGCCTCCAGGCTCGAGCGCGAGAGCACCGCGTCGAGGTTGAGCCGGATATCCTTCGCGTAGTCGGGAATCAGGTCCTTGATTGCAGTCATATGTTCCATCGCTGCTCCAATGAGCGCGTTGCGGGCGCCTCGCGATGCCCGCAACGGACAATCGTGTCAAAGGGTGGTGCCGCCGACGCCGCGGTTGCACGGGCACAGCTCGTCGGTCTGCAACCCGTCGAGCACACGCAGTACTTCTTCAGGGCTGCGACCGACGTTGAGGTTATTGACCGACACATGCTGGATGACGTTGTCGGGATCGACGATGAAGGTCGCGCGCAGCGCGACGCCTTCGTTCGGATCGCGCACGCCAAGCTGGTCCACCAGCGAACCGGTGCTATCGCCGAATTGCCAGTGGTTGAGCCGATCGAGATCCCGGTGCTCGCGCCTCCAGGCGAGCTTCACGAATTCGTTATCGGTCGAGCCCGCGAGCACGACGGCCTCGCGATCGTCGAAATCCTTCTGCAGCTTGGAGAAACCCACGATCTCGGTCGGGCATACGAAGGTGAAATCCTTCGGATAGAAATAAATGACTTTCCACTTGCCGGGAAACGACTTGTCGGTAATTTCCTCGAAGGCCGACACGCCCTTCTCTTCGGGCTGGTTGAAACCCGGCTTGACCCCGGCGACCTTGAATGACTCGATGCGTTGTCCTACTGTCTTCATACGGCGCTCCTCGAATGGCTCATTGCTGGTGCAAATGAGAACAGTGACTAGGGTGAGGCCAGACCATTCATAATTCAAATCGATTGATACTATGTTTCTATTAGTCTGTAACTATGCATGAGGGTAAAAAAAGCCCGCTGGGAGGAGTGTTAGCGGGCAAGGGGATTCCGGTGACGAAGCAGTGACCCGGCTTCGCCGGGGCAGGCACAACATGAAACAGTGCGGCGTCGTCTGCGAGCGCCGCAGAGGAGTCAGGCGATGCTGCGCGCGGCGTTCACCCGTTCAGCAAGTTCTTCGAGCGCAACCTCCTGCGAGGACAGGGCGTCGTCCTTGGCGGCAGCGTCCCGAGCGTCTTTGGCGTCCTGTTCGGCACGCCAGAGGGCATTGAATTCCGGTGAGAATTTTTCCATGTTGCACTCGCTGAACAAGTCGCGGTTGTTCGCCCTTGCACTTGCGTAGCAACGAATGTGCCTAACATTTGTTACCTTCTTATTTCAGTGACTTAGCAAAGACGGGTTGCGGGCGCGAGCGCCTTGGTCGGCAAAAGACTCCTACGCTCGGCGATAGCTGTCGCGCGGACCCGACAGCGTGCCGCCAATGCGCTGTAGCTTGCTGATTAGAAAAGTGAACATTTGTCGCTGAAAAGCGACAAGGTGTGCGGGGCGCGACGGGCGGGGTGCGGTCCTAGCTGTCGGGTTTGGCTTCCTTGAACATCGCGGGCTCCAGCCGATGGCGCTGAAGCAGTTTGTAGAATTCGGTGCGATTTCTTTTGGCGAGCGTCGCCGCTTGGGTCACGTTGCCGCCGGTGATCTTGAGCAGCCGCACGAGATAGTCGCGCTCGAACTGCTTGCGCGCCTCTTCGAAGGGCGCCAGCACGCCAGCATCCTCGCGCAACGCTCCCTGGACCAGGGTCGCGGGGATGACACTGGTGGTCGTCAGCGCGACCGCCTGCTCAAGCAAGTTGAGCAGCTGTCGAACGTTCCCGGGCCAGGGCGCGCCGACCAACAGGGCCATGGCCTCCGGCGCAAGGGTGAGCACGGGCTTGCGGTAGCGCTCGGCGAGCTTGCGCAGGAAGTGCGTCGCCAGCAGCGGGATGTCTTCGCGACGCTCTGCAAGGGAGGGCAGTTTCAGCGACACCACGTTAAGCCGGTAGTACAGATCTTCTCTGAACTCACCGGCGGCACGCTGCGCCTCCAGGTCGCGGTGCGTGGCCGAAATGACCCGCACATCGACGGGCACGGGAGCGGTGGCCCCCACGGGACGCACCTCTCCATCCTGAAGCACGCGCAACAACTTCACCTGCAGCGCGAGCGGCATGTCGCCGATCTCGTCGAGGAATAGCGCGCCCCCGTTCGCTGCCTGGAATAAGCCCTTGTGCGCCGCGACCGCCCCACTGAAGGCACCGCGCGCGTGACCGAACAGCTCGGACTCGAGCAGCGCTTCGGGCATGGCGCCGCAATTGACGGCGACGAAGGGCTGAGCTGCGCGGCGGCTGGCGCGATGAATCGCGCGCGCCAGCAACTCCTTGCCGGTACCCGACTCACCGAGGATGAGTACGCTGGCGTCCGAGTCGGCGACCAGGCGAGCCTGGCGCAACAGGTCCTCCATGCGTGGACTGCGCGTGATGATTCCGGCTCGCCAGTCGCCGGTCGATTGCATTGCAGGCTCGGCATCCCCGCCGGTAAGGCTCACCGCGTTGGCGACTTTTTGCAGCAGTTCCTGGCTGTCGAAGGGCTTGGTCAGGAAACCGAACACGCCGCGCTGCGTGGCCGACACCGCCTCGGGGATGGTGCCGTGCGCCGTCAAGATTATGACCGGCAGCGTCGGATGCTGGCGATGGATCGCGTCGAACAGGGCGAGCCCGTCGATGCCCGGCATCTTCAGATCGGTGACCACCGCCGCCGGACGGGCGACTGCGAGGGCCGCGAGCGCCGTTTCGCCGCTGTCAGCGGTGCGCACACGATAGCCCGCCGACGTGAGCCGCAGCGTGATCAGCTTGAGCAGGTCGGGATCGTCGTCGACCAGCAGAACATCGGCGCCAGCGGTTGCCTGGGGTTTCATCGTCCAGTCCCGCCGCCGCCGCCGCCGCCCGCGCCCCCGGCGTTACGGCTGCGCTCCAGCAAAAGACTGCGCTCCACCGCCCGCAGCTGGTCCAGCTTCTCCTGCGCCGCGGCGCTCTTGCGCCTTTCCTCGGCCACGTTGCGTACCCGTTCGGCGATCTGGAGATAAAGGATCGCAGCGAGCTGCTTCACCGGTGAAGCGCCCCCGGTCTTGCCTACTACGGAATCGAGCAGCGCGAGCGCACGAGCGTCGTCGGCTGCGCCGGCGGCCGGCATGGTCAGCAACACCGCCAGCCGGATCCGGTTGGGTTCGGTGCGTGCACGGGTCACCGCCTGTCCCGCGGCCGCGAGCTCGCGCCGCAGCTCCTCCGGTGATTCCCCCGCGTAGCGCTGCAGGTCGGCCAGCAAAAGGATCGCCTGCTGTTCATCCTCGTTCGCCGCTGGCTCCGCGTTGGCAGGGGCCGGCGTCTGCTGCGCCGGCGGTGCAGGCGTCGTGGGCTGACCCAGCACAGGCCGCTGCACGACACAGCAGAGGAACGAGAACAGCGCATGAAGGGCGAGCGTACGCGCGCGATTGCACCGCCGCGTCATCCTGGACCCGCAAGGGTGACAGCGGGGTCGCCAGCCGACGATCGTACCGGATCTCCGCCGACGGCGACCGGCAGCCAGACGCGGAAGTGCGCGCCACGCGTGCCGCCGCTGCGGTCCACCACCTCGACGCGCCCACCGTGGGCCAGCGCGTATTCCTGCGCGATGGCGAGTCCCAGACCCGACCCCTTGATGCGGCCTCCGGGCGGCGTCTGCCCTTGATAGAACGATTCGAAAATGTGCGGCCGGTCCACCGGGTCGATGCCCGGCCCCTGATCGACGACATCGAGCACCGCGAACGCGTCGCGGATCTTGAGCTCGACCGCGACGACGCCTGATGGCGGCGAATACTTGATCGCGTTGGACATGAGGTTGTCGACGATGGCGCGGATCTTCGACGCGTCACCGACCACGACCGCCGGCTTCACCTTGGCGTCGAACGATACAAGACGCGCGAATGCGGCCAGCTTGTGCTCGCGAAGCACCTGGCGAACGATGTCACCCAGCGCGACCGGTCCCAGCGTCTGCGGCTCGACGTTGCGCGTCTGATGGTAGGTGAGCAGATCCTCGATGAGCTTCTGCAGCGACAGCGTGTTCTCGCGCACGATGCGCACGATCTCCTGTTGCTCGGGAGAAAGCGCGCCGCCGACGCGATCGCGCAGCAGCTCGACACCTTCGCGCACTGCTGTCAACGGAGTCTTGAGCTCGTGCGAGACGTGGCGCAGAAAGCGCGTCTGCTGCTGCTCGAGGTCGTGCAAGCGCGAGCGCAACCATTCCAGGCGCTGCCCCAGGTATCGCATGTCCTGCGGGCCGTCGACCTCGATCGCGTGCGAGAAGTCGGCGGTCGCCATCTGCCGTATTGCCTGGTCGAGCTGCCGGATCGGACGCGCGATCAGCACCGCGAACAGGATGGCGAGCGCGAGCGCGATGGCGCCGGCGCTGAGCGCCAGATAACCCCAGGTCTTGCGGCCCTCGGCGGCAGTCGCCTGCAATCGCTCGATCTCGCGTTCGGTGAGCTGGTTGCTCGCGGTAAGCATCGCTTGCGCGCCCTCGGCGAGATCGGCGTAGCCGGCAGCGAGCACCGCGCCCCCGCTCGGCGAGCGCTGCGGCGCACGCAACACACCGTAGAGCTCGCTCTCGCGGTCGATGATCGATTCCAGCTGCGTCGCCTGCGGACGATCGAGCGGCAGCTGCTGCAACTGTTGTGCTGTCGCGCGGAAGTCCTGGCGCAGCTTGGCGTAGTCCTCGATGAGCTGCGGGTCCTCGAGGATCAGGTGCTGGCGCACCAGGCGCTCGAGTGTGGTCGCCTGCTCGTAGAGCTGACGACTGGCGCGGCCGGCCTGCGCAGCCTGCAGCACTGCCTGCTGCCCCTGGCTCCCCAGCCGGTCGAGACTCACGATCAACTCGACCAGCGCATAGAGCAACGGCAGACTGACCAGCAGAAATCCGAGCAGGATGAACTTGAGGAATGAACGGGGGTAGTACACGAGTGGTCAGGAGCGGCCGCTATAATAGTTGGCTAGCAACTCAGCCTGCGAGTACCGCGTGAACGATACACTACCGCGCGCAGCAGCGCCAAGCGTGCCGGAGCGCCGCGGAGAGCGTCCGCGCATCGCGCTGATAGTCGCCGTCGCGCGCAACGGCGTGATCGGCGATGCCAACCGCCTGCCGTGGCGACTTCCCGAGGACCTGCGGCGCTTTCGTGTTCTCACGTCGGGACATACCGTCATCATGGGCCGCAAAACCTGGCAATCGATCGGCAAGGCGCTTCCGGGGCGCCAGAACATCGTGGTCACGCGTCAGCGCGACTTCGTCGCGCCCGAGGCGCAAATTGCAGCGAGTCTCGACGAGGCGCTTGCCCTCGCGGTACAACCGGAGCCGGTTTTCGTTATCGGTGGCGAATCGCTATACCGTGAAGCGCTTCCGATGGCGCACTGGCTGCATATCACCGAAATCCAACGTGACTTCGCGGGCGACACGCGCTTTCCGCCGTTCGCGCGCGCGCAGTGGGTCGAGATCGCGCGCGAAGCGCATCCGGCCAAGGACGACGCCGGATTCGATTTTGCATTCGTGACCTACGAGCGCAGCGCAGGCGGCGCGTAACGAAAGCGCGCAGCTCTTTTCGACCACTGGGAGAGGCATCGATGTCCGAAGGATTTCACGTTCACGGCCCGCACGATCACGAGGTCGAGCACCAAGCCGAGCACGACCCGTTCGCCGGCCGCATTGCGGTGATGACGGCGATTTTCGCGACCATCGGCGCATTTTTTGGCTACATGGGGGGCGCCACCCAGAACGACGCGCTGCTTTTCAAGAACGAAGCGGCGATCCGGCGCACCGAAGCATCGGACCAGTGGAATTTCTACCAGGCAAAGAGCAGCAAGCAGAATCTCGCCGAGCTCGGCGCCGCGCTGACGACCGGTGATACGCAGGCACGCTACGCGAAGGAAGTCGAGCGCTACAAGGGCGAGAAGGACGCGATCATTCCGGAGGCCAAAAAACTCGAGGACCAGTCGAAGACCGCCGAGATCGCCAGCGAAGCGTCGATGCACGTGCACCACCGCTGGGCACAGGCCACCACGCTAATCCAGATCGCGATCGCGCTGGCGGCGATCACGATTCTTACCCGCAACAAGGGACTGCAGCTCGTCTCGTACGCCGTCGCCACGGTCGCAGTCGTCGTCGGCGCGCTCGCGTACGCCCACGTGTGAGCGCAATCGTGCGTGCAGTAATCACCGAAAGGAGACCGGAACATGAGCAGCCACGCATTCGAACAGCGCAGTTTCCCGCGAGCTACGATGATCGCAACGCTCGCGCTTGCAGGCATGGCGACGGTGTCGGGATGCGCGCCCGACGCGTTCCGCAGCGCGCAGGCGACAGGCTTCAACGCCTATATGAAGCAGCTGCCGACTTCGTGCAAGCGCCTGCAGATCGGGTCTGCGGACCTCACCGAGCAGATCCTGATGAACGACATGGGCAACAACGACTACAACTACTTTGTCGACGCCACATCGAAGCTCTACTACAACCGGCTGAGCCAGGCGAGCTATCGCCAGGCGCTGGTCGGCTTTTTCGGCCCGGGCACGGGCAACGATGCGGCGTTCGACTGTATTTTCCGCACGCTGCCGCCGAATCGGCCGAACGCGCCGGGCGGTACGACGTACTGAGACCCGCGGCCGCTCAGCCGGCGAGCCCGCGCAGCTCGCGCAAAGCCACCGAGAGCATCGCTGAGTCGACGCTGCTGGCGGCCCGCAGTTCGGTCAGAAGCTGCGCTGCGCGTTCGATGCCACGGCGGTTGCGGTCCTGCCACGCGCCGATAAGGCTGTCGCGGGTGCCGACTTCCGTACCGGCGGCAAGCACCTCGGCCGTGATTGCGCGCTGCAGCCCAGACAGATCGTCCTGCATCGCTTCCTTGGCGAGCCGCTGCCAGTGAGCGACGGCGGGCAGCTCCGCGATTTTCTCGCGCAACCACGCAAGCCCGAGCTTGTTGGACAGCTCGAAGTACACTTCGGCGACGAACTCCGGCGCCCGCTTCGCCGTGTCCGCCACCTCGATGATGTCGAGCGCTGCGTACAGCGAATCGAAACTCACTACGCGAGCGGCAAGTTCATTCGGGACACCCTGAGATACATAGTGCGCAACCGCGGCTTCCACGCGGGCGTGCTCAGCCGGATCGAGCATCTGCGACAATCGCGCCGCCAGCGCCGTGACCGCGGGAGTGAAGTGCGCCAGCGTCGCCGCCATGTCCTCGCCCAGCCGACGCGAACGCAGGAACCAGGTCGTTCCGCGATGAATCAGCCGGTTGGTATCGATCAGCATCGCCGACTGCACGGCGTCGTCGACCTTGTTGTCGAGCGCTTCGATGGCCATCCAGAGATTCACGAACCCGAAGGTCTCCCGATTGAGTAGGTACGCGCGCACGATCTCCGGCGGCTTGGCACCCGTCGACTCGAGCAACCCGTGCACGAAAGTCCCGCCGACGCGGTTGATCATGCTGTTGGTGACGTGGGTTGCGATGATTTCGCGCTTGAGCGGATGGCGCTGCATGAAGCTTGCGTAACGCTCGCGCAGCGCCGTCGGGAAATAGCGCGCAAGCGCGGTGGCGACCCAGGGGTCGTCGGGAAGCTTCGAGCCGAGCAGCTCGTCGTACACCCAGATCTTGCTGTAGGCGAGCAGCACCGCCTGCTCAGGGCTGGTGAGCCCGATGCCTTTGGTGCGCCGCTCGGCGAACTCATCGTCGGACGGCAGATACTCGATCTCCCGATTGAGCCGCGCGAGCTTTTCGAGGAACTGCACGAAGCGCTGGTTGGCGTCGAGCAGCTGCGGAGCGATGCGCTTGCTGACCGAGAGCGACTGTGTCTGGAAGATGTTGTCGCGCAGCACCAGCGCGGCGACGTCGTCGGTCATTTCGGCGAGCAGCGTGTTGCGCTGCTTGAGCGTCAATTCGCCGTCGGCGATCGGCAGGCCGAGCAGGATCTTGATATTGACTTCGTGATCCGAGGTGTCGACGCCAGCCGAATTATCGATCGCATCGGTGTTGATGCGTCCGCCTGCGAGCGCGTATTCGATGCGCCCGAGCTGCGTGCAACCGAGGTTGCCACCCTCGGCGACCACTTTGCAGCGCAGTTCCCGGCCGTCGACGCGCAGCGCATCGTTGGCGCGGTCGCCGACCTGCGCCTGCGACTCGCCGGTTGCCTTGACGTAGGTGCCGATGCCGCCGTTGTAGAGCAGGTCCACCGATGCCTTGAGAATCGCGTTGACCAGCTCGGTCGGCGTCAACGCGTCCGCGCGGATGCTCAGCGCCTGCTTCACCTGTGGAGTGATCGTTACCGACTTGGCGTTGCGCGCATGTATGCCTCCGCCTTCCGAGATCAGCTGGGTGTCGTAGTCGGCCCATGACGAGCGCGGCAGCTTGAACATGCGCTCGCGCTCGGCGAAGCTCGTTGCCGCGTCGGGGTTTGGATCGAGAAAGATGTGCCGGTGATCGAACGCGGCGACCAGGCGGATATGACGCGACAGCAGCATGCCGTTGCCGAATACGTCGCCTGACATGTCGCCGATGCCGGCGACGGTGAAATCGGTGGTCTGCGTGTCGACGCCCATCTCGCGGAAGTGACGCTTCACTGACTCCCAGGCGCCGCGCGCGGTGATGCCCATGACCTTGTGGTCGTAGCCCGCCGAGCCGCCCGATGCAAAGGCATCGTCGAGCCAGAAACGATATTCCGCGCTGATGGCATTGGCGTAGTCGGAAAAGGTCGCGGTGCCCTTGTCCGCCGCGACCACCAGGTACGGATCGTCGGGATCGTGCCGCTTGACCTGCGCGGGCGGAACAATCTTGTCGCCGACGCGGTTGTCGGTGATGTCGAGCAGGCCGCGCAGGTAGTCTTTGTAGCAGGCGACGCCTTCATTCATGAATGCCTCGCGGTCGCTCGCGGGCGGTGCTCGCTTGAGCACGAATCCACCCTTCGATCCCACCGGCACGATGACGGTGTTCTTCACCATTTGCGCCTTCATCAGGCCGAGGATCTCGGTGCGAAAATCCTCGAGCCGATCCGACCAGCGCAGCCCGCCGCGCGCCACTTTGCCGCCGCGCAGATGCACTCCCTCGAAACGGGTGGAGTACACGAAAATCTCGAACATCGGCCTCGGCTCAGGCAGTCCGGGCACCTTCGACGGATCGAACTTGAACGAAAGGAATGTCCGCGCCATGTTCCGGTCGTCGCGACGCCAGTAGTTGGTTCGCGTCATCGCCTGGATCAACGCGAGGTACTGGCGAAGCACGCGATCCTCGGACAGGTTCTCGACCTGCTCGAGCGCCGCCTCGAGGGCGCGGACCTGCTCGGCGGCGCGCGCGCCGGCGCCCGCGCCGCCGTCGGGATCGAAACGCACCTTGAACAACTCGACCAGCTGACGAGCGATGTCCGCATGCGCCGCGAGCGTGCCCTGGATGAAGGCCTGCGACAGCGCAAAACCGATCTGGCGCATGTACTTTGCGCAAGCGCGGAGGATGACGATTTCCTCGGCGGGCAGCCGCGCCCCGATAACCAGGCGGTTGAAGTCGTCGTTCTCGACCTCGCCGCGGAAGATCCGCGCGAACGCCGACTCGAACACCTTGTGCAACGAGTCGATTTCAACTTCGGTGTCGGCACCCGGTGCAATCATGCCGAGGTCGTGCATCCACACCGGTGGCATGCCGTCGGGCGACACGCGATGCGGGCGCTCGTCGAGCACCTTCAAGCCCATATGCTCGAGCATCGGCAGGCTCTCCGAAAGCGGCACCGGGCCGCCGAGCTTGAACAGCTTGAAGCGCAAGGCTCCCGGCCCCGCCTCGAGCGGCCTGTATAGCGACATCGCCAGCGGCTGCGCAGCCGACAGCTGCGACATGAGAACGATATCGGGGACCGCAGCGCGCGCCGGAAAATCCTCGCGATACCCGGCGGGGAAGGCCCGGCCGAACTCCTTGAACCATTCGTTGCCGCGCGCTTCGCCGACCGAGTCCACCAGCGCCGCCTTGAGATCGTCGTCCCAGCGCCGCGCGACCGCGGCCAGACGCGCTTCCAGCGCGCGCACGTCGAACGGCGGAATTCTGCCGGGTGTCGTGCGCACCGTGATCATGACGCGCGCGAGCACCGATTCCGAAAGATGCGCGTTGAATTCGGCGCTCGAGCCGGCAAAGGTCTGGATGAGGATCGCCTGCCACTTCTGGCGCAGATCGGTGGAATAGTTCTCGCGCGGCACGTAGATCATGCACACGACGAAGCGTTCGAAGGCGTCACGCCGGACGAACAGCCTGAAGCGCTGGCGCTCTCCCAGTCGCAGGATGCCGAGCGCGGTGGCGAGCAGCTCATCCTCGACGGTCTGGAACAATTCGTCGCGCGGATAAGTGGTAAGGATATTGGCCAGCGCCTTCGCAGCGTGGCTGCCCGGTGCCACCCCCGAGCGCGCCATGATGTTGGTGACCTTGCGCCGCAGCAGCGGAATCTCCACCGGATTGCCGCTGTAGGCGATCGAGGTGAACAGTCCGAGGAATCGGTCCTCGCCGCAGACGTTGCCCTGCGCATCGAAGCGCTTCACCGCGACATAGTCGAGGTAGCCGGGACGATGCACGGTCGATCGCGACGTCGACTTGGTGATGACCAGCAATTCCGGCCGGCGCGCGTACGCCTTCACCGCCGCTGGAAGGGTGGCGAAGCTCGCCGCGAGCTCCTGTCCTTCAGTGGCGCGCAGAATGCCCAGGCTCGATCCGGCCACCACTTTCAATGCGTCCTGCCCATCGACGGTGACCAGCTCGTGACGGCGATAGCCGAGGAACGTGAAATTGTTCTCGGCGAGCCACGCAAGGAATGCGCCGCCTTCCGCGATTTCGTCGGTGGGCAACGGCAGTTTGTTGCGGGCGATTTCGCCGACCAGGTTGCCTACCTGCGCACGCATCGCCTCCCAATCGGTGACTGCCGCGCGCACATCCTTGAGCACGCGCGCGAGGTCCGCCGCGAGCTCTTCCATCGCCGCCGCGCCGGACATGCGGTCGATCTCGACATGAATAAACGATTCGCGCACCGCTTCGGGCGCCCCCGCGCTCGCGAGCCCGGTCAGGGTTCCACCCGCATCGCGCACGACGGTGAGAATCGGGTGCACGATCAGGTGCAGTGCCAGCGCGTGGCGGTTGATTTCCATCGATACCGAATCGACCAGAAAGGGCATGTCGTCGTTGACGATCTCGACCACGGTATGCGTCGACTGCCAGCCATGCTCCTCGACCGTCGGATTGAACACGCGCACGCGCGCGTGCCCGCGTTCGCGCTTCTGCGCGAAATTCCAGTGCGAGAGCGCGGCGCCGTACAGATCATCGGCGGAGCGGTCGGCGAGATCCTCGGGATCGATCTGCCCCAGATAGCGGTCGACGAAAGCCAGCATCTGGTCGCGCCGGATGGGGTTGACCTTGATGCGCACCAGCTTCAGCACTTCGTCGAGCTGCGGCGAGCGATTTGCTTCCACGCGGTCGTTCATCGCGGGCTCCTCAATGAGGTGGCGGTTGAGCGCACTCGGGGTCGTGTATCGGGCGATCGGAAAGCAGACCGTCGCCGAGCGAGAGGACTCTATTGTCTTGCAAAATGCCGTATGTGGCGACCATGGTCATCGACCCTATTCGCGGGTCCAGCCGGTGCGTGGAACGGCGCAGGTCATGCGCGGTATCGGCACAAAAACAAAGACCGCTCGAACGGGCGGTCTTCGAAGATCCTGCTGGTCGCGTGTCAAACCCGATGGCTCGATCGCGATCTTGTGTGGCGCCCAGTAGCTGGGTCGATGTACCCCTCCCAGGCCGTTACGTCCACCATACGCTCGATGTACGCTACGGTACAGAGATATTTCGCGTCTGCCAATTCGCCTTCAAGACCGGTTCATGAAAGCCTTTCGCCGCGCGGCCTGCCGTCTTTCGATCCCCCTGCATCGGCTGGCTTTGACCGCGCTGGCTAGCGGCTGCTGCGAAGTCGCGCATCGACGCTCCAGGGACCCGGACCCGCGATCCACAGGAAGAGGAATACGAAGCAGTAAAGGACGGCGAGCTCGCCGCCATTGAGCAGCGGGAGAAATCCCTTCGGCCAGTGCGCCATGAAGTACGCGACCGCCATATCTCCGGACAGGATAAAGGCGACGGGGCGGCTGAACAATCCAATCAACAGGAGCAAGCCGCCCCCGAACTCGAGCATCCCCTGCACTCCGATCAGCGACATGAGCTGCAGATTGTCGAACATCGCCTGGTGCGGCATCTGGAACAGCTTCGCCGTACCATGCGTCATGAACAACAGCGCCGTCACGATGCGCAGAATGCTCAATACGCGCGGCGACCACTCCTGAAAAAAGGCCCGGTCTCTGATCATGTGCTCTCCGTTGTTTTGGTGCGGTGCGCCACCGGCGTCCAGAGGACGCCGAGGTGCCTATTGGAGCGCTTTGAAAAGCGGTTGTCCAGCAGAGGAACCCGCGGTGTTACAGATTTCCGTCATGATCGGGCGACCTCGCGGCGGCCTCAGGTGTGCATCTTGACCGGCGCACCCACCGCCCTCCAGCCTGAATGGCCGACCGTCATGTAGCGGGCGTCGAAGCCCGCATTGTGCAACGCGATCGCGGTACGGCACCCGACATGAAAGCCGTATGCGCAGTACACCACCACCGGCTTTTCCTTAGACAGTTCACCCATCCACTCGCTCACACGCTCGGGGTCGCGCCAGGTGACGCCCTCGGCGATGTCCTGCTGCCGCGAAACCAAGTGCTTCGGCCGCGTGTCGATGAGCTGCAGCGGCTTGCCTTCGGCGAGCATCGCCCTGACCTCCTCGACGCCGACGCCGGGCAGATCACCGAACTCCTCCTGCACCAGCGGCCGCGGCGGCGCCACCTTGCTCGCATCCTCGTAGCGGCCCTCGACCGCTTTCCAGTCGACATTGCGCAGGAACGTGTCGACGTAGGCCATCGCGTTGGCGCCGAAATCGATGTGATAAGCGTGCTCGTACATGTCAAGCGCGAGCAGCGGGATGCCGCCGGCGATGGCCTGGCTGTGCTCACTGGCGTATTGGTTGATGAGCCGACTCGCCCGGATGAGGAAGATCACACCAGGCCGCGATAGCGGGAAGGAAACAAAGAAGATCAATATGTCGAGAAGCGCGCGATGTTAGCAATCAAGTGCCTGATGCCAGCATCGAGCCTGCGTTTCGAGTCAGCGGGGCACGGTCGAACTCGACAGCGAGGCGAGAAGAACTGATGAAGCTGCTTCGATCTACCG
>DASXBS010000064.1:0-14083 GCA_036491555.1 Casimicrobiaceae bacterium
GGCTTCGCGCCCTTGAGAATCTTGTCGACGAAGCTGGCTGCGCTGCGCCAATGCCAAGCGTTGGATGAAAGATAGGACATCAGACCGCCGGCAGCGACATACTCGCGGCCGCCGAAAATTGACGGCACCCGGTAGCGCAACGTCTGCTCGATGATGCGGACATGGTGCTGAAAGAACATCGGGTCGGTCACGACGACGAGCGCGCCGCCCTTGGCGCGCGCTATCGCACCGTCCAGTTCTCCTTCCGCCGCGACGTCGATACGATCAAGGCGCACGCCAAGCGTGTTTGCGCGTAACGACATCGCATCAAAGAAGAATCCGTTTACCGGATTGACGCTGCTCATCAGAACACCGACCCGCTTGAGTTGTGGCACGGCAGCCGACAGCAGTTCCACTTGTTTGGAAAGAACCTCTTCGCCCGCCGCCGAGGTGCCGGTCAGGTCGCCACCTGGCCGGGCCAGGCTGGCCACGAGCTTCGCGCCCACCGGGTCTCCCGCGTTGATCATCACGACGGGGATACCGGGAGCGCCCTCAAGCGCCGCGCGGATGCTCGCCGTGCCGAACGCCAGGATAAGTGCCACTGGAAGCGCCTTGAGTTCGGCCGAGAGGTCGCGCTGGCGCTGCGGGTTCACACCGGCCCACCGGACTTCGATCGAAAGGTTCTTGCCTTCGACCCAGCCCAGGTCCCGCAAACCCATACGAAGCGCTTCCAGGTCGATTCGGCCGCCCGATGTCGCTTCGAGGAACGGAGCAAGCACTCCAATCCTGAACACTTTGTCCGGCTGCTGTGCCCAACCCGCGAGCGGCCCAAGCAGGGACGTGCCGGCGATCATAGTAACGAAAGTCCGCCGGTCCATCACTGAAGCACCTCGTCGGCCAATGGGGGTTCGCCATACTACGCCTCCCCTTGCAGCGGGAAGCTAGCGCTGCAGGGCATCTCGAGCCCTGCGCCAATTCTTCCAACGAGAAATCAGCCTTCAGAGAGCGCGGAAGAAACGGTCGGCCCTCGGAATGTAGTGGTTGTCATAGTTGAGCGAAAGCACAGTCGTCGTTGCGTTCCCGACCAGCTCGCCACGAGGAATGAATCCATAGAACCTGGAGTCGGCGCTGTTGTCACGATTGTCGCCCAGCACCAGATAGCGGTCTTTCGGAACGATGACCGGGCCGAACGTGCTGAAACGGCTCGCTCCGTCCCGCGCGAGCTCGATCCTGTGCGACATGCCGAGGTACGACTCGAGCGCGAATATCGTGTCCGCCTCGTACTCAATGCCGGAATATCGCGCCGCGATGCCATTGATGATCAGCCGGTTGTCTCTCATTTCTACCCTATCGCCCGGCAGGCCGATCACGCGCTTGACGAGACGTGTGTCGGCAGCCGCTGAATCGAAGACGACGATGTCGCCGCGCTGGGGATCCGCAACCTTGTAGAGCGAGACGTGAGTGAGGGGGATCTTGAAGTCGTAGGCGAGCTTGTTCACGAATATGCGGTCGCCTTCGAGAATAGTCGGCCTCATCGACCCCGTTGGAACCACATTCCAGTCGGCCAGGGCACTCCGGAACATCATCATCAGGAAGATGAAGACTGCAAACCCCCGGTATTCGTGCCAAGCCTTGAGCAGAGCTCTTTTCATATCCATCTCCGGTCCGAAGCGAATGCAGGGTGGCGATGCGATGCGCTATTTTCGCGCGTACGCGCCCGGCGTAAGATCGCTCCGAGCTTGCACCTAGCTATCCGCCAATGTTTGCCAATGAATATATCTGAAACTTCCAGGATGAGACCATGAAAAAGTCGGACGCGTTCCCGGGCCAGTCGGCATCGGAGCTCATCTCGAAAAGAATCGCGGAGCTCGAAGATTGGCGTGGAGACACGCTCGGCAGAATGCGCAAGCTGATCAAGCAAGCCGACCCGGACGTCGTCGAAGAGTGGAAATGGATGGGCACGCCGGTCTGGTCGCACGACGGCATCATCTGCACCGGAGAATCCTACAAGGACAAGGTGAAGCTGACCTTCGCCAAAGGCGCGTCGCTGAAGGATCCCGCCCGTCTTTTCAATTCGAGTCTGGACGGAAACGTGCGCCGCGCGATCGACATCTTCGAAGCAGCGAAGGTCGATGAGGCTGCCTTCAAGGCGCTCGTTCGCCAAGCGGTCGCCCTCAATTCCGCCAAGCCGAAACGTTCGAAGAAAGCGAAGTCGTGAGCCGGTGCGCCCCCATGGATGCAGTCGGTCGGAACCGATGCAGCGGCGAACGATTCACAGTTCGGCTCGCGACCTCGCCCAGGTCGGCCGTCCGAGAACTCAAACTGGGCTTTCATCGCGGCTGTTTCCCTGCCACTGCGCCGCGTAGGCATCCCTGAAGTTGACAGGAGGGGACGTCACCGACAGGTAGACGAATTCGACCGAACCCGGGTTTTCGAGACCGTGGATGTCGCCCTCCGCGAAGCGCACAACATCTCCTTCCGCGAATGGCGCAGTCGTCGCATTTCCCAAGAGCAGGAGGCCATTGCCGCGCAGCGCGACCCACACCTGTTAAGAAGCCGCGTGGACATGCGGCGGGTTTCTTGCGCCCGGCGCGACGCTGACCCGCGTGATGGTTATGCGCCGCGACTGCGAATTCTCCGGGAACAGCAGTTGCTCGGACGTCACGCCACCGTTGGCGAAAGACTCGATGTCGGTTCGGCGAATGATCTCCACGCGCTCCTCCCAAAGCTGCCCGCAATCGCATCACTTGCGCCGGTGATAGTCAAGGGTGAAATGGTGGCGAAGTACCACAAGTATTGCGGTTCGGCGACGTTGATGCTGACCAATGCGACGCATGACAAATTGGCGAAAAAATGCTTCTGAAGAACCACTCCTCCGCTGCGGACCTCAGATCGCGATAGCTTCCTCTACCACATGCACAGGATTGGCTCGAACTTCGCCGTTTTGGGGTGAAACGTTGATGAGAGTGAGTACTTCGTTGTCCTTTTCAATGGTGGCCATGTTCATGTCTCCCATTGCTGAGTCGATGACGCGTTACGCGTATTCTTCCGACCCGAGCACCCAGATGAACGATTGCAGGTCGATCATGTCGCGCGGTCGAAGACCACGCGCGTCGCGGCGCACGGTTTCGGCGAAATCGAGCAGGTTCTGGTAGACGCTCCACGCGGGGAGCGACTGATAGCGGAAATCGAATCCGTAGGCCTTCGCCGCGATGCGGGTGACATTGGGCTTGAGGAACATGTGCACATCAGGCTGCGCGATAAAGCCGAACACCGTCACCAGCGGCCAGGTGAGTACGCGCGTCTGCCGTCGCGGCAACGCACTGACGGTCCGACACCAGCGCTCGAAGCGCTGTGGCATCGCTTTCGGTCCATGCAGGAAATCATGTAATCCTTCAGCAAACGTCTTCGCGCCCTGCACCGAGCGGACGGCGTCGCGCAACGCCATTTTCTCGAACGAGAAGAGCAGGTTGGTGCGCGACTCGATGCGGACAGCGCGTGCCGCGGCTTCCATGTACTCGCCCTCGCGGATCAGTGCGCGGAGCGCAGAACGTCCGAGCAGCGCCTCCCACTGTTCGTGCGCACGCCATTTGTAATCGCGCTCCCAGGCCAGATAGTTTTCGTCGCCAAAGCCTCCGGGGAAAACGCGCAGGAACTTGCGCAGACAGCGCGCAGCCTTGGCTTCGGACCGCGGCCGATCGGGACTGTGCGGCAGGGCCGCCGGTGTGGTGCGAATTAGGCCTCTGTCCATCGTGATGCGGGCACGCCGCGGCAGGATGGCTATTTCTCGTAGAACTCGCGGTCGGCGGGCTCGCGCTTCGCGAACAGCGCCATCGCGATGGGAATCGTCGACAACGCTCCGATCGCCAGCAACGCCCAGCCCAGCGTGCGTCGCGTTTCCGGTTGCAGGTATTGGCTGAGGAGAAGCCCGGCACCGGCACCAGCCATGCCTCGCGTCGCGGCGACGATCGCCATTTCGGGGAGTGCAACGTTGTAGGTCTTCATCGGTAGTCTTTCTCGGTCAGATTTACAATGAGGCCATGGCGACTGCGCGCAATCCACGCAATCCGACGGGTAAAAAGCACCGTTTCAACAAGGCGTGGATGCAGGAGCACGTTTTGGACCACTACGTGACCGAGGCCAAACGCCTGGGTTACCGATCCCGCGCCGCCTTCAAACTGGCGGAGCTCATCGACAAGGACAAGCTCCTGCGCGCCGGGATGACCGTCATCGATCTGGGAGCGGCGCCGGGCAGCTGGTCGCAGGTCGTTCGCGAGAAGCTTGGCGCATCGGGACGCGTCATTGCGATCGATCTCCTGCCCATGGACGGAATGCCCGGGGTCGAATTCATCCAGGGCGACTTCCGCGAGGATTCGGGCATTGCCACGCTTGTCGCGGCGCTGCGCGGGAAAAAGGCTGATCTTGTCCTGTCGGACCTCGCCCCCAACCTAAGTGGGGTCCAGTCCGCGGACCAGGCGCGAAGCGTGTATCTGGGTGAATTGGCGCTGGATTTTGCCGAAGAGTGGTTGCAACCCGGCGGCGATTTGGTGGTCAAGGCTTTTCAGGGCGCCGGATTTCCCGAGTTCCAGACGGCGATGCAGGCCCGTTTCGACAAAGTTTACGCCCGCAAGCCCAAGGCGTCGCGGGACCGCAGTCCGGAGGTTTATCTGGTCGGCAAGCGGCTCCAGCCGGCCGATCGCGCTCGCGGCGTGGCGGCAGAGGGCGGTAAGGCATAGAATGACCGGTTCGGGCCAACTCTTGGGGTCGGCCTGAAGAAACTGAGGAATCACGTTGAATAATCTGGTTAAGAACATCGGCATCTGGCTGGTCATCGGCCTGGTGGTCATCACCGTCGTTAAGCAATTCGACGCCCGCCAAACCACGCGGGAAGCGGTGTCCTATTCCGACTTCATGGACCAGGCCAAGCAGGGCAAGGTCGAGTCCGCGGTCATCGAAGGCCGCACCATCAAGTGGGTCGGCACCGACAAGAAGAACAACATGACCTACAGTCCTGGCGACCTGTGGATGGTCGGCGACCTGATCAAGGACGGGGTCAAGGTTCAGGCCAAGCCCGAGGAGGAGCAGAGCTTCCTCGCGCAGGTATTCATTTCGTGGTTCCCGATGCTGCTTCTGATCGGCGTGTGGATTTTCTTCATGCGCCAGATGCAGGGTGGCGGCCGCGGCGGGGCGTTTTCGTTCGGCAAGAGCAAGGCGCGCATGCTCGACGAGTCCAATAACACCGTCACCTTCGCCGACGTCGCCGGTTGCGACGAGGCCAAGGAAGAAGTGGGCGAGCTGGTCGAGTTCCTGCGCGACCCCTCCAAGTTCCAGAAGCTCGGCGGACGCATTCCGCGCGGCGTGCTCATGGTCGGCAACCCCGGCACCGGCAAGACGCTGCTCGCCAAGGCGATCGCGGGCGAGGCCAAGGTTCCGTTCTTCTCGATTTCCGGTTCCGACTTCGTCGAGATGTTCGTCGGCGTCGGCGCGGCACGTGTCCGCGATATGTTCGAGCAGGCGAAAAAGAACGCGCCGTGCATCGTGTTCATCGACGAAATCGACGCGGTCGGCCGGCAGCGTGGCGCGGGGCTGGGCGGGGGCAACGACGAGCGCGAGCAGACGCTCAATCAATTGCTGGTCGAGATGGACGGCTTCGAAGGCAACTCGGGCGTGATCGTCATCGCCGCCACCAACCGTCCCGACGTGCTCGATCCGGCGCTGATGCGTCCGGGCCGCTTCGACCGCCAAGTCGTGGTGCCGCTGCCCGACATCCGGGGCCGCGAGCAGATCCTCATGGTTCACATGCGCAAGGTTCCGGTCGCGCCTGACGTGAAGGCGGAGATCATCGCCCGCGGTACGCCCGGGTTCTCCGGCGCGGACCTCGCCAACCTGGTCAACGAAGCCGCACTGTTCGCCGCGCGCAAGAGCAAGCGCCTGGTCGACATGCACGACTTCGAGATGGCCAAGGACAAGATCATGATGGGCGCCGAGCGCAAATCGATGGTCATGTCCGACGAGGAGAAAAAGAATACCGCGTACCACGAGTCGGGCCACACGGTGGTGGCGAAGCTGCTGCCCAAGTCCGACCCGGTGCATAAAGTCACGATCATCCCGCGCGGACGCGCACTGGGCGTGACCATGCAGCTGCCCGAGGCCGACCGTTATTCGTACGATCGCGACTTCCTGCTGCAACGCATCGCCGTGCTGTTCGGCGGCCGCATTGCCGAAGAAATCTTCATGGATCAGATGACCACCGGGGCCGGCAACGACTTCGAGCGCGCGACGCAGATGGCGCGCGACATGGTCACGCGCTACGGCATGTCCGACATCCTGGGCCCCATGGTATACGCCGAAAACGAGGGCGAGGTGTTCCTCGGCCGCTCGATCGCGACGCAGAAAAACGTGTCGGAGGCGACCATGCAAAAGGTCGACCTCGAGATCCGCCGCATCATCGACGAACAGTACGCGCTGGCGCGCAAGCTGATCGAGACCAACCGCGACAAGGTCGAGAACATGGCCAAGGCGCTGCTCGAGCTGGAGACGCTCGACTCCGACCAGGTCGAGGACATCATGCAGGGCCGTCCGCCGCGTCCGCCCAAGCCGGTGCCTTCGGCGGCACCCGGCACGACCTTCGGCCCCGACGCCGGTCCCGACGCTGCGCCCACGGTCAAGCCAGCCTGAGTTCGGCTTAAGTCTCGCGCAGACTCGAACACGAGCGCCATTGTGGCGACGATCCCTGGGGCACCCACGCGGTGCCCCAATTTTTTGACCGTCGCGCTGCGCGCACCTCGCGTCGCAACGAAGCGCGCACGTTGGCTGCGATGCCGGGCACGCTGACCTGCGGCGCGCTCCGCCTCGCGCTCGACGCGCCGCGCGTCATGGGCGTGGTCAATGTCACCCCCGATTCGTTCTCCGACGGCGGGCGACTCGCCAATGCGGCGCTGGCGCACGCACGCAAGCTGCTCGACGACGGCGCCCACCTGCTCGACATCGGAGGCGAATCGACCCGACCCGGCGCGGCCGCCGTGAGCGAGCAGGCCGAGCTCGAACGTGTGCTGCCGCTGCTCGAGGCGCTGCACCCAGAATGCGATCAGCGGAACGTGCCGATCTCGGTCGACACGCGCAAGCCCGCAGTCATGCGCGCGGCGATCGCCGCCGGGGCCGGCATGATCAACGACGTCGAAGCGCTGCGCGCGTCCGGAGCGATCGATGCGATCGCCGGCGCCACATCACCCGTAGCGGTTTGCCTGATGCACATGAAGGGCGAGCCCGCCACCATGCAGCAATCCGTAGACTACGACGACGTCGTCGCCGAAGTCGTGTTGTTCCTGCGCGAGCGCATCGACGCCTGTCGTTCCGCCGGCATCGCCGCCGATCGGCTCGTGGTGGATCCGGGCTTTGGTTTCGGCAAGACTGTGCACCATAATCTCGCCTTGTTGCGAAGACTGGAGCAGATCGTGGCACTGGGTTACCCCGTACTCGCGGGCTTGTCGCGCAAGGCGACCATCGGAGTGATCACCGGTCGCGCGGTCGACGATCGCGTCGCCGGCAGCGTCGCTGCCGCGCTCGCCGCCGTCGCGCGTGGCGCATCGATCGTTCGTGTGCACGACGTGCGCGAGACCGTCGACGCACTCAAGGTATGGCAGGCCGTGAATGACTAAACAATACTTCGGCACCGACGGTGTGCGCGGCCGCGTAGGCGAGGCGCCGATCACACCGGAAATCGTGCTGCGCCTGGGCTACGCCGCTGGACGCGTGCTGGCCGCGCAGTCGGCGCATCCCGGCCCGGAAGGTGGCTACCGGCCCGCGGTGCTGATCGGCAAGGACACGCGCATCTCAGGCTACCTGCTCGAAGCGGCGCTGGAATCCGGTCTCTCGGCCGCCGGCGTCGACGTCTACCTGTCCGGGCCGCTGCCCACGCCCGCGGTCGCGTATCTCACGCGCGCGCTCCGCCTGTCGGCAGGCATCGTCATCAGCGCCTCGCACAACGCGTTCGAGGATAACGGAATCAAGTTCTTCTCGGCGGCGGGCACCAAGCTTCCCGACGCCGTCGAACACGCTATCGAGCAGCGAATGGGCGAGCCGATAAGCTGCGTCCCTTCCGCCGAGCTCGGCAAGGCGCGCCGGCTCAACGACGCTCCCGGACGTTATATCGAATTCTGCAAAGGCACGTTCCCCAACGAGCTCGATCTCAAGGGCCTGAAGATCGTGGTCGACTGCGCGCACGGTGCGGGCTATCACGTGGCGCCGCCGGTATTCCATGAGCTCGGCGCTGACGTCGTCGCCATCGGCGACGAGCCCGACGGGCTCAACATCAACGAAGGCGTGGGGGCGACGAACCCGACGCATCTGATGCGCGCGGTGGTCGAGCATCGCGCCGACTTCGGGGTTGCGCTCGACGGCGATGGCGACCGGCTGATCATGGTCGATGCCGACGGCGAATGCTACGACGGTGACCAGTTGCTTTACGTGATCGCGCTCGACTATTGGCGCCGCGGCGCGATGAGCGGCGGCATCGTCGGCACGCAGATGAGCAACCTCGGCTTCGAGCAGGCGCTCGGCAGGCACGGCATCGAGCTCGCGCGGGCGGCGGTCGGCGACCGCTACGTCCTCGAGATGATGCAGCAAAAGCGCTGGATCCTGGGCGGCGAGAATTCGGGCCACATCATCTGCCTCGATAAGCACACCACAGGGGACGCGATCGTCGCCGCCCTGGCGGTGTTTCGCGCGCTCCGCGAGCAGAAGATGACGCTGGCGCAAGCGACGGCCGACGCGACCCTGTTTCCGCAGCGCCTAATCAACGTACCCATCCGGCGCGGGTTCGAGTGGGGCGCGAGCGACGCGATCCAGCGCGCGCAGCGCGATGCCGTCGCCACGCTCGACGGCTCAGGCCGCGTGCTGCTGCGTCCCTCGGGCACCGAGCCGGTATTGCGCGTGATGGTCGAGGCGCGCGATGCCGACGTCGCCGATCGTTGCGCGCGCGGCATTGCGGATGTGATCGCAAAGGTCGCGGCGTAAGGTCTCCGCGCGGCCCACGCGCAGGCGTGAATCGACGGCAGGGTAAATCGACGTCCGGGCTGGAGCGTCGGCGCATTAGCTTAGAAGCAGCCTGACTTAGCCGGCATCATGCCGCCGGTATAATTCGCCCATGGTTGCCGTCGCCCATTCCGCTCCGCTCAACGCCGCACCGGCCGCGCTCGCTGCCTGGCTCGACAAGGCCGGCGCGGCGTACACGCCCGACGAGCGCAAGGCGCTCGCGGTCGCGGTCGATGCCGCGCGCGAGCGCTACGGCGATCTGTGCAACAGCGACGGCGAGCCCTGGCTCGATCGTGCGCTCGGCACCGCCGCGATTGTCGCGGGGCTCAAGCTCGACGCCGTGTCGGTGCGCGCGTCCGTGCTGCTCGGATACCCGCATTGCGCCGGCTTCGACGACGACGAATTCAAGACGCGCTTCGGCGAGGAGGCGCACGCGCTGGTCGTCGGCGTCGCGCGCATGGGGGCCATACGTGCATCAGGGGCAGCGCCGGAAGCGGTCGCCAAGGAAGCACGAGACACCCAGGCCGAGAACCTGCGCAAGATGCTGCTGGCGATGGTCGGCGACATCCGTGTCGTGCTCATCAAGCTCGCCGAGCGCACGCAGGCGCTGCGCTTCCTGATCAACGCCGATACGGAGGCGCGCGCGCAAGCAGCGCGCGAAACGCAGGACCTGTTCGCGCCGCTAGCCAATCGGCTCGGGGTCTGGCAGTTGAAGTGGGAGCTCGAGGACCTGGCGCTGCGTGCCCTCGAACCCGAGACCTACAAGCAGATAGCGAAGCTTCTCGACGAGCGGCGGCTCGATCGCGAGCACTACATCGAGGACGTCAAGAGCGTGCTCAAGCGCGAGCTCGCGGCGGCCGGCATCAAGGCCGAGGTCTACGGGCGTCCCAAGCACATCTATAGCATCTGGAACAAGATGCGGCGCAAGCAGTCGGGCATCGACTCGGTGTACGACATTCGCGCGGTGCGCATCCTGGTCGACGAGGTCAAGGATTGCTACGCGGCGCTCGGCGTCGTGCACAACCTGTGGACGCCGCTCGCCAGAGAGTTCGACGACTACATCGCCAAGCCCAAGGCCAACGACTACCGCTCGCTTCACACTGCGGTAAGCGGGCCTGACGACCGGCCGCTCGAAGTGCAGATTCGCACGCACGAGATGCACCAGCACTCCGAGTACGGCGTCGCAGCGCACTGGCGCTACAAGGAAGGTACCGGACAGCGGCGACGCGACCCGGGCTACGAAGAGAAGATCGCATGGCTGCGCCAGGTGCTCGACTGGAAGGACGCGGTAGCCAGCGGCGGCGAGTGGCTGCAGCAATTCAAGTCCAGCGTGTTCACTGATACCATCTACGTGCTCACGCCGCAGGGCCGCGTGGTCGACCTGCCGCGCGGCGCGACGCCGGTCGACTTCGCGTACTCGGTGCACACCAGCCTCGGCCATCGCTGCCGCGGTGCGCGCGTCGATGGCGCGATGGTGCCGCTCAATCATCCGCTGCAGAACGGACAGCGGGTCGAGATCATCTCGACGAAGCAGGGCGGGCCCTCAGTGGGCCCCAGCCGGGACTGGCTCAACGCCGACCTCGGCTACGTGCACAGCCGCCACGCGCGCGCCAAGGTGCGCCAGTGGTTCAAGGCGCAGCAGCTCGAGGAAACCATCGCGCAGGGCCGTGCCGCGGTCGAGCGCGAACTCTCGCGCGCGGGCATGACCGCGCTCAACCTCGACTCGTTGGCGCATGCCGCGGGCTTCGCCAAGCTCGAGGATTTTTTCGCAGCGGTCGCGCGCACCGAGATAAATACGCGCGCGCTGCAGGCCGCGATCCAGGGGCTCGCGAAGCCCGACGCCGCGCCCGCGGTCGGCGATCCCACTGTCGTCCGCCAGAGCAAGGCGGCGGGCTCGGGCAGCGGAATTCTCATCGTCGGCGTCGACCGGCTGATGACGGGACTCGCGCGCTGCTGCAAGCCGGCGCCGCCCGATCCGATCGTCGGCTTCGTCACGCGCGGCAAGGGCATCTCGATCCACCGCCAGAGCTGCGCCAACGTCGAGCGCCTGCGCGAGCGCCAGCCAGAGCGCTTCATCACCGCGGACTGGGGGCGCCCGCGTGAGGAAGTGTTCCCGGTTGACGTTATCGTTGAGGCGATGGACCGCCAAGGGCTGCTGCGCGACGTGTCGGAAGTCTTCTCACGCGAGAAAATCAACGTCACCGCGGTGAACACGCTCTCGCGCAACCTGCAGGCGCGCATGTCGTTCACGCTCGAGGTCGCCGATCTGGCGCAGCTGAAGCGATCGCTGGCGCTGGTGCGCGAAGTGTCCGGCGTATTGTCGGCGGGACGGCGCTGACCGCGGGTGGTCGACGGCGCGCAACGCGCGCTCCAGTGCCTACGCGATGGGGATCATCGCGCCAGCCGCGCGATCGACGCCGCGTAGCCTGACTCCAGCGCAGCCTGGTTCTCCGCGGTCATGCCGAGATCGGTGATGAGGCCGTCGCTGAGCTGATAGATCCATCCGTGCAGCGATAGTGCCTGCCCGCGACGCCATGCGTCCTGCACGATGGTCGTGCGCGAGACGTGGACGACCTGCTCGACGACGTTGAGCGCGCACAGCCGATCCTCGCGGGTGTTGTCGTCGGGCAGGCTTGCGAGCAGCGGCGCGTGCTTCGCGGCGACGTCCTGCACGTGGCGCAGCCAGTTGTCGATGAGTCCCAGCGGCCGCGCCTGGTATGCCGCGTGCACGCCGCCGCACCCGTAGTGTCCGACGACGAGCACGTGCGCGACCTTCAGCGCGTCGACCGCGAACTGCAGCACCGACAGGCAGTTCAGGTCGGTGTGCACGACCACGTTCGCAACGTTGCGGTGGACGAACAACGCACCCGGCGGGAGGTCGACGATCTCGTTGGCCGGAACGCGACTGTCCGAGCACCCGATCCACAGGAAGCGCGGCGCCTGCTGCGAGGCGAGCGAAGAAAAGAATTGCGGATCGCGCTCGCGCACCGCGGCGCTCCAGCTGCGGTTCTGGTCGAGCAGGAATTTGAGCGATGACATCGGCGGTTCTGCGTGGAAGAGCGGGCCATTCTAGCCGATGCAACGTCGGCCAAGCGTGGCCAAATGCAGGGATCACGGTGGCGCCGGAAAATAACGCGTTGCACCAAAGCGTTGCACAGCATTACGCAAGTCGATGGCTTCGATCGAAAACGGCGATTGGACTATCTTCGTCGTCACCCCTACCTTCAGTCGTGTGCGGCGCAGCTATCGCTGCCCGCGTGAGATCCATCGAGTCCATACGACTTAAAGGAGAACCATGAACACCGATCGATACCCCTTCGGTGCCCTCAGCCAAGGCACCACGCTGCTCGCCGATGCCATCACGCTGCATGCGCGCTTTCCGGTGCGCAACGAGGTTCCCGCGGCCGCGCCGCCTTCGCGCGCAACGGCCGCACCCCGCAACGCCGCGCCGCTGGAGCGCAAAGGTTGGCTCAACCGCCTCGATGCCTGGTTCTGGCGGCAGCGCCAGAGCGCTCGCGAAGCGTATCTCGCGCAGGCGAAAGACGTGTTCGAGGTCGAGCGTCGTATCCGCGATCTCGAACGCAACATCGGCAGCCGCTACTACTAGACGGCGCGAAAGGAAATCGTCTTGAATGCATCGACACGATCAGCCGTCCAACTGAGAATTCCATTTCCCGAAGCACAGGGCGAGTATCTCCACGTCGCGCGCGATCTGACGAAAGACATCGATCGCCGCCGCCTGGAGCACCCGACAGCAGGGTTGTATGCGTTGCTCAAGCTATGGGTGCTCGCGGCCTTCGCTGGTGCCAGCGCCGTGGCGAGCGCCGTGGCGACGGTGATCGACGGCCGTCAACCGCTCCGCTTCGGGGTCGTGCTCGCCGGCATCGTACTCGGCAGCGCGTTGACCTGGTACGCGATCCGGCGAATGAAAATGCTGCTCGAGCGCTTCGATGAGCCATCCACCGGGAAGTGGATCGAGGACTGACGGCGCGTTTCCCAAGCCAACTACGATGCGCATGCCAAGCTATTGCGGCGTTGCGATCGCGCATAAACGCCCGATCCAGGGTGGCCGCAAGGCGCACCGAAACGAGCGTCAGTTCGCCGCGAAGTAGAACACGAGTCCCAGCACTGCGCTCGCCGCGATCACCGGGATCACGCCGACCTTGAAACGAAACAGTGCTGCTGCCGCGAGCGCGCAGATCACCATCGACGGCCACTCGAAAGGCCCGCTGAAACCTCGCGGCCAGAACACGTGTATTGCGAAGAACACCGCGAGATTGACGATGACGCCCACTACCGCCGCGGTGACGGCCGTTAGTGGCGCGCTGAAGCGAAGCTGCCCATGCGTCGACTCGATCAGCGGGCCACCCGCGAAAATCAATACGAAGCTGGGCAGGAAGGTGAACCACGTCGCCACGCACGCGGCGATGATGCCCGCAAGCGGAAGCTGATCGGGACCGAAGGCCTGCACGTTCCATCCGCCGACGAAACCGACGAAGGCGACGACCATGATCAGCGGTCCCGGAGTCGTCTCGCCCAGTGCAAGCCCGTCGATCATCTGCGTCGCACTCAGCCAGCCGTAGGTTTGCACCGCTCCCTGTACGACGTAGGGAAGCACCGCGTACGCGCCGCCGAAGGTCAGCAGCGCAGCCTTGGTGAAAAACCATCCCATCTGCGCGAGCGCGGGCGCGCCGCTCGCCGCGAACGCTAGCGTGCCCAGCGACGCCGCCCACAGCACCACGCCGAAGGCGACCACCAGCGCCAGCCGCGGCGCGCGAAACCGCGCGTGCGCGGGCGTCGGCGTCGTGTCGTCGATCACGGCAGCACGGTGGGCGCCGCTCGCCGCCGAGTGCGCGCTCGCGCCCGCGAACTGGGCCGGCGCGACGCGTCCGCCGATCGCGCCGATCGCGCCCGCCGCGAGCACGATCGCCGGGAAGGGCACCGCGAAAGCATAGATTGCGACGAAGGCGAGTGCGGCGATGGTCCACAACGCCGGGGAGCGCAGCGTGCGCGACCCGATGCGCCACGCCGCGTGCGCGACGATCGCGGTCACCGCGGGCTTGATTCCGTA
>DASXBS010000065.1:0-16405 GCA_036491555.1 Casimicrobiaceae bacterium
CACAAATGCCCACACGCCCGCAAGAGTGTGCCGATACCAACAGCGCGTCCCCGAGACCTTGGGTCGGTGCAACGACGAGGGTCAAGTCGCCCGACTTGCCGACTCAGAACTTGTGCGCGTCGAGGATCCGCACGCCCGTGTCGCTGCCGACCAGGATCACATCCGCCCCGCGGCGCGCAAACAGGCCGTTGGTGACAACGCCGACGATGTGATTGATCTGCCCCTCGAGCCCTGCGGGATCGAGGATGGTCAGGTCCTCGACGTCGAGGATGACATTGCCGTTGTCGGTGACAAAATGCTCGCGCAGCTGCGGCGTGCCGCCGAGCTTGATCAGTTCGCGGGCGACGATGCTGCGCGCCATCGGAATGACCTCGACGGGAAGCGGGAACCCCCCCAGCACCCCGACCAGCTTCGAATCGTCGACGACGCAAATGAATTTGTCGGCGGCCGCAGCGACGATTTTCTCGCGAGTGAGTGCACCGCCACCGCCCTTGATCATGGCACCGTGCTCGGTGACTTCGTCGGCGCCGTCGATGTAGACGGGCAGTTCATCGACGTCAACCAGCTCCACGACGTCGATGCCGTGACCCTTCAGGCGCTCGGCGGTATGCGTCGAGCTGGCCACCGCGCCCTTGATGCGGCCCTTGATCGTCGCCAGCTCGTCGATGAAGAAATTTGCCGTAGAGCCGCTACCCACGCCGACATAGGCACCGGTGACTACGTACTTGAGCGCTTCGCGGGCAACGGCCTGTTTCTTTTCGTCCTGGGTCATGGTTTTTTGCGAACGGGCGGAAGATCGGTGCACACGCCCTCGAACGCTTCGGCGGCGAGGCCCATGGTTTCGCCCAGCGTCGGATGCGGGTGGATGGTGCGCCCGATATCCACGGCGTCGGCGCCCATCTCCACCGCGAGTGCCAACTCGCTGATCAGATCGCCCGCGTGCGTGCCGACGATGCCGCCACCGACGATGCGGTGCGTGGTCTCGTCGAACAGCAGCTTGGTGAAGCCCTCGTCGCGCCCATTGGCTATTGCGCGTCCCGACGCTGCCCATGGAAACAGGCCCTTCTGCACCTTGATGCCCTTGGCGCGGGCCTCGTCCTCGGTGATGCCGACCCAGGCGATTTCGGGATCGGTGTATGCGACCGACGGGATGACGCGCGCGTCGAAAAACGACTTGTGACCGGCCGCGACCTCGGCCGCCACATGACCTTCGTGCACCGCTTTGTGCGCCAGCATCGGCTGGCCGATGATGTCGCCAATCGCGAAAATGTGCGCGACATTGGTGCGCATCTGCTCATCGACCGGAATGAATCCGCGATCGGTGACGGCGACGCCGGCCTTCTCGGCGCCGATCTTGCCGCCGTTGGGACTGCGCCCGACGGCGAGCAGCACCATGTCGTAGGGCTGCGGACCCTTGGGCGCCTGCTCGCCCTCGAAGCTCACGTACACGGCGTCCTTTTTCGCTTCGACGGCGACGGTCTTGGTCTTGAGCATCACCCGATCGAAGCGCGGCTTGTTCATTTTTTCCCAGACCTTGACCAGGTCCCGGTCCGCGCCCTGCATCAACCCATCGAGCATTTCCACGACGTCGAGGCGGCTCCCCAGCGTCGAATACACCGTTCCCATTTCCAGGCCGATGATGCCGCCGCCCACCACGAGCATGCGCTTGGGCACCGACTGCAGCAACAGCGCGCCCGTCGAGTCGACGATGCGCGGATCGTCCGGCACGAACGGCAGGCGAACGGATTGCGAGCCGGCGGCAATGATCGCTTTTTGGAAACGAACGACCTTCCTGCTGCCGGTGCGATTCTGCGCCAGGCCGTCGGTCAGTTCGACCGCAAGATGATGCGCGTCGAGAAGCGTGCCGACCCCGCGCAACACCTCGACCTTTCGCGCCTTCGCCATTCCCGCGAGGCCGCCGGTGAGCTTGCCGACGACCTTGTTCTTCCAGCCAAGCAGCTTCGCGAGATCGACCTTCGGCGCGCCGAAGGCGATGCCGTGCTCGCCCAGTGCCACCGCCTCGTCCATCACCGCGGCGACGTGGAGCAGCGCCTTCGACGGAATGCATCCTACGTTCAGGCACACTCCGCCCAATGTCGCGTAACGCTCGACCAGCACGGTCTTCATTCCCAGGTCGGCGCTACGGAAGGCAGCGCTGTAGCCGCCGGGTCCGGCGCCGAGAACGAGCATCTCGCATTCGACGTCGACGTTGCCGCCGTACGCGGCCGCGGTGGATGCGGCCGGTGCTGTCGAGGCGGAGGGCGGCGAAGGCTGTGCCGGTGTCGACGCGGAAGGTTGCGGCGCGGCGGCCGGCGCGGGTGACGGTGCGGGCGACGGTTTCGCGTCCGGCGCGCCTTCAGTGTCGAGCACGATCACGACGCTGCCCTGCGAGAGCTTGTCTCCCACCTTGGCACGCACTTCCTGGACCGTGCCGGCAGCCGGCGACGGCACGTCCATGGTCGCCTTGTCGGATTCGAGCGTGACCAGCGAATCCTCGGCCTTGATGCGATCGCCGGCTTTCACCAGCACCTCGATCACTGGGACGTCGGTGAAATCACCGATATCGGGGACCTTGACCTCGATCGCGGGCATCGTAAGGCTCTAGAGCATCACTCGCCGCATGTCGGCGAGCAATGCGATCAGGTAGCTGTTGAAGCGCGCCGCGGACGCCCCGTCGATCACGCGGTGATCCCATGACAGCGACAGCGGAAGAATCAGACGCGGCGTGAATTCCTTGCCGTTCCACACCGGCCGCGTGCTCGACCGGCACACACCCAGGATCGCGACTTCGGGCGCATTGATGATCGGCGTGAAATAGGTGCCGCCGATGCCGCCCAGGCTCGAAATCGAGAAGCAGCCGCCCTGCATGTCGGCCGGACCGAGCTTGCCCTCGCGTGCCTTCGCCGACAGCTCGCCCATTTCCCTGGCGATGGCCATGATGCCCTTCTGATCGGCGTTCTTGATCACGGGCACGACCAGCCCGTTGGGCGTGTCGGCGGCGAAGCCGATGTGGAAGTACTGCTTGTAGACGAGGTTGTCCCCGTCCAGCGAGGCGTTGAACTCGCGAAACTTGCGCAATGCCGAGACGCACGCCTTGATCAGGAAGGCGAGCATCGTCACCTTGAGGCCTGACTTCTCGTTTTCCTTGTTGAGCTGGACGCGAAACGCTTCGAGGTCGGTGATGTCGGCGTCGTCGTGATTGGTGACGTGCGGGATCATCACCCAGTTGCGGTGCAGGTTGGCGCCGGAGATCTTCTTGAGCCGCGACAACGGCTTGGATTCGACCGGCCCGAACTTCGCGAAGTCGACCTTTGGCCAAGGAACCAATCCAAGCCCCTCTCCGGTCGCGCCTGCCGCAATGGCGGGCGCCGCGGTCATTACACCCTTGACGAATCGCTGCACGTCCTCGAGCAGAATCCGGTCCTTGAGGCCGGTGCCCTTGATCCTGGTGAGATCGACGCCGAGCTCGCGCGCAAAGGCGCGCACCGACGGCGACGCGTGCGCGCTCTTGAAGGCGGTCGAGTCGATCGGCGCGCTCGCGGGCGGCGCGCTCGGTCGAGCGGGCGCGGGAGCTTCGGAAGGTTTGGCCGAAACAGGTGCCGGCACGGCGGGCGCTGGCCCCGATGCCGCAGCGGATGCCGGCGGGGCGGCCGCACTCGCGCCTGCAGCGCTGCTTTCCAGCATTACGATCGGCGTGCCTTCGCTGACCTTGTCGCCAACCTTGACCCGGACTTCACTGACCACGCCGGCGGCCGGCGCCGGCACGTCCATCGTGGCTTTGTCGGATTCGAGGGTGACCAGCGAATCCTCGGCCTTGACCGTGTCTCCGACCTTGACGAACACCTCGATCACCGGCACATCGCTGAAGTCTCCGATGTCCGGCACTTTCACCACCAGCGTAGACCCGGCGGATGGCGCGGCCTTGGGCGAGGCAGGCGCGGCGGTCTTCGCGGCGCTCGCCGCAGGCGGCGACGCGGAGGCGGACTGCGCAGGCTTGGCGGCCGGCGCCGCTGCGGCGGAGTCCAGGACCAGGATCACGCTGCCTTCGCTCAGCTTGTCGCCGACCTTGACCCGCAGCTCCTGGACCACGCCCGCGGCGGGCGCCGGCACGTCCATCGTCGCCTTGTCGGATTCGAGCGTGACCAGCGAGTCCTCGGCTTTGACCGTGTCGCCGGCCTTGACCAGCACCTCGATCACCGGCACGTCGGTGAAGTCGCCGATGTCCGGGACCTTGACCTCGATCGCGCTCATCGCATGCCTCCGTGCGCGCTCAGGCGGTCCATGGCGCGGGCCTCGCGGGATCGATGGCGTACTTGGCGATGGCCTCGGCAACCTTGGTCGCCGGCAACGTTCCTTCGTCGGCCAGCGCTTTCAGCGCTGCTACGGTGATGTAGTTTCGATCGACCTCGAAAAAACGGCGGAGCTTTTCGCGCGTGTCCGATCGCCCGAAGCCGTCGGTGCCGAGAACGACGTAACGGCGTGGAACGAAGGCGCGGATCTGGTCGGCGAACGCACGCACATAATCGGTCGAAGCGATCACCGGCCCCAGCGTATCGGCCAGCTTCGCGGTAACGTGCGGCACGCGCTGCTTGTCGGTCGGGTTCAACATGTTCCATCGCGTCGCCGCATTGCCGTCGCGCGCCAGCTCGACGAACGACGGGCAGCCCCACACGTCGGATTCGATACCCCATTCCTTGCGCAGCATCTCGGCGGCTGCGAGCGACTCGCGCAGAATCACGCCTGAGCCCAGCAGTTGCACGCGCGGAGCCTTGCTCTTGCTCTTTTCCGCCCCCGGCTGCAGCAGGTACATGCCTTTGAGAATGTCCGGCGCGGCGCCCTGCGGCATCGCCGGCTGCGTGTAGTTCTCGTTCATCACTGTCAGGTAGTAATAGACGTCTTCCTGCTCGGCAACCATCCGGCGCAGGCCGTCCTGGACGATGACCGCGACCTCGTAGCCGAAGGTGGGGTCGTACGAGATGCAGTTGGGGACCGTCGCCGAGATCTGGTGCGAATGTCCGTCCTCGTGTTGCAGGCCCTCGCCGTTGAGCGTGGTGCGCCCGGCGGTGCCGCCCAGAAGGAAGCCGCGCGAGCGCATGTCGCCGGCGGCCCACGCGAGATCGCCGATGCGCTGAAAGCCGAACATCGAATAGAAGATGTAGAACGGAATCATCGGCACGCCGTGCGTCGAATACGACGTCGCCGCCGCGATCCAGTCGCACATGGCGCCGGCTTCGTTGATGCCCTCCTGCAGGATCTGGCCGTCCTTGGTTTCCTTGTAGAACATGAGCTGGTCGGCGTCCTGCGGCGTGTAGAGCTGGCCGAGCTGGTTCCAGATGCCGAGCTGGCGGAACATGCCTTCCATGCCGAAGGTGCGCGACTCGTCGGGGACGATGGGCACGATGTGGCGTCCAAGCGTCTTGTCGCGGATCAACGTCTGCAGGATCTGAACGAATGCCATGGTCGTCGAGATCTCGCGATCCTCGGTGCTCTTGAGGAATCGATCGAAGGCCGACAGCGGCGGCGTCGGCAGCGCCTGCGACTTGCGCCGCCGCGCCGGCAAATAGCCGCCCAGTGCCATCCGGTGCGAGCGCATGTACTCGAGCTCGGGCGAGCCTTCGGGAAAGGTCACCAGCGGCACGTCCTCGAGTTGGTCGTCGGGCACGGGAATCGCGAATCGATCGCGAAAATGGCGGATCGAATCCACCGACATTTTTTTCTGCTGATGGGTGATGTTCTGCGCCTCGCCCGACTCGCCCATGCCGAAGCCCTTGATGGTCTTGGCCAGGATCACGGTCGGCTGGTCCTTGTGCTCCACCGCCGAGCGGAACGCGGCGTAGACCTTGTGCGGATCGTGTCCGCCGCGGTTCAGGTTCCAGATCTCCTCGTCCGACCAGTCCGCGACCAGCGCCTTGAGTTCCGGGGTGTTGAAAAAATATTCGCGAACGTACGCGCCGTCCTTGGACTTGAAGGTCTGGTACTCGCCGTCGACGCACTCCATCATGCGCCGCATGAGGATGCCTTTTTTGTCGCGGGCGAACAGCGCATCCCAGCGCGTGCCCCAGACCACCTTGATGACATTCCAGCCAGCGCCGCGAAAATCGGCCTCGAGCTCCTGAATGATCTTGCCGTTGCCGCGCACCGGGCCGTCGAGCCGCTGGAGGTTGCAGTTGATGACGAAAATCAGGTTGTCGCATTTTTCGCGCGCCGCCATGCCGATGGCGCCCATCGACTCGGGCTCGTCCATCTCGCCGTCGCCGCAGAAACACCACACCTTGCGCCCTTCGGTCTTCGCCAGCCCGCGGTCCTGCAGGTACTTCATGAATCGCGCCTGGTAGATCGCCATCAGCGCGCCCAGTCCCATCGATACCGTCGGGAATTGCCAGAAATCCGGCATGAGCCACGGATGCGGGTACGAGGAGATTCCCTTGCCGTCGACTTCCTGGCGGAAGTTGTCCATCTGCTCGGCGGTCAAGCGTCCGAGCATGAACGCGCGCGCGTACACGCCGGGGGCTGAATGGCCCTGTACGAACACGAGGTCGCCGCCATGCGCGTCCGAAGGCGCATGCCAGAAGTGGTTGAAGCCGACGTCATAGAGCGTCGCCGCCGACGCGTAGCTGGCGATGTGGCCGCCGACGTTGGTGTCCTTGTTGGCCCGCACCACCATCGCCATGGCGTTCCAGCGCGCGTAGTTGCGGATCTTTTCCTCGATGGTCTGGTCGCCAGGCATCTTTGGCTGCTTGTCGACCGGAATCGTGTTGATGTACGCGGTGTTCGCAGAAAACGGCACGTGCGCGCCGCGCCGCCGCGACACATCGATGATCTGCTCGATCAGGAAATGCGCGCGCTCCGGGCCTTCGTGCTCGAGGACGCCATCGATGGCTTCGATCCATTCGCGGGTTTCCTGCGGATCGACATCGGGTTTCATGTCCATGGCTACTCCTGGCAGCAACGGCGGAAAGGCGGCGGGACGTGCGAGGACCGTTGCGGATTGTGGGCGTCGGGTCGGCCGGGGCGTGCGCGGTGGGCGGCACGTCGGCGATTCCGTTTATGTTTGACGATACCACGCGACGATGCCGCCGTTCAAACGTATTCAAGACCCGAGGGCAGGGGTTCGGACACGCGATCGGCGCAGCAGCCAGACGCCGGATCCGAGGCAGATCGCGCCGATCGCAGAAGCCGGCGGCATAGCTGCCGGTCAGCGAGGCCAGCAGCGAGAACAGCGGCGGTCCGACGACCACGCCGGAGAACGTGATGAATCCCGAAGCACCGGTGACGGCGCCCGCTTGGCCGCGCGGCGACTGGCGCGCGACTTCGGAGAGCTGAACTCCGTTCCAGCCGATCGCACTCATGCCGAACAGCGCGCAGATCAGCATCCGCACCGGCGTGGGCCACGCAGCGTCGAAGCTTGCGACAAGGATCGCGCAGGTGCCGGCGACCACGCCGAGCACGCCGAGCATGCGCCGCGGCGCGATCCAGCGGTCGGCGATCACGCCCCAGCTCACCCGTCCGACCACGCCGCCCAGCGTCGCCACCGCGAGCGTGAGGCCGGCGCTCACCAGCGTCTGTCCGACTTCGTGGTTGATATAGACGACGAGGAAGCTCAGCAGGGAAACCTGCGTGGCGGCATAGACAAATCCGATGCCGGTGAGCTCCACGAGCGCGCTGCTGCGCGCGACCACCCTGAGCGGCGAGAACAAGCGTTCGAGCGATACCCGATGCTCGCGGATCATGCCCACGTCCAGTGCGGCGCGCGAGGGCTGCGCGGCGATCGCGATGAGCACGCCGGCGAACGCGGTCGCACCGATCGCCGCGCGCCATCCATAGTGCAACGTGATGACTGGCAGCATCGCCCCGGCGAGCGCCGCGCCCAGCGGCACCCCCGTCTGCTTGATCGAAAAAGTCAGCGCCATCGTCCTGGGTGAAGCGGTGCGCGAGAGCAGGTGCGATGACGCCGGGGTGATCGGCCCATAACCCACGCCGATGACCAGCGGGGCGATGATCAACGCCCACGTTGGACCTGTAACCAGCGCGAGCCCGATCGCACACACCACTGTGCACGCCTGCGAGATGCGTATTGCACCGTAGCGCTCGATAAACCCGCCCGACGCCAGGCTCGCGAACATCGCCCCGACGTAGAGCGTGCCGACGAACACGCCGATCAGCGCCGGATTGAGTCCGGCATCGCGTCCGATCTCGGAGGCGAGCACCGACGCGGCGGTCGCCGCGAGCGAGGTGAAGGCTTGGATCGCCAGCGTGACACCGAGGGCGACCAGCGCATTGGAGCGCTTGCTCATGATCTTGCGGCGCAGCGCTCGCGCGTCGGGCGGCGCGCCGACCGCTGGCTTTCGCTCACTGGGCAGGGGCCAGAGTGCGCCGTTCGGTGACGACCGCGTCGACCGTGAGGTCATGCGCCGCCGCGGGTACCTGATCGACGATCTGCAACTCGAACGCGCCGGCGACGCGTGCGCGCCCTGGGGCGAGCGTCATCATCATGCGGTCGTAATAGCCTCCGCCGTAGCCCAGCCTGCGGCATGCGGCATCGAACGCCACGCCGGGTACCAGCACCCAGTCGATCGCGGAAACGGCGAGTCGCTGGCACCGCTGCTGCGGTTCCATAATGCCGCGATAGCCGGCCGCCACCTCGCTCGCAACGTCGCTCACGGCGCAGAACTCGAGCATGCGCTCGCGTTCGTTGACGCGCGGCAACGCGACCGCCTTGCCGGCTTGAAGCGCGGCATCGACCAGCGTCAGGGTGTCCCATTCGCTGCCGAAAGGAAGCGTCAGCAGAACCCTGTTCGCTGCGCGGAAATCGGCGCGGGCGGCAATCGCCGTCGCGATCGCAAGACTCGCCTGTCGATGCGCATCGGCGGAAAGCTCGTCTCTCTCCGACAACACTCGCTCGCGTAGCGTGCGCTTGGCCTCGCGAATCCCTGCGGGCAGCGCGTCGGCGGTCTCGTTCAGCGGCGACGTCACGCGGGCAATGTTACCGCAAGAGCGGGTGCCGCCTCTCGCTTATAATGCGTCGACCCGGACCTCCCGCCCGATATTGCCGCGATGAACTACAACCATCAGCACCATCGTGCTCGCCGCTCGCGCCTGATCGCGGAAATGCGTCGCCAGACCGGCGGTGGCATCGCCGCCATTCCGACCGCACCGGAAGCGATACGCAATGCGGACACCCATTACCCCTATCGCCCCGACAGCAACTTCTATTACCTCAGCGGATTCGCCGAGCCGGAAGCGGTGATCGTTCTCACGGCAGGCGCCGCCGACGGCGAATCGCGCCAGATCCTGTTCTGCCGCGACAAGAACGTCGAGCGCGAGATCTGGGATGGCTTTCGCTACGGTCCCGACGCGGCGCGCGAGATCTTCGGCTTCGATGAGGCGTATTCCATCGACGAGCTGCCGGGTAAACTGTCCGAGCTCACCGGCGATCAGCGCGCCGTATACACGCCGGTAGGGCTGTATGCGCGCTGGGACGAGTCGATCACGCGCACGCTCAACGACGTGCGTCAGCGCGTGCGCACAGGCATCGCGGCGCCGGAAACGATCGTGGACGTGCGCGCGCCGCTAGCCGCGATGCGCCTGTACAAGGATGAGCACGAGCTTTCCAACCTGCGTCGCGCCGCCGAGATCTCGGGGCGCGCGCACCGGCGCGCGATGGAACGCACGCGCCCGGGATGGTTCGAATACCAGGTCGAAGCCGAGCTTGCGCATGAATTCCTGCGCTCGGGCGCACAGGCGGTGGCGTATCCGTCGATCGTGGCGTCGGGACCGAACGCCTGCGTGCTTCATTATCGCGATAACAACCGGCAGACCCAGCCCTCTGACCTGATGCTCATCGACGCCGGTTGCGAATTCGATGGCTACGCCTCGGACATCACCCGCACCTATCCGGTGGGCGGCAAGTTCAGCGGTCCGCAGCGTGCCATTTACGAGCTCGTGCTGCAGGCGCAGCTCGCCTGCATCGACGCGGTCAAGCCAGGGCGTGCTTTCCGCGACTACCACGAGGTCGCCGAGCGCGTGCTCGCGCAGGGCCTGATCGACCTCGGGCTGTGCGAGGGCTCACTCGACGGCGTGCTGGAGTCCGGCACCTACAAGCAGTTCTATATGCATCGTGCCGGCCACTGGCTCGGGCTCGACGTGCACGACGTGGGACTCTATCGCATCAACGGCGAATCGCGCGTGCTCGAGCCCGGCATGATGCTCACTGTCGAGCCCGGCTGCTACATCCGGCCCGGCGACAGCGTTCCGGAGACGTTCTGGGACATCGGTGTCCGCATCGAGGACGACGTGCTGGTCACCACCGACGGCAACGACAACCTGACTGGGGCGACTCCCAAGACCGTCGCCGACGTCGAAGCGGCTTGCGCGCGCTGAAGGCGAGCAGGACTCGCGCCGCGGCCGAAATTCGATGCTTCACGACGTAGTGATCGCCGGCGCGGGGCCGGTCGGCTCTACATTGGCCCTGGCGCTGTCGAGCGCCGGCGGCGACCTCGACGTCGTCGCGCTCGACGCGCGCAAGCAGGGGACGGTCGCACGCGGAGATCGTTCGCTGGCGTTGTCGCACGGTTCGCGCCTGGTCTACGAGCGGCTGGGCGTGTGGAGCGAGCTCTCGGCGCAGACCGGCGCGGTGACGCCGATCACGCGCATCGACATATCGCAGCGCGGAGGCTTCGGGAGCGCGCAGCTGGACGCGGGCGAGCAGGGTGTGCCTGCGCTTGGCTACGTCGTCAGCTATCATGCATTGCAGACGACGCTCGACCGCGCGCTCGTGCGCGCGGGCGCCCAGGTGCAGCACGAATTCCTGGTCGAGCGCATCGTATCGACGCCCGCCTATGCGTGCGTGTCGGGCCGGCGTGACGGCGCGCTTTCGGAATGGACGGGGCGGCTCGCAGTTGCCGCCGACGGCGGCAGCGACGTCGTGGAAGGGATTCGCCGCCATCATCACGACTACGGCCAGGTGGCGCTGGTCGCGAGAGTATGGCCGCGCGATCCGCACGCAGGCGTCGCCTACGAGCGCTTCACGCCCGAGGGACCGATGGCGCTGTTGCCTGAAGGCGATCACTACGGATTGGTGTGGACGACAGCTCCGGAAACAGCGCCCGCGCTCGTCGCGTCGCCCGACGCGGAATTTCTCGCGCAGCTGCAACAGCGTTTCGGATCGCGTGTGTGCCCGCTGGAACGGGTCGAAGCACGGCGTACGTTCCCGTTGAGGCTTGACGTGGCGAGCGCGCTCGCGTCGCGGCGCACGCTGCTGATAGGCAACGCCGCGCAAGCGCTGCATCCGGTCGCAGGACAGGGATTCAATCTCGGCGTGCGCGATGCATGGGAGTTGGCGCAGGAGTTGCTTGTGACACCGCCCGATCAGATCGGGGCGCACGATCGCACCGCGCGCTTCCAGCGCCGCCGCCGTCCAGATCGCTGGGCCGGCATCGCTTTCACGCACGGATTGCTAGGCGCATTCGGGAACGACGTCGCGCTGCTGCGCTGGCCGCGCGGGTTGGCGCTCACTATGCTCGACGCGATTCCTCCACTGAAGAGATCATTCACGCGCGCAATGTTGTTTGGATTGCGCTAGCGCGTCGAAGCGAATTTCGCCAGTGAGCGGTCGCGTACATTGGACTGCGCGGCGGTTTCGTGCATCGGTGCGTGCCAATCACGCGGCGCGAGAATTGCGTTGTCGTTTTTTTTCAACGGCGCGTGCGTCGTTCGACAAAACCGACGAACGCGCTGACACCACGCCGACAAACTCGGTATAATCCGCTCCCTCCGCGCTGCAAATTCCGTTGTGTACATCGGCAACCATCACATCGAAAACAATCTGGTCGTCGCTCCGATGGCCGGCGTCACCGATCGTCCGTTCCGGCAGCTTTGCAAGCGGCTGGGGGCGGGCCTAGCGGTGTCGGAGATGGTCGCGTCCGATCCGCGCCTGCGCGGCACGGCGAAGTCGATTCGCCGCAGCGACCATCGGGGTGAATCCAATCCCATCGTGGTGCAGATCGCGGGCGCCGATCCGGCGAACATGGCGGACGCGGCGCGCTTCAACGTCGATCGTGGTGCGCAGATCATCGACATCAACATGGGCTGTCCCGCGAAAAAGGTCTGCAACGTGGCGGCCGGCTCGGCGCTGCTTCAGGACGAGCCGCTCGTCGCAGCCATCCTCGAGGCAGTGGTCGCCGCGGTCGCGGTTCCGGTGACGCTCAAGATCCGCACCGGCTGGAATCGCAGCAACCGCAACGCCGTGCGGGTGGCAAGGATCGCGGAAAGCGCGGGTATCGCTGCTCTGTCGGTGCACGGGCGCACGCGCGAGTGCGCCTTCGAAGGCTCCGCCGAATACGAGACCATTCGCGCGGTGAAGCAGGCGGTGCGCGTGCCGGTCGCCGCGAACGGAGATATCGATACGCCGGAAAAGGCGCGCGACGTTCTGCGGTGCACCGGTGCCGACGCCGTCATGATCGGCCGTGCGGCGCAAGGCCGGCCGTGGATCTTCCGCGAGATCCGTCATTTCCTTGACGAGGGCGTGCATCTGCCGTCACCGACCGTCGCCGAGATCCGCGCGGTCATCCTCGAGCATCTCCAGGATCATTATTCGCTGTATGGCGAAGCAGTGGGCGTGCGCACGGCGCGCAAGCACCTCGGCTGGTATTCGACCAGCCTTGCGGGCGGCGCGGCGTTTCGGCACGAAATCAATCAACTTGAAGACACCGCGGCGCAGATCGCGGCGGTCAACCGATTCTTCGACGACCTGTGCGAGCGCGGCGAACGGTTGACTTACGCGCCGACCCGCGTTGTCGAATCGGAAGCATCGGCTTCGTGGGTAGAGGAGGCCCTCGCAGCGTGAAAAGAACGACACGGATGAACGGCAGCAACGACATCTGCCGCAGCGTCGAGAAATCGCTCGACGAGTATTTCCGCAAGCTCGACGGCGAGCAGCCGCACGGAATCTACGACATGGTGATTGCCAATGTCGAGCGATCGCTGATCACCACGGTCATGCATCGCGCCGGCGGCAATCAAAGCTGTGCCGCGGACATGCTCGGCCTCAACCGAAATACCTTGCGCACCAAGCTATCCAAGTACGGCATTCGCTAGAGTCCCGTCCGGTGCGGATGGACAGACACTCCGGCGCGCGATGCCGGGCATCGAATCACAGCTCGGACCGCGTTGACCCGCGTGACTTCTAGCCCATGCCCGCGTCCGTCCGTCAGGCGTTGCTTTCGGTCTCCGACAAGAGCGGGCTCGTAGAATTCGCGCGCGGGCTCGCCGCGCTCGGCTTCGGACTGCTGTCTACAGGCGGCACAGCGAAGGCGCTCGCACAGGCAGGGCTTCCGGTCACCGAGATCGCGTCGTACACCGGCTTCCCTGAAATGCTCGACGGGCGCGTGAAGACGCTGCACCCGAAGGTTCACGGAGGCATCCTTGCCAGGCGAGACCTTCCAGGTCATGTCGAGGCGCTGGATCGGCACGGCATTCCGACGATCGACCTGGTCGTCGTCAACCTGTATCCCTTCCGCGAGACCGTCGCGCGCGCCGATTGCACCTTCGACGATGCGATCGAGAACATCGATATCGGCGGCCCCGCGATGATCCGCTCGGCGGCGAAAAACCATGCCCATGTCGGCGTCGTCGTGGACCCCGCCGATTACCCGGCGCTTCTCGCCGAGCTCGAGTCGTCGGGCGGCACGCTTGGTCACTCGACGCGCTTCGCGCTGGCCGAAAAGGCGTTTTCACACACCGCGGCGTACGACGCAGCCATCAGCACCTACCTAGGTGCCCGCGACAGCGCAGGCGCCGAAAAGGCGCTTCCCGATCGCTTCAACTGGCAGGGCAGCAAGATCCAGGACATGCGCTACGGCGAGAATCCCCACCAGCGCGCGGCGTTCTATCGCGACGAGCGCCCCGCGCCTGGAAGCATCGCCACTGCGCGTCAACTCCAGGGCAAGGAGTTGTCGTACAACAACGTCGCCGACGCCGACGCGGCGTGGGAATGCGTGCGCGGATTCAGCGGGTGTGCGTGCGTCATCGTCAAGCACGCGAATCCCTGCGGTGTCGCCTGCGCGCCGACGACGCTCGAAGCCTATCGCAGCGCGTTCGCGACCGACCCGACGTCGGCGTTCGGCGGCATCATCGCGTTCAACCGCGAAGTCGACGCCGCGACGCTCGAGGCGGTGAGCGCTCAGTTCCTGGAAGTGCTGATCGCGCCGTCGTACACGGCGGACGCGCTCGCCGCGATCGCCAGGAAGGTCAACGTACGGGTGCTCGCGATCGAGCTCGCCGACGGCTCCAATGCGTGGGAGTTCAAGCGTGTCGGGGGCGGCATGCTCATCCAGACGCCCGACACCGACTCGATCGACGCCGGCTCGCTCAAGACCGTAACTCGCCGCGCACCGACGCCCGATCAGCTCACGGACCTTCTTTTTGCGTGGCGTGTGGCGCGCTTCGTCAAGTCCAATGCGATCGTCTATTGCGCAAGACTGCATACGCTGGGCATAGGCGCCGGCCAGATGAGCAGGGTCGATTCGACACGCATCGCCGCACTCAAGGCGGCGAACGCGGGACTCGACCTTGCCGGGTCGGTGGTCGCTTCCGACGCTTTTTTCCCTTTTCGCGATGGACTCGACGTGGTCGCGGAGCACGGGGCGGTGGCGGTGATTCAGCCGGGCGGCAGCATGCGCGACGCCGAGGTCATCGCCGCGGCCGACGAGCGCGGCATCGCCATGGTGTTCAGCGGGATCCGACACTTTCGTCACTAGCCACATGCGCAATTTCACCTCATCAGCAGAGCACCATTGAAGCGACTGGCACTTGCGCTGTTGCTGCTGGGTCATGTCGCAATCGCGTCCGCGACCTGTGCCGACATGTGGGAATGGGTTGAGGCGAGCTGCCGAACCGTCGTCGACACCTACAAGCGTGGCGACGACCAGTTGCTTGTCTCGGGTTATGCGTGGCATCTGCCGTGGACTTGGACCGCCGAGCGCCGCGCGCAGGAGAATTCTCAGGCATGGGGTGGAGGATGGGCGCGCACGGTGGAGCGGCCCAACGGCGATACCGACTCGGTCTTTTTCCTCGTCTTCGAGGACTCGCACAAGGACGCTCAATTCAACGTCGGCTATTCCTGGATGACGTACTGGCGCGATCGCGACAACGTGCAGCCCGGCCTCGGGTTCTCCGCTTTCATTCTCCAGCGTCCCGATATCGCCAACGGCATCCCGGTGCCGGCGGTCCTGCCGATGCTGGGGTTGCGCTACCAGAAGTTCACGCTGCTCTCGGCCTTCATCCCGACCTTGAACGGTGGCGTGAACCACGGCAGCGTATTGTATTTTTTCGCCAGTCTCGGGTTCGACGGAAAGTGACGCATTGAATGTCCTGGTGATCGGCGGCGGCGGACGCGAGCACGCGATGGCGTGGAAAATCGCGCAGTCGCCTCGCGTGAGCAAGGTCTATGTCGCGCCCGGCAATGCGGGCACCGCACTCGAGCCCGAACTCACCAACGTGGCGCTGACGTCGATTCCAGAACTGGTTGCATTCGCGCTGGCAGAGCGCGTCGCGCTCACGGTGGTAGGACCCGAGGCGCCGCTCGCGGCCGGCGTAGTCGACGCCTTTCGCAATGCCGGCCTCAGGATCTTCGGCCCGACGCAAGCCGCCGCGCGACTGGAGAGTTCCAAGGATTTCGCGAAGGCGTTCATGGCGCGCCACGGCATTCCCACCGCCCAGTATCAGAGCTTTACAGACGCCGTCGCTGCGCACGACTACGTGCGCGCGCGTGGTGCGCCGATCGTGATCAAGGCCGATGGACTCGCCGCCGGCAAAGGCGTCGTCGTCGCGGCGACGGAGGCAGAAGCGCACGCCGCCATTGACGAGATGCTCATCGGCAACCGTCTCGGCGACGCCGGCGCGCGCGTGGTGATCGAGGAATGTCTCGTCGGCGAGGAAGCGAGCTTCATCGTTATGGTCGATGGCAGGAATGTCCTCCCCCTGGCGTCGTCGCAGGATCACAAGCGTCTGCAAGACGGCGATCAGGGTCCGAACACCGGCGGCATGGGTGCGTACTCGCCCGCACCCGCGGTCACGCCCGCGGTGCACGCGCGCATCATGCGCGAGATCATCGTGCCGGCAGTGAACGGCATGGCCGCCGATGGTGTTCCCTATGGCGGATTCCTCTACGCGGGGGTGATGATCGACGCTGACGGTAACCCGCGCACGCTGGAATTCAACTGCCGACTGGGCGACCCGGAAACGCAGCCGATCCTGATGCGGCTCAAATCCGACCTGCTGGATCTTCTGCAGCACGCGGTGGACGGGACGCTTGATCTCGATCTTGCCGAATGGGACCGGCGTGCGGCGCTCGCGGTCGTGCTCGCGGCGGCCGGCTACCCCGGAGAGCCACGCCAAGGCGATCCCA
>DASXBS010000066.1:0-68736 GCA_036491555.1 Casimicrobiaceae bacterium
CGCGAGGGAGCGCGTCTCGAGCCTGACGGACGGGTGACGACGCCGGCCGGATTCCGCGAGGCCTATCGGAAGTTCTGCGAGCTGGGCTGGAACGGGCTCGCGAAAAGCACGGACTTCGGCGGCCAGGGGATGCCCCAACTCGTCGCGGCAGCCATCGACGAGATGTGGAACGCGGCGAACATGGCCTTCGAGCTGTGTCCGATGCTGACCGGCGGCGCGATCGAGGCGATCGAGCTCAACGGCTCGGACGAGCTCAAGCGCATCTACCTCCCAAAAATGGTCTCCGGCGAATGGACCGGCACGATGAACCTGACCGAACCGCAGGCGGGGTCCGATCTGGCTGCGGTGCGGTCCAAGGCGGTGCCGCAGGCCGACGGGAGCTACCGCATTTCGGGCAACAAGATCTTCATCACCTACGGCGACCACGACTACACCGACAACATCGTGCATCTCGTCCTGGCACGCACGCCGGACGCACCGCCGGGCACCAAGGGTATTTCACTGTTCGTCGTGCCCAAGTTCATCGTGAATGCCGACGGCAGCCTTGGCGCCCACAACGATGTCCGCTGCGTGTCGCTCGAGCACAAGCTCGGCATCCACGCGAGCCCGACCGCGGTGCTTGCTTTCGGCGACCACGAAGGCGCCGTCGGCTACGTCGTCGGTGAGGAGAACCGCGGCCTCAAGTACATGTTCGTGATGATGAATCTCGCCCGCTTCGGCGTCGGCATGCAGGGCGTCGGCATCGCTGAACGCGCGTATCAGAGGGCGCGCGACTATGCGCGCGACCGCGTGCAGGGCCGCGTGCTCGGTGCCGCGCGCGACGCAGCCGCGAGCGGCATCATCGGCCACCCCGACGTGCGGCGCATGCTGATGACCATGCGCGCGTACACCGAAGCATCACGTGCGCTCGGTTACGTCACGGCGGCGGCGCTCGACCGTGCGCACCGACACCCAGACGCCGACGTACGCGCGCGCGAGCTCGCGTTCGCCGAGCTGATGATCCCGATCGTCAAGGGTTGGAACACGGAGATCGCGCAGCAGACGGCGTATTTCGGCGTGCAGGTGCATGGCGGCATGGGCTTCATCGAGGAATCGGGTGCCGCCCAGTACGTCCGCGACGCGCGCATCACCACGATCTACGAGGGCACGACCGGCATCCAGGCAAACGACCTGATCGGGCGAAAGATCGCGCGCGACGGCGGCAAGACGATGCTGGCCGCGATCGAGTCCATGCGTGTCGTTGATCGGGAGCTTGCCGACGCGGGTTCGCCGGAACTGGCGATGATCGCGGCGCGCCTGCGTGCCGGTGTCGATGCCCTCGAGCACGCCACGCGCTGGATTCTCGCGAACTGGGGCAAGGATCCTCGCACCGTGCTCGTCGGGGCCGGGCCATTTCTCGAACTCGCCGGCGTGGTCTGCGGCGGCGCGCAACTCGGGCGCGCGGCGTTGGTGGCAGCGAAGAAGCTCGCTGCCGGCGACGGCGACGCCGACTTCCTGCGCGCCAAGATCGCGACGTCGCGTCACTTCGCGGATCACGGGCTGACGAAGGCCTCGGGACTGCGCGACACGGTCGTCGCCGGTGCCGCGAGCGTCCTCGCGCTGGCCGAAGCACAATTCTGATACCGGACACATCATGATGAACCACGCCGCCACACCGAAGGTCCTGATCGTTCCGGGTCTGCGCGACCACGTGCCGGAACACTGGCAGACCCTGCTCGAGCAAAAGCTCACGAATGCGACATCGGTACCGCGAATGGAGCGCGACAAGCTGTCCTGCGCGGCATGGGTCGCGAAGCTCGACGAATCACTGGCGCGGATCGCGGGCCCCGTCATTCTCGTCGCGCACAGCGCCGGGGTGATGATCGTCGCGCACTGGGCGAAGCAGCATCCGCGTGCGATCGCCGGCGCGCTGCTCGCGGCACCGCCGGACTTCGAGTCGCCGCTGCCCGAAGGGTATCCGACGCAGGAAGTCCTGCGCGAGAACGGATGGTTGCCAACGCCGCGGAAGCAACTGCCGTTTCCGACCATTGTCGGTGCGAGCACCAACGATCCGCTGGGTCGTTACGCGCGCGTCGAGGCTCTCGCCCGGGCGTGGGGCAGCAAGGTCGTCAACCTGGGCAAGGTCGGGCACCTCAACCCGGCGTCCGGATATGGCGAGTGGCCGCAGGCGGAAGTGCTCATCCGTGAGCTCGCCACCGCACGCACGACGTCGGTATGAGTCAGACTTCGACCGCAGCAAGCCTTGCCGGTGGCGGCTGGCGTGGCACCGCCCAGCGGTTCTGGCCGGGTCTTCTGCTCAGCGCAGTCATCGCGATCGCGTCCGCGTTCATTGCCGATCACCGCGGCGGGCCGACGTTGCTCTACGCACTTCTGCTCGGCATCGCGCTCAATCCCGTCGCCGCCGAAGGGAAAGCCAAACTCGGTGTCGACTTCGCCGCCCGGCGCATCCTGCGCTTCGGCGTGGCTTTGCTGGGCGCTCGGATCACCATCGACCAAATAGGCGGTCTCGGCTGGGTCAACGGCGGCCTGATCGTCGCGGGTGTCGTGGCGACGATCGCGATCGGTGTGCTGCTGGCGCGCATGCTGGGACTCTCGCGGCGCATGGGCATCCTGACTGGCGGCGCCACGGCGATCTGCGGTGCGTCGGCTGCGATCGCAATCGCAGCCGTCCTGCCGCGGGACGAGACGTCGGAACGCGAGCTTATCTTCACGATCGCCGGCGTCACTGCAATGTCCACGATCGCCATGGTGCTCTACCCCCTCATCGTCGGATGGCTGGGACTCGACCCGCATCAGGCCGGCATTTTCCTGGGCGGCACGATCCACGACGTCGCGCAGGTGGTCGGCGCCGGCTACAGCATCTCGCCCGAGGTCGGCGACTACGCGGTGCTTACCAAGATGCTGCGCGTGGCGTTTCTCCTGCCGGTCGTCATGGCGATTTCGCTCGTGGTGCGCCACCGCTTTGGTCGCGACGACGTCGATCGCGGCAACGATCCGCTGCTACCGCCTTTCCTGCTCGCGTTCATCGGTTTCGTCGTCGTCGGCAGCCTCGGGTGGATACCCAAGCCTGTCGGCATCGCGCTGAACGAGATATCGCGCGCCTGCCTGGTGATCGCGATCGCCGCCGTCGGCCTCAAGACATCGCTCGTCGAAATGAAGAAGGTCGGCGCCCGCGCCATAGTTCTTCTCGGTCTCGAGACGACCTTTCTCGCCGCCACCGTGCTGGCTGCGCAAAAGCTATCCTGAAAACCGCCAATGCGATGTTCGCATCCCGCGGATTCGCCATGGCCAGCAGCCGCCAAGAACAAGCCAAAAAGTGCCGATCAGTTTCGCTGCCAGCGCGCCCATCGGTGATTCCCCCTAGCGAGTCTCGTTAGGCCAACGCCAGCCCTGCAACATCGTGGCGATCACCGGTGCGGGTTATTGCGTTGCTCGAGCGAGAACTGATGTACGAGACCCATGCGTGCGTTGCCGGCCTGCCTTGCGACGTTGGACGGCGTCGCAAGGCAGGACGTTCATGCCTGTTTTTTCCGTCGCATGAAAAAGATCACCAAGGCGATGATCGCGGCGATCACTGCGTACCACACCAATCCCAGTCCAGATTGTTCCGCGGCTGGCGATGCGGGAGGCGGCGCGCTCGGCGGAGGAGAGAGGGGCCGGAGAGGGGCTGGAGTAGCGGCGGGAGACGCGGCGGGAGTCGTAGGCGGAGTCGCCGGCTGCGCGCGCGCTGCCGCCACCACGGCTGGGGCCGGCTCGGGTTCGGCGGGTACCGCCTCTACTTCCTTCTCGGCGCGGACGTTGGGCGGTCCGTTGGTGACGACCGTCGCCGACAGTTTGTCGCCGCGCCGGATATCGCCCAGCCTGACCGGGTTTCCATTCTTGAAGATCTGGATGCCCTTGCTATCCACCTCAGTTTGGGTGAATCTGCGCGAGCCATCGGCCGTGCGCACGGTTATCGAAACAGGCGTCGCGCGCAAGACTTCCGCCTCGCGCACTTCGGTGACGAAGACCGGCTTGACGGTGGTCGTGGTTGTTACGGTCGCCGTTCCTTTCATTCCGGGCTTCAGATCCGAGACCGCCATCTGCTTGCCGTCGGACTCGGCGGCCGCGAAGCTGCAGGCAGGCAAATGGAGTATTGGTTGGCGAAATTCAGGAGGGATGGTTGAGTCGGCAACGCCCACGTCGCTGACCACGTTTGCAAGACGCTTCAAGACGGTTTCGCCATGACTTTATCTGGACAGAAGAAGAAGGTGGGTGACAAGATCGACCGGAAGGACGGGAAACTCGCCGCCGCGAACGCCAGGACCGCGATGAACAACGATGAAGCCACTCCTTACACGCCGCGCGATCTGACGCGTACCGTGCTCGCGGTGCTCCTGATGTTCATCCTGATCGCGGGCACGTTCTGGGTGTTGCGGCCATTCCTGCTCGCGAGCATCTGGGCTGCGATGATCGTGGTAGCGACGTGGCCGATGATGCTCAAGCTGCAGCACACCCTGCGCAGCCGCGCGCTGGCGGTGACGATCATGTCGGGCGCCATGATTCTGGTGTTCGTCGTGCCGCTCATCCTCGCCATCCAGACGCTGGTCGATAACGCGGATACGATCACCGGGTGGGGGCAGACGCTGGCGACCGCGCCGATCCCTCCGCCGCCGGAGTGGCTCGCCCGCATCCCGCTGGTGGGAACGAAGATTGCCGAAGGTTGGACAAGCATCGCGGCAGCCGGCAAGGAGGACCTCGTTGCGCGCTTGGCGCCGCATGCAACAGCCGCCGCGCAGTGGATGGCCGATGCGCTCGGCGGCGTCGGCCTCCTGGCGCTGCAATTTTTCCTGACCGTGATCATCGCGATAGTCATGTACGCGCAGGGCGAGGCGGCGCGGGCCGGGCTGATTCGTTTCGGCCGACGCCTCGCGGGGAGTCGCGGCGAAGGTGTCGTGGTGCTCGCCGGTCAGGCCATCCGGGCGGTCGCGCTAGGCGTGGTCGTCACCGCGTTGGCGCAGACCATTCTGGCGGGCCTTGGCCTCGCTGTCGCGGGAATTCCGTTCGCCGGACTGTTGACCTGCGTCGTACTGCTGCTCTGCATCGCACAGATCGGACCTATCCTGGTGCTGGCGCCGGCCGTCTTCTGGCTCTTCTGGAGCGACCAGACCGGGTGGGGGACCGCGCTGTTGATCTGGACCATCGGCGTCGGCACGATGGATAACATCCTTCGCCCATTGCTGATCCGCAAGGGGGCCGACTTGCCGATGCTGCTTATTTTCGCAGGCGTGATCGGCGGGCTGATCGCTTTCGGCATAGTGGGGCTGTTCGTCGGTCCGGTCGTGCTCGCCGTGACCTACACGTTGCTCACGGATTGGATGAGCGAGCGAGACGCACTCTAGTCGAAGGTTCAGAGCCAGAGCTGCACCTTCGCGTTCGGTTTCGGTGTTCCGCCAGCCCTCGCTCAACAGCAACGGCCACACGGTCGACGGACAGGGCCGGTTGGTCTCCTGCGAACACCGCAGCCGCTGCGTGTCGCACAGTGCTGGCCGATCGCTTCGACGGCAAACGCTTCAACTCACCCAATGACGTGGTGGTCAAGAGCGACGGTAGCATCTGGTTCTCGGATCCGAGCTATGGCATCGACTCCGACTACGAAGGTGACGTAGCACCAAGCGAGATCGGCGCCTGCAACGTCTACCGCATCGATCCGGCGAGCGGCAGCGTCACCATCGTCGCCTCCGACTTTGCGCAGCCCAACGGCCTGGCTTTCTCGCCCGACGAATCGGTGTTGTACATCGCCGACACCGGACTCACGCACAAACCCGACGGACCCCACCATGTGCGGCGCTTCAGCGTTTCGGCCGACGGCCGTTCGCTTTCGTGCGGTGAGGTATTCGCGGTGTGCCCGGTGGGGCTGTTCGACGGCTTTCGTGTCGACGTTCACGGCAACCTGTGGCTCTCCGCCGGCGACGGCGTGCGCTGCCACGCGAGCGACGGTTCGCTGCTGGGTAGGATCCTGATTCCCGAGTCGGTCGCTAACGTGTGTTTCGGCGGAGCGACGCTTAATCGCCTGTTCATCTGCGCAACAACGTCGCTCTATTCGGTATTTCTGAACACGCGCTCGGCCCCGCGCCCCTGAGCTTTTCCATCGGGGCCGATTGCCGGTACTCGGCCGAGCCCGAAGAAGCGTTGCACTCGCGTCACAGCGCGACAGATGACCAGCAGGCCAGTCGGGTCACAAGCAGAACGGCGCTTACTGCTCGGGCTTTACACCCGCCGTCGAAATCACCTTGGCCCATTTGGCGATTTCGTCGTCGAGGAACTTGCCCGCTTCCGTGGGTGTGTTGCCGACGGGCTCGATACCCATGGCCTCGAAACGAGCCGTAATGTCGGCGGAGCTGACTGCCTTTGCAACTTCGGCGGCAATCCGATTGACAACCTCGCGCGGCGTTCCGGCCGGAGCAAGGAACAATACCCAGGTCGATGCTTCGATCAGGGGACCGCCCGCTTCGGCAATGGTCGGAACCTCGGCAGCGCCGGCAACCCGCTTGGCGGAGAACATGCCGAGCGCCTTGATCTTGCCGGCGCGCACCTGTGGCATCAGGGCACTGGGCACGTCGACCAGAATCTGAATGTTGCCCCCTATCAGGTCCTGCAGCGCCGGTGCAGTGCCCTTGTAGGGGACGTGGACCATTTCGACGCTCGTGCTCTGATCGAAGAGCTCCGTGGTCAGGTGCGCCGCCGCACCCACGCCAGAGGAACCGTAGGATAGCTTGCGGGGATTTGCCTTGGCGTAGGCGATCAGCTCTTTGACGTCCTTAACCGGCAGGTCGTTGTTCGCAGTCATGATAAGCGGCGCGATACCGACCAGCGACACGGGCGTGAAACTCTTCGTCACGTCGAATGGCAGCTTGCCAGCATAGAGTGTGGCGTTGGCGGCGTGTGCTGCGATCACGGTCAGGAACGTGTAGCCGTCGGGTGTCGCCTTCGCTGCCGTGTCGGCGCCGAGAATGGAGTTCGCGCCGGGCTTGTTCTCGACCACGATCGTCCACCCGTTTTGTTCTGCGATCTTCTGCACGACCATGCGCGTCGCGCTGTCGGTGATGCCACCCGGCGGATACGGGATGATCCAGCGGATCGACTTGGTCGGCCACGCGGGACCTTGGGCGTGGAGGGTAATCGAGGCGAAAAGCGCGAGTGCAGCGAATGCGAGTCTCCGCAGTTGCACGATTACCTCCTTTCGTCGCTAACAGTCGGAGCAGAGCGGTCGCCGATGCAGTCCGTTCTTTTGCTACGATTATAGCCCGTGGGCGAAATGCGATCCGCGGCCCAACCAAGCTCGCACATACGCTCAGCGGGAGGACACCGCAGCTCTGGAAGAAAGGAAATCCAATCACGTCGCTGAAATCAAATATTGCCGACTGAGCTTGTGAGCTATTCGTATAAGCGGCACAATCCACGGGCACAGACGCAGATGATTTTGACTACGACCGGCACATGCCCACTGTCAAATTTATGGGGATTCTTTCATGACGCGACGCCACTTTCTTTCAAGCCGCTTGATCGCCGCGTTTGCGGCACTTGTCTGTACCGCGGTGCACGCCGCGTCAGTCGCACCTGTCGGTGGCGAACATGGCATGGTGGTCACGGCACATCAACTCGCGACCAAGGTGGGCGTCGATGTGCTCAAGCGCGGTGGCAACGCGGTCGATGCGGCGGTCGCTGTGGGTTACGCGATGGCCGTGGTTTACCCCGCCGCAGGGAACTTGGGTGGCGGAGGGTTCATGACCATCCAGTTGGCCGATGGACGCAAAACCTTTCTCGACTTTCGCGAAAAGGCGCCGCTCGCCGCCACGCCCAACATGTACCTCGACAGTGCCGGCAACGTCGTCAAGGGCGCGAGCACCAAAGGCCATCTTGCGGTCGGCGTGCCGGGAAGCGTGGCGGGGCTCGAATACGCGCGCGAAAAGTACGGCACGCGCTCGCGCGGCGCGCTGATGGCGCCGGCCATCGGTTTTGCCGAGCACGGCTTCGTGCTCGACGACGGCGACATTGCATTGTTCGCTACGGCGAACGACGACTTCAAGGACGATCCGGCGACCGCGGCCATCTTCCTGAACAAGGGCCAGCCTTACAAGGTTGGGGATCGACTGCTGCAAAAGGACCTGGCGAAAACGCTGCGCCTGATCGCGCAGCGCGGCCCGGATGCGTTTTATCAGGGCTCGATCGCCGACGCGATCGCGGCGTCGAGCGCATTGGGGAACGGCATCATCACCAAGGCCGATCTCCAGCAGTACAAGGTACGCGAGTTGGCGCCTATCGAATGCGACTATCGCGGCTATCACATCGTATCGGCGCCGCCGCCCAGCTCCGGAGGCGTCGTGGTGTGCGAGATCCTCAATATCCTCGAGGGCTACCAGCTCAAGGACCTCGGATTCCGCTCAGCGCAGGCCGTGCACTACCAGATCGAAGCCATGCGCCATGCATATGTCGATCGCAACAGCTATCTGGGCGATCCGGACTTCGTCAAGAACCCGCTTGATCGTCTGCTGGACAAAGGCTACGCGGAGAAAGTCCGCGCAGCCATCGACCCGAACAAGGCGGGCGTTTCGCGCGACCTGAAGCCCGGTGTGGCGCCGCACGAAGGCACCAACACGACGCACTATTCGATCGTCGACAATCAGGGCAATGCGGTGTCGGTGACGTATACCTTGAACGACTGGTTCGGCGCGAAGGTGACCGCGGCGAAGACCGGCATCCTGCTGAACGACGAGATGGACGACTTTACCGCCAAGCTCGGCGTGCCGAACCTGTACGGGCTGGTGCAGGGCGAGGCTAACTCGATCACGCCGGGTAAGCGGCCGCTAAGCTCTATGAGCCCGACCATCGTCTCACGCGATGGCAAGCCGGTCATGGTGATCGGCACGCCGGGTGGTAGCCGCATTATCACCGTGGTCGTACTCTGCATTTTGAACGTAATCGACTACGGCATGAACATCCAGGAGGCGATCGACGCGCCGCGCTTCCATCAGCAGTGGCTGCCGGAAACGACCAACGTGGAGATCTTTGCATTGAGTCCCGATACTCGGAAGATTTTGGTCGACATGGGTCATAAGCTCGGCGATCCGCAGCCCGCCGGCCACGCTGCGGGCATTCTAGTCGGGGCGCCGTCGCTTAACGGCAAGCCACGCGGCAACGAACGCTTCTACGGGGCCAACGATCCTCGAAGGGGGACCGGGTTGGCATTGGGGTATTGAAAGGCCGAACATTTGCGTAGCCCAGATCCACGAACTTCTTGGCGACATGAGCGGAAGCAGCCTCGTCGGGGCACGCATAAAGATGACCTCGCGATTCCTGGGTAGGTGATCGAGCCAAGATGAAGGCGGGCATCGAACATTTCCCCGCGGCCCGATAATCATCGGCCGCGTGGATTGTTCCGCGCATTGGTCCTTGACCTCGTGTCTAAGTAAGATCGACGCTATGGGCCCCCGACAGCCTGCGACGTGGAATCGACGTCGTGCAATGCTCACCCTTGCTGCAGCTGGTGCGTGCGCGGCGTTTCGACCTGCGACTGTGCTGGCACAGCCGCGTGCGATTCTGACCCGACCGATCCCCTCCACCGGCGAGGCGCTCCCGGTCGTGGGCCTCGGCAGCTGGATTACCTTCAACGTCGGCGACGATCCCGCGGCGCGAGACGCCTGCACGGACGTCATGCGGAACTTCGTCGAGGCGGGCGGTCGGGTGATCGACTCATCGCCGATGTACGCCTCGTCGCAGGACGTCATCGGCTACGGCCTGCGCAAGGCGGCACTGACTGGACGCATCTTCTCCGCGGACAAGGTTTGGATCTCCTCCGGCACACAGGGGCGCGAGCAGATCGAGCAGTCGCGCCGCAAGTGGCAGGTGAACCGATTCGATCTCGTGCAGGTTCACAACTTGCTCGATTGGCAGGAGCATTTGCCAACCTTGTTCGCGATGAAGGCGACGGGACAACTCCGCTACGTTGGCATCACGACGTCTGAAGGACGCCGCCATCGCGACATCGAGCAACTCATGCGCAGCCAGGCGATCGACTTCGTGCAGGTCACCTACAACCCGGTGGATCGCGAAGTCGAGGAGCGGATCCTGCCGCTGGCTCGCGAGCGCGGCATTGCGGTGATTGTGAACCGGCCGTTCCGCCAGGGCGCGCTGCTGCGTGCGCTCGGACGACAACCGCTCCCTGCGTGGGCGGCCGAAATCGAGTGTACGAGCTGGGCGCAGTTCGTGTTGAAGTTCATCGTCTCGCATCCCGCCGTGACCTGCGCGATCCCCGCGACGACCAGCGTCGCTCACGTGCGCGAGAACATGAGTGCGGCGTACGGCCGCCTGCCCGACGAGGCGCTGCGCCAGCGAATGACCGCGGTGGTGGAGCGGGCTTGATGTCGGAGTGGTGGACGTACAGGCTTACGAGTTTTCTGCTGTTCTCGCCTCGAACCTACTACCGCCTGCTCGAGCTGTACAACCTTGCGATCTGGCCGGCGCAGCTCGCAGGCATGGCGATCGGCCTCGCGATCGTCGCATTGCTGATCGGGAAGCGTGGCGACCGCGACCGCATCATCGCCGGGTTGCTATCCATTTGCTGGCTGTGGGTGGCTTGGGCATTTCATTACCAGCGCTACGCCCACATCAATTGGGCGGCGACGTGGTTCGCGGCGGCGTTCGCGTTCCAGGCATTGTTGCTCGTGGTTGTCGGTGTCGTCGCAGGCCGATTCGTCCTGCAGCCCGCAGGCACTGGCAAGCTATCGATCGCAACCTCGATCGTTGCAATTTCGGTTCTCGGCTATCCGTTGTTAGCGCCGCTCGCGGGACGTCCGTGGACGACCGCCGAGACATTCGGTGTGGCGGCCGATCCGACGGCGATCGCCAGCGTCGCGGTGCTGGGACTGGTCCGCGGGCGCATCCGATGGCTGCTGCTGGCCGTTCCGCTGCTGTGGTGCGCGATTGCGGCGGCAACGCTGTGGGCGATGAATGCACCGCAGGCCTTGGTCGTGGTCGCAGCTGGCCTGCTTGCGCTGTGGCCAGCGGTGTCGCGAACCCGTCACGATGCGTCCGAAACGATGCGCTGACTAACGCTTCGCCGTTGCTGATTACCTCCCCGAAGAAACCGCCGTCGTCTGCATGTCCGTCACGGATTGCACCGCACGACGAAAATCGAGCGGCGCCTGGATGTTCCTGAACTCCTCCTTGGTGCCGCCGCTTCCAGTGACCTCTATGTCTCCGTATCCGAAGATGCGCCCGACGAAACTCTGATTGACCGCGATCGCCTCGATCTTGTTCAGCAAAAGCTCGACCGAGCGCGAACTGAAGACGCCGACCTTCATCATCACCCGCTTATCGGTGACGGCAAAGTCTGAACTCTGTCGCTTGATGACCGCTGCAGCCAACACAACTAACCAAATCGCGGCAGGCATCCACGCATAGCTGCTCCAAGTGCCCGTTGAAAGGAACCAGGCGATCGGCGCCATGACGATGGCGGTTAGGATAACGGGTGAAATAACCGCCAGCCAGTGAAGACGAGTGCGATAGACGATGCGCTCTCCTTCGAGCAAGCTGCTGTCGATGTAACTCATGGCGAGGGTTCCACCTGATGCATTGCGTCGATCGCGATGATCGAATGCGCGTAGGCGGCACCTGCGCGCATTTCGGCAGCGACCCAAATCGCTTCCATGAGTTCTTGTTCGGTCGCTCCCTTCTTCAATGCGAGCTCGGTGTGACCACGAATGCAGTATGGGCACTGGGTCGCATGCGCAACGGCGACCGCAATGAGCTGCTTGGTTTTCGACGGCAGCGCACCGTCGGCGAAGACGCGCTGGCTAAAAGACCGAAAAGCGCCATAAATATCCGGCGCAAGCTCCCGCCGCTTCTGCGCCAGATCCTTCGAGGCGTGGGGATACATGTGATCTTCCATGGCAGGTGTTCCTTTCAGTTTGGGTCTCGTGCAGCGAGCCAGATTGCCGACGAGGGATGATTCGCATTCAGCGTGCCAGGCAGCGGGCGCCTTGCGACGAATCCGACGCCGCATCCTCAATCGTTTCTGATGTTGGCTTCCTTCATCACCCGAGCGTATTTCGCCAGCTGCGCCCGCATCGCCGTTCCGAGCTCTTCGGGTGAGGTGCCGCGCACGGTGAGGCCCTGCGCGTCCAGCCGTTCGCGCACCTCGGGGTCGGCGAGCGCCTTCTGTATTTCTACGTAGAGCCGAGCGATGATTGGCTTCGGCGTGCGTGCCGGCGCCATCAGCGCAAACCAGGAATTGAACTCGAACCCCGGCAACGCGGACTCCGAAATCGTCGGCACGTCGGGGAACTGTGGCAGGCGATTGCGGGTCGTCACCGCGAGCAGCCGCAGCTTCCCGCTGCGAACGAGCGGGGCGACCGTGGACAGGCCCTGGAACGCGACGCTCACCTGTCCCGAGGCTACGTCGAGGGCCGCCTGCGTCGCACCCTTGTACGGGACGTGTGTCAGCGAGATGCCTGCCGCGGACGCGAACAATTCCATGGCGACGTGCTGCGGGCTGCCGTTGCCGCCGGATCCGTAGTTGATTTTTCCCGGATTCGCCTTGGCCGCGGCAATGAAGTCGGCCACGGTCTTGTAGGGGGCGTCGTTGTTGGCCACGAGTCCCCACTCGACCGTCGCGACCAGCGATATCGGTTCGAAATCCTTGAGGATGTCCCACGGCATGCTCGCGTGGAGATTCGGCAGCATGGTCATGATGCTGTCGTTGAATCCTCCGATGGTGTAGCCATCCGGCGCCGCCTTGGCCACGCGATCGGCCCCGATTAATCCTGCCGCACCGGGCTGGTTCTCGACGACGACCGACTGTCCCGTGTTCTGCGCCATGCGCTGCGCAAGTATGCGCGCGGCATTGTCGACGGCGCTCGCCGCCGCGAGCGGAACGATGAGCTGTATCGTCCGGTTGGGGTACGTGGATTGCGCACCCGTCGGTGACGCGCCGACGAGGAATGCGGTCGCGACGACCATCCGACCGGTAACGCGAAGCGCTGTGAGCATGAGTCCTCTCGTCATTGACGTCGGGTTGTTTGCCGCCTCAGGCGAGGCGGCCGATGCGGAGATCGTCCGCCAGGCGATCAAGATTCTGCCGCAAAGCGCCGGGGATCGGGATGCCGTTCCGCAGATTGTCGGTCCGCCGCGCGTTGCTTTGCTCGCCGGGCAGCCAGATCCGGTCGACGTTGGGCAGGCGGCGACTGGTGCGCAGGTCGTCGATCAGCGTATCCATGCGAGCCTTGAACGACGCGAGATCGCCGAAAGCCGAGATATCGATGGCAACGATCGCCTGCCCCGTATTGGTGGCGCTGGTGTCGTCCTGGTTGAAGTCGATGATGTCCTTGCCCATCGCCGCGCCGTTAAGCGTTCCGGCGAGCAGTCCCACGATGAGCGCCAGACCGTAACCCTTGTAACCTCCGATCGGCAGCAGGAAGCCTTCTTCGGCGCGGCGCGGATCGGTGAGCGGCCGGCCGTCGCGATCGATCATCCAGCCTTCCGGCATCGCTTCGCCGCGCTGCGCCTTCGCCTTCACCTTACCGTAAGCGGCGACGGTGGTCGCCATATCAAGCACGACCGCCGGCTCGTGCTCCGCGGGAACCGCAACCGCGATCGGATTGGTGGACAGCAGCAGGTCGACGCCGCCCCACGGCGGCAGATGATTGGCGTTGCCGACTGCGAAGTACATGCCGATCATGTCGTGGGCGACGGGCATGCGCGCGTACAGCGACGCCGGTCCCGCGTGATTGCTCATGCGCGCTCCGACCCAGGCGACGCCCACGGCGCGCGCCTTGTCTATCGCGATCTCGGCGGCACGCGTCATGACCAGATGGCCCATGCCGTTGTCGCCGTCGAGAAGCGCCATCGCCGGTCGCTCCTGCACCGTCCTGATCAACGGATGCAGGTTGAGGCCGCCGGCACGAATGCGACGCGCATAGTGCGGCAGGCGGATCACGCCGTGCCCGTCCGAGCCCTGCAGATCGGCATCCGCCATCAGCGCCGCAACGGTCTGTGCATCGCTCTCCGGCATGCCGAGGCGCCGAAACGCGGACGCGATGAATTCGCGCAGCACGCCCACGTCGACCCGAGAGGACGAAGCGTCGGTCACTAGAGCAGCCATTCGATCGGTAGTATCGACAGGAAATCGACTTGCCTGCGCAGGAGCCAGCTGGTGTCCGGATCCGTGTCGTAACGCTTGCTGCCAGAAGGAGTTTGCTCGATCCATTCCAGATTGCGGCCATCTTCCGCCAGCACGACTTCGTACGCGGCCATCGCGACGTCGGCGTCAAAGAATCGTCCGAGCCGTTGCGCGAGCACCGGACTCTCGATCACCAGACCCATCTCGGTGTTCAGCAGCGCGGAGCGCTGGTCGAAATTGAACGAGCCGACGAAGATGCGGCTGCGGTCAACAGCGAAAGTCTTCGCGTGTAATCCCGCAGACGAACTCGACCCGAACCTGGCCTCGCCCTTGCGTAATCCTTGTGCGGCGGTCGGCTTCAGCTCGTAGAGTTGAACGCCGGCCAAGAGAAGGTCCCGGCGGCGCTTCGCATAGCCCGCGTGCACGGACTTTTCATCCGACGCCGCCAGCGAGTTGGTAAGAATGCGCACTTTCACCCCGCTTTTGGCCAGCGCCGCGAGCGACGATGTGCCATCGGCGCCGGGCACGAAATACGGCGAGACCAGGTCGAGCGTTTTCTGGGGACGGCCCATCGTCTGCACAAGTTGCGGGAAGAGCAAGACGTCGGTGCGCTCGGTGGTGTCAAGCGTCTTCGCGGGATCGTCATAGACGAGCTGCGCGGTGTCCCACTCGAGAGCGAGTCGCCTGTCGAGCAAGTCGCGGATCAGCGGAGTCGCGCGTACGGCCTCGAGGTATGCGACCGATTCCGGGTCGGCGCGCGTGGTTGCGAACTTGGCCTCTAGATGGGCGACGCCCTCTGGCCCGGCGGGGCCGACAAAGCTCGCGGCAGGATACGCGGACGGACTGTTCCAGTAGAGATCGAATTCCTTCGATACATCGCGCACCGGTGGCCCCAGCGCAATCACGTCCAGGTCGGCGAAGCCGACCCCGCTTCCCGCGCCGAAGTACTCGTTGCCAATGTTGCGCCCACCCACGACGCTCACCTGGTTGTCGGCGGTGAACGACTTGTTGTGCATACGCCGGTTGACGCGCGTGAAGTCGGTCAGGAAATTGAGCACGCGGGTGTCACGCTGGACGACCGGGTTGTAAAGGCGTACCTCGATGTTCGGATGCGCATCGAGCGTGGCGATCGTTGGGTCGAGGCCGCCCGTGTTGAGGTCATCGAGCAACAGGCGTACGCGCACCCCACGTTCGGCGGCCTGCCACAGCGCTTCGAACATGAGGTAGCCGACCTGGTCGCCATGCCAGATGTAATACTGCACATCGAGTGATTTTTCCGCGGCGGCGGCGAGAAGAATGCGCGCGGCGAATGCGTCGTAGGGCTCGGCCAGCGCATGAATGCCCGCGTTGCCGGGATTCGCGGCGACGCCTTGCGCGACGGCGAGGCCAAGGCGGGTCTGCGCCGTATCGGTCAGGGCGACGGTCGCGGTCCGCCCTTCCGGCGGGGGCAGGCTCGCGCAGCCTGCGATCAACGACGCGAGCGCGATGACGACAAACGACCATGCACGGCTCATTTCGACTCGATTCCCGGATGCCATGCGGCCGATTCTAGCGATTCGCGCGCGAGCGAGTGCGGTTGTTACGGTCGGGCCGGGAAGACAGGGACGTCTTTGCCGCGCCGGCCCGACAGGACGGATCCCCACCGACGGTTTAAACTCTAGCCATGTTGCAGCCTGGACGCTTCCTGGCTCTGATCGGCGCGCCGATCGTCCTTGGCGCGACGGTTGTGCGGGCCGCCGACAGCGGAATCGAATTCTCCGACACCCTTGAACAGCGATTGCTCGCCTGCGCGGCCTGCCACGGAAACCAGGGAGAAGGCATTCGCCGCAACGAGTACTACCCGCGCATCGCCGGCAAGCCTGCGGAATATTTGTACCGGCAATTGGCTAGTTTTCGGGACGGCAGACGCACTTATCCCCTGATGGTGTATTTCGTCCGCTACTCGTCCGACGACTATCTGCGCGAAGTCGCGACCTATTATTCGAAACTCCAGCCGCCGTTTCCTACGCCGATTCCGCCGTCGGCAACCAAGGACGTGCTTGCCCGCGGGGAAGCACTGGTGCGAAAGGGAGACCCCGCCAAAGGTATACCCGCGTGCGCCGCCTGCCACGGCATGGCACTCACGGGAATGCTGCCTGGAATTCCGGGTCTGGTCGGGCTCGATCTGAATTACCTATCGGCGCAAATAGGGTCGTGGCAGCGCGGTGGTCGACACGCCGACGAGCCGGACTGCATGGCGAAGATCGCAGCGAAGTTGAATGGGCCCGATACTTCGGCCATCACGGCCTATTTGGCGACACAGCCTGGCGCGCCCTCGACGGGTCCGGTGCCGGATACCAAGCAGAAGCTCCCCATCGCGTGCGGCAGTCAGCCGCGATAGAGGAGGGGCGTATGAATTCCCAAAGTCGCACGCGCAGGGCCGTCCTTCTCGCAGTGATGCTGGCCGGCACGATGGGTACGCTCAGCGACTTCGGTCTGCATGACGCATATGCGCAGGCGACCAAAGCAACCAAAGCACAGCCGGGCCCGAGCTCGGCGCGAAATCCCGCGCAAACCGATGGCGAATATCTCGCTCGCGCCGGGGATTGCGTTGCCTGCCACACCGCGCGCGGGGGCGAACCGTTTGCTGGCGGGCTCGAGATGAAGACTCCGTTCGGCACGCTGTACACGCCGAATATCACGCCGGATCCTGAGACGGGCATCGGCAAGTGGAGCCCCGACGATTTCTGGAGGGCGCTCCACGAAGGCAGATCGCGTGACGGGTCGCTGCTCTATCCCGCGTTCCCGTACCCCAGCTATACCAAAATCACGCGTGCCGACGCCGACGCGATCTACGGATACATCTGGTCGCTGAAGCCGGTGCGCAGGCGCAATACACCCCACGACATGCAGTTTCCCTATAACCAGCGAAACCTCCTGATGGGCTGGCGCGCGCTTTACTTCGAACCGGGCGTGTTCGCACCGCGTGCCGACGAAACTCCGGAATGGAATCGTGGCGCCTACCTGGTACAGGGGCTCGGGCATTGTGACGCGTGCCATACCAGCCGCAACATGCTGGGTGCAACGGTCAAGGACAAGCAGTTGGCTGGCGGCCTGATCCCATTGCAGGACTGGTATGCGCCGTCGCTGACCTCCAACCGCGAGGCGGGGCTTGGTCAGTGGCAGATCAGCGATGTGGTAGCACTGCTGCGCACCGGTATTTCCAACCGCGGCGTTGTGTTCGGACCGATGGCGCAGGTCGTGCATGACAGTTTGCAGTACCTGACCGAGAGCGACACGCAGGCGATGGCGGTCTATCTGAAATCGTTCGCGCAAAGTGGAACGCCCGACGATCCTGCGCAGATCAGACCGACCGAAGGACAGAGTACCGCATCGTTCGAAACCGGTGCCAAAATCTACGATACGCACTGCAAGTCCTGTCACGGCGTCGGTGGCCTCGGTGTTCCGCCGATGTACCCGCCGCTCGCCAACAATCAGGCGATCAGCATGGAATTCTCGGTCAATCCGATTCGGATGGTTCTGTTTGGCGGGTTTCCGCCAGCGACGCGCGACAACCCGCGCCCTTTCGGCATGCCACCCTTCGGCCCGTCGCTGAGCGATCAGGCGGTCGCGGACGTCGTGACTTATATTCGCCAGTCGTGGGGCAATCGCGGAAAGGCCATCAACGCAGCCGAGGTCGCGAAGTACCGAACGGTTCCAGTAGACTGATCCGCCATTGACCACGACGAACGACGGTCGAGTACAAAGGAGAACGCGATGCCCAAAATGATCCGTTACGCGCGCCCCGACGGGCAGAGCGTCGCTGGCTACCTTGCCGAACCGGTAAACGCGATGGGCGCGCCGGGCATAGTGGTCATCCAGGAGTGGTGGGGTCTCAACGATCAGATCAAGGGCGTGGCGAACAAACTCGCGGCGACCGGGTATCGTGCCTTGGTGCCGGACCTCTACCGTGGCAAGGTCGCGGTCGAGGCGAACGAAGCCGAACACCTGATGACCCAGCTCGACTTCGGCGATGCGGCCGGTCAGGACGTGCGCGGCGCAGTTCAGTATCTCAAAGCGTCGGGCAGTCTGAAGGTCGGCATCACGGGCTTCTGCATGGGCGGCGCGCTTACGCTTCTTTCTGCGGTGAACGTTCCTGAGGCAGATGCGTGTGTTGTCTGGTACGGCTTTCCTCCGCTCGAGTATGTCGATGCAACCAAAGTCAAAGCGCCGCTGATGGCGCATTGGGGCACGCAGGACACGGTGTTTCCGATTGCCAAGGTAGACGAGTTGGAGAAAAAGCTCCGCGACGCCAACGCGAAGTTCGAGTTCCATCGCTATGACGCCAAGCATGCCTTCGCCAACGAAACGGCGGACTCTAAGAACCTGACATACCTGAAGCACGACGTCGTGGCCGCCGAGCTTGCCTGGCGCCGAACGATGGACTTTCTCGCCGAACACCTGAAATAGATCGCTGCGCCGGAGCGGATGGCGTCGGGAGTGCAAGGTGCGTTTGCGCGACTGCCACAATTTTCATGATTTCCGGCGATTGGCGCGACTCAGGCTGCCCGGTCCAATTTTCGATTACATCGACGGCGCTGCCGACGATGAAGTAACCCATCGCCGTAATACGGCGAGTTTCGAGCGATGCGATCTCGTGCCGAACGTCCTGCGCGGCGTAGCAGACGTCGATCTCTCGGTGACGGTCATGGGGCAGAAGCTCGCCATGCCCGTCTACTGTTCGCCTACCGCGTTGCAGCGCCTCTTCCATCATCAGGGCGAGTTCGCGGTGGCAGCGGCCGCCGCGAAGTACGGCACGATGTTCGGCGTTTCCTCGCTGGGCACCGTGAGCATCGAGGCGGTGCGCAGCAAATATGCGACACCGCAGGTCTATCAGTTCTATTTCCACAAGGACCGCGGCCTAAACCGGGCGATGATGCAGCGCGCGAAAGCCGCCGGCACCGATGTGATGATGCTCACCGTCGACAGCATCACCGGGGGCAATCGCGAGCGAGATCTGCGAACTGGATTCTCCATTCCATTCAGACTCACCTTGAGCGGAATGCTGCAGTTCGCTCTCAAGCCCATGTGGGGTGTCAACTACGTGACGCACGAACGCTTCAAATTGCCGCAACTCGACGAGCACGTCGACATGGGCGGCGGCACGATGTCGATCGGACGCTATTTCACCGAGATGCTGGACCCGTCGATGAACTGGGACGACGTCGCGGAGATGGTCCGACTTTGGGATGGCCAGTTCTGCCTGAAAGGGATCATGTCGGTGGCCGATGCCAAACGCGCGGCCGAGATCGGTTGCACGGGCGTCATATTGTCCAACCATGGCGGGCGGCAGCTCGATGGCTCGCGTTCGGCCTTCGATCAACTAGGCGAGATCGTCGACGCCGTCGGTGATCGAATCGACGTGATCATGGATGGTGGCGTCCAGCGTGGCACCCATGTGCTGAAGGCCCTTTCCCTCGGGGCCAAGGCGGTCGGCATCGGCCGCTACTATCTCTATCCCCTCGCAGCGGGAGGCGAAGAGGGTGTCGAGCGAGCGCTCGGGCTGATGCGAGCGGAGCTCGTGCGCGGAATGAAGCTGATGGGTTGCGCAGCCATAGCTCAGCTCTCCCCGGACAACCTGCGTTTCAGATAGCCGCTCAGCGTGTTCCACGCCCGAGGCTTCGAGCGGTCCGTTGAGCGCGGAGCGTTGTCGGCGTAGCCTGACAGCGGGCGGGCCCCGGCCTCTGAGGAAAACGAGGGAGAGCGTGTGAAGCAGTCGACTCGTTGGCGTGAATCCCTGCTGGGCAAGGCGCTCGATCCGTTCAGCGGCGAGTCGCGCAAGCATGTCGCCCTCGTCGCCTTCATTGCCTGGGTCGGGCTCGGCGCCGACGGGCTGTCGTCTGCCTGCTACGGTCCCGAGGAAGCGTTTCTGGCGCTGGGTGCGCACACGCCGCTGAGTCTGTACCTCGCGGCCATGACCGCGGTGACCGTCTTCGTCATCGCGGTGGCGTACAACCAGGTCATCGAGTTGTTCCCGAATGGCGGCGGCGGCTACAAGGTCGCGTCGAAACTGCTCGGATCGCATGCGGGACTGATCTCCGGCAGCGCCTTGATCGTCGACTATGTGCTCACCATCTCCATCTCGGTGGCCAGCGGCGTCGACGCGCTTTTTTCGCTGCTGCCCGCGGCCTTGGGAACGGCCAAGCTGGGTATCGAAGTCGTGCTGACGCTGGTGCTGCTGTATCTGAACATGCGGGGAATGAAGGAGTCGATACGCTTTCTGCTGCCGATCTTCATCGGCTTCGTGGCAACTCATTCCGTGTTGATCGCGTATGGCGTGATGGCACACGGCGATCGCCTGCCGGGGATGCTCGCCGAAACCGTGACCCAGACGCGGCAACTCGGCGGCGATCTGGGATGGGTCGCGGTCGCGGCACTGCTGCTGCGTGCCTATTCGCTGGGCGGCGGGACCTATACCGGTATCGAAGCGGTGTCGAACAACGTGCAGTCGCTCGCCGAGCCGCGCGTTCAGACGGGCAAGTGGACGATGTTCTACATGGCGCTTTCGCTCGCGTTCACCGCGGCGGGCATCATCATCCTGTATTTACTTTGGGATGCCCGGCACGTCGACGGCCGCACGCTCAATGCGGTGACCTTCGAAGCCATCATCGCCAGCTTCGGCTGGCAGACGCCGTGGCTCAACGCCGCTACGTTGGTCACCGTCCTCGCATTCGAAGCGGGACTGCTGCTGGTGGCGGCCAACACCGGCTTTCTCGGCGGCCCGGCGGTGCTCGCCAACATGGCGATCGACTCGTGGATGCCGCATCAGTTTCGCAATCTTTCCAGCCGCCTCGTCACTCAGAACGGCGTCATCCTGATGGCGATCGCTGCCGTCGCGGTGCTGCTGATCACGACCGGCAATGTCTCGGTGCTGGTCGTTCTCTACAGCATCAACGTGTTCCTGACATTTTCGCTCTCGCTCGCCGGTCTGATCAGATATTGGGTAGGCCACCGCGACGATGCGCGCTGGAAGGCGCGCCTGCTGCTGTCTCTCACCGGCTTCGCCGTGTGTGCAGGCATCCTGGTGGTGACCACCGTGGAGAAATTCTCAGAAGGCGGTTGGATCACCCTGATCATCACTGGCCTGGTCGTCGCGGCCGGATTGGCGATACGACGTCATTACGCCGACACCGCCGCCGGAGTGAGTCGAGCCGACCAGCTCTACGCCGCGCCCGCAGGTCACTTCGCGGCGCGGCCGCGCCTCGACCCCGCGCGTCCGACGGCGGCCTTCATCATCGGCCGCAATCGCAGCGGCCTGGTCCACGCATCGCGCACCGTCCTGAAGACGTGGCCGGGGTTCTACAAGAATTTCCTGGTGGTCAGTGCGCAGCCGGTCGACGTGCGCAGCTATGGTGGCGATCAAACGTGCGACGCGCTGAGAGTGCAGCGGCTAAAGGACATGGAGTTCTACATGGAGCTCGCGCGCCAGCACGGCATCGCATCGAAGTACTACCTGGGGTTCGGCGTGGACGGCGTGGAGGAGATGGTCAAGCTGTGCCGCGAGGCGCACGCCGAATTTCCGCAGGTCGTGTTCTTTGCCTCCAAGCTCGTCTTCGACAATGAAACATGGCTTACACGGTTGCTGCACAACCAGATCGTCTACGCGATCCAGCGGCGCCTCGAGCACGAAGGCATGCAGATGGTCATACTGCCCATGCACGCGCCCACCGGCTAGTGGACTGTAACGCTCGGATCGGTAGTCGGTATCGCGCCGCGATCGGCGGCGCGCGGCTAGGCGCGAGGAGGAGGCATAGTCCGCACTATGGCGACGACGAGCAACGACGCTGCGCCCGCCGAGGGCAAGCGAGACGCTATCGATTTGGCCGTTACAGTCCACCAGATGGAACCAGTTCCGACGCGGTTTGTCAGCTTGCGGCTGCGGCTGCTCGGACTGGTCGCCCTGGTGCTCGTGCCGTGGCTCGCTCTGGTGATGTACACGCAGGCCGATGAGCGCAAAGTCGCGATCGCCCACGTCAACGCCGATGCGATGCGGCTCATCCGCATCGCAACCAGTAACCAGGCCGCGCATATCGAGGCGGCGCGCGAGTTGCTGACTGCGTTTGGACGGCTGCCGCAGCTGCGCACGAAGGACCGCGCCGCATGCCAGGCGCTTCTGGCGGATATGCTCACGGCGTACCCGCTGTACCTCAATTTCGGCCTCGCCGAGCCCGACGGCGACGTGTCGTGCAGCGCGCGCGCGGTACGGGGGTCGGTCAATATCGCGGATCGTCCCTACTTCGCGCAGGCAGTGCAGGGCCGGCGCTTTGCGATCGGTGACTATCAGATTGGCCGCGTCACGCAGCTTCCGCAGATCAACTATGCGTATCCGATGGTCGACAACGCAGGCAAGGTGGAGGCGGTGGTCTTCGCGGCGCAGAGCTTGAGCTGGCTTATCATGGCCCTCTCGAACGTTCAATTCCCCGACGGCGCCATCCTGGTGGTGACCGACCGCAACGGGACGGTGATTGCACGCCTGCCCGATGCCGAAGGCTGGATTGGCAGGATCCTCCCCGAGCCATCAGTTCTTGCCACGCTATCCATGCAAAAGGACGGTGGAGTCTTCGAGGCCACCGATGCGCAAGGAGTCGACCGCTTGTGGGCGCATGCTCCGCTCATCGCCGGCTTCGATCTCCATGCCACCATCGGCGTGTCCAGGTCGGTCGCGCTCGCCGATATCAATCGACGTCTGGTCCGCAACCTTCTCGCGCTCGGCCTGGTGACGCTGGTCGCGCTGGGCGCCGCGTGGTTCGGCGCCAACTTCTTCATCCTGCGCCAGGTGGATGCACTCGTGGCCGCGACCGGCAAGCTCGCATCGGGCGATCTGGGCGCGCGCGCGCCCCTGGTGGGCGGTCGCAGCGAGCTCGCGCTGCTCGCGGGCGCGTTCAACAGCATGGGCGCGACGCTGGAAGCACGCGATCGCGACCTGCGCATCGCCGAGGAAAGAACGCGCGTCGCGGAAATCGAGCTCGCGGTGACGCGTGCGCACATGGATATCGCGAGGCAGATTCAGCGATCGCTGCTTCCCGAGGATCCGCTGACGCTGGCCGGCGTGCGCGTCGCCGGACGCTGCATCCCCGCGGTTGAGGTCGGCGGCGATTATTTCGGCTATTTCCCGCGTGGGATCAATGGCGTCGACAGTTTCGTCGGCGACGTGTCCGGACATGGCGTGGGCGCAGCGCTGCTGATGGCCGAGGCACGCACCCTGTTCCTGTCGGAAAGGCAGATCGCGCAAAGCGCCGCGCGCATACTTTCAGCACTGAACAAGCTCCTGTACGAGGATCTCGACCGAGCCCGGTCCTTCATGAGCGCATTCTGCGCGACGTTTGATGCGGCCACGCGCGAGCTCTCCTACGCCAATGCCGGGCACCCACCGGCGCTTCTGCTGCGAGCCGATGAATCCAGCTGCACCTTGCTCGACGCCGACGGTATCCTGCTCGGCATCAGGAAAGACGCGGAATTCTCCGAGGTCAAGGTGCCGTTGCGGGCCGGCGATATCGTCGTTTTCTATACCGACGGCATCACGGAAACGCAAAACAACGCCGACGCGCTATTCGGCATCGACCGGCTGGCGAGGGCCGTGGTGACGCGTCGTCAGCAGGAGCCGGAGATGCTGATCGCTTCGGTTCTCGCGGAGTTGAGCGAGTTCGGTGGCGTCAGGCAGCGCGACGACGATCTGACCATCGTCGTGATGAAACTCACGGCGTGATAAATCCCTGGTGCTACGATCGGGGTCGTCATCGCCGACGGCCGGATCATTTCAGGAACGAATGAAACATGGCAGACGAACACCTGAAACGCGACGCGAACCGCGAATCCAGTCGAGACGCGATCAAGTCACTGATACGCACGATTCCCGACTACCCGAAGCCGGGCATCATGTTCCGCGACATCACCACGCTGCTCAAGGATCCCGTCGGGTTCCGGCTGTCGATCGACGAGCTGGCCGATCGCTACGAGCATCGATCCTTCGACAAGGTCATCGGCATCGAGTCGCGCGGCCTCATCTTCGGCTCTGCCCTCGCCTACCGACTGGGCAAGGGATTCGTGCCCATCCGCAAGCAGGGTAAACTGCCTGCTCAGACGATCGAGGAGGCGTACGACCTCGAATATGGCACCGCGCGCATGGAAATCCATCTCGACGCCGTTGGCAACGGCGAGAAGGTGGTGATCGTCGACGACCTGATCGCAACGGGCGGCACCGCCGAGGCCGCGGCGAGGCTTGTCGAGCTCCTCGGCGGCGAGGTGGTCGAGTGCTGCTTCGTGGTCGATCTGCCCGACCTCGGCGGCCGGGACCGCCTTCGCGGCAAAGGCATCGCGTCGCACGCATTGTGCGAGTTCGAAGGGGAGTGAGCATGCGGTATAGCCACAGCTCGCGGCGTCGGCAGGCGTGCCTGGGCATCGCCGTGCTGATGGCCGGATTGGCCCTGCCGGTGCGCGCGCAGAATCGGGATACCGATCCCGCGACGGCGCCCATTCGTACCTTTTACGATGCGCTGCTAGCGGTCATGAAGCAGGCCGACTCGCTCGGGGTCCGCGGCCGCTACGACAAGCTTGCTCCGGTGATTCGCGCGACGTTCGACCTGCCGGCCATGACGCGCATCGCGATCGGGCCCGACTGGAGCGCGATCCCGTCCGAACAGCAGACCGCGCTGGTCGACGCTTTTTCGCAAATGACCATCGCGACCTACGCGAATCGTTTCAACGGATACGCGGGGGAAAGTTTCGAAGTCGATCCGGAGGTTCAGTCGCGCAACACGGGCCGCATCGTGCGCACGCGACTGTTGCGGACCAAGGAAGAGCCGGTCACGTTGAACTACCTGATGCGAGGCTCGGGCGACGCGTGGAAGATCGTGGACGTCTACCTGAGCGGAAGCATCAGCGAACTCGCGACCAAACGCTCCGAATTCGGGGCGATCCTGAAGTCGGGTGGTCCCGCTGCGCTGATCGACAGCCTGCGCCAGCAGTACGAACGACTGATGCGCAAGACCTGAGTGGGTCATTGCGACGCCGCAGTTCGCGACGCGGCGCACTGCGCATCCGGTGTCACTCGGGAGATGCTCCAGGGTCGACCAGCTCCTCCTGGGGTTGCTCGGCCAAGCCGCGCGCAGCGCGCAACTGGGCGTCGCGATATTGCCGTGCGATGCTGCGAAACTGTGCGTACTCGTCGAGCGCGCTGGCCTTGATCTGGTCGAGTGTCTCGATGTTTCTGGCCCTCAGGTCGAAGCCGCTGACCGTATAGACGCCGACGTTGACCCAGACGCCGGTGGATCCTCGAAACAAGTGCGCAGGCGGCGTCGTGTAGAGATCGACCGCCAGGCCGAACGCATCGCGAACATTCGACGGTCCGAAAAGCGGCAGCACCAGGTAGGGTCCGCTGGCGACGCCCCACATATACAGCGTCTCGCCGAAATCTCCTGATTGCTTGGCCAGGCCGTGCTCGCCCGCCGGATCGAACAACCCTGCGAGACCAAAAGTCGAGTTGATGAAAAAGCGGCCGAAGGTCGTCAATGCGGCGTTGACCCGCATTTGCAGCACGTCGTTGGCGAAAATGCGCGGCTCAGTCAGGTTATCGATGAACATCCTGACCCGGTCGCGCACGAACGGCGGGAAGATCGCGCGATACGTCTCCGCGATCGGCTTGATCACGCTGCTATCGATGGCTGTGTTCATGTTGAAGACGGCGCGATTCGTCGCCTCGAACGGGTCGTTATTCTCCTGATTGCTCGCGGTGGGCACCGTAGCGCAACCGGCGACGGCTGAGCCGACGACCAGGGCCGCGACAGCACGGACTAGATGCAAGCGACCCAATTCCAGCCTCTCATGCATCACCGATGCCGGCGTGCGTGAACGAAGTCTGCATGGATACTTCAACGACGGCGGCGCACCGCTGTCAGCAGTGCCGGCAGAAACAGCAGGGCGGCCACGAGCGTGTATGCCAGCGACAGCGCGAGCAGTTTTCCCATGCTCGAGGTGCCGGGATGGTGCGAGTACCAGAGGCTGCCGAATGCCGTGCCCGTGGTCAGCGCACTGAACAATACCGCGCGCGTCAGGCTCGACTGCAACAGATGCTCGGCACCTCCGCGCCATGCCATGACGTAATAGATGCTGAAAGCCACGCCGATGCCGAACAGCAGCGGCAAGGCGATGATGTTCTCGAAATTGAGCGGCAGACCGACGATCACGCACGTCCCGAGCGTGAGCAGGCCGGCGAGCGCCAGCGGCGCCAGCGTCAGCAGGACATCGGTCGCCCGGCGCAAGGTGATCGCGAGCAGCACGGTGATCGAGAGGAGCGCCCAGAGCCCGGCTTCGATGAAGGCGCGCACGATGGTGCGGCTCGATTCCTGAATCCCGACCGTGGTGCCGGTGGCATCGGGCGCCACCTCCCGCACGGCGGACACGAACCGCCGCAACACGGCATTGTCGTTGGCGTCGCCTTTGGGAAACACTTCGATGCGGGCGCGTCCATCGGGGGCGGTCCAGTCGCGGACCAAGTCCGCGGGCAACTGATCCAGGGTGACTGGCGCGGCTTGCAGCGCGGCGCGCAATTGGTCGAGCATGAGAACGAGTCCCGGGATCAATGCTTCACGCACGCGCTCTCGGGTCGCCCGCGGACCGTCAGCAAGCGTGGTCAGCCCTCGAGCAAGTCGCGCAGCGTCGGCGGCCGCGTTGCTGCCGGGATTTGCCCGAGCCACCTCATCGAGCGCCCGCGCCGTTCGCTGCATGGCGCGAACGTCGTCTTCGTCGCTTGACGGGGGCTTCACCTGTGGCGGATCGAGCACGGGATCCAGAAGCATCGCGGCGTCGGCAAGCAGGGCGAGCTTGTTTTCCTGTGCTTCCGGAATGAAGCTCGCCAGCGTGACCGCACGGCTGACTTCCGGCAGCGCCGAGAGTCGCTTCGCCAGCGCAACGCCAGCGTCGAGCGTGGGCGCCAGAACCTCGATCGTGTTCGGCGTCGTATCGGAATTCTGCATGAGGTCGAGCAGCGTGGCGACCGACTCGGTCTGTGCACTGCGCAAGTGCAGCGGATTGAAGTCGAACTGGAGCCACGGCAACAGGGACACGCTGCCAAGCGCAATAGCCGCGGCTGCAAGGAGCACGCCCAGCCGATGCCGCGCCAGAAATCGGTCGAGCGGCGCAAACGCAGCGTATCCGACGGCAACGCGTTCACCGGATGGGCGCAGCACCGCCACCAGCGCGGGCAACAGAGTGATGGTGGTCACGAACGCGACGACCATGCCGGTCCCGGCGATCAGGCCGAGCTCCGATACACCGCGATAGTCGGTAGGTAGGAAAGCGTAGAAGCCGGCGGCCGTCGATGCCGCGGCGAGCGCGAGCGGCACCCCGACCTCGGCTCCGGACTCGCGCAATGCGAGCTTGAGATCGTTGCTCTGGTGTCGCTTGGCTCGGTAGCAGACGCAGAACTGGATGCCGAAGTCGACACCGAGTCCGATGAACAGGACGGCGAAGGCCACCGAAATGAGATTGAACGCGCCGTACACGAAAAGCCCGAAAGCCGCGGTCACCGTCATTCCGGCCAGCAAGCTCAGCAGAATGGCGAGGATCAGGCGGCCGGAGCGAACCGCCATCCACAACAGGGCTACGACCAGAAGCATGGTCACGATGGCATTCTGTGCGGCGCCTTCGGCGAGCGTCGCGAACTCTTCGTCGGCGAGTGGCACAGGGCCCGTGAGCCGAACCCGAACGCGTGAATCAGACGAGATCGCAAGTTCGCTGACAGCCTTCCGGATTGCCTGCACCGCCCGCGCACCCGGCTGCAACGCGCCGAAATCCAGCGCCGGCCGCACCAGGATGAATCGACGCAGCTCGCGCGGGTCGGCGGGCCGCCCAAGGATCAACGTTCTCCACGAGAATCGCGCTGGTTGTCCGCTCTCGATCGCGTCGAGGGCATCGGCGAACGCTGCGAGCGGCCGCGCCAGGTCGTCCAGCTTGATCGCATGGCGGCGCACGCCTTCGACCACCAGCGCCAGCGCATCCATCACCCCGCGCAACGTCGGATCAGCCGCGAGGGTCCCCAGCAGGGGCTGCGCCGCGATCATCTGTTGTGTCGTTCGTGCCACTTCCTCGGTCGGTGCGAAGAGGAGGCCGACGCGATTGAAGAACGGCCCTCCATCCGGCCGCCGCACGACGAGAAACGCTTCCTTGTTGCTCGCGAGCTGTCGCGCGAGGTCGGTCGTCACCTGTTCCGCCAGATCGGGCGTCGGTGCATCGACGACCACGGCGATCACGGCAACGCGCTGAGGAAAAGCCTTCGCGAAGTCGATCTCGCGCTGACGCCACGGCAGATTTTGCGCGATCAGCTTCGACGTATCGGTATCGATGGCAATGTGCCGAACGGCGTAGATCCCCGCCACGACGCCAAGGGCCGCAGCGATGAGGATCACGGGCCACGGATGCCGTGCGCACTCGCCGACTACACGCGCAATCAGTGCTCGCAATCGTTGATCCTTGCCCGGGCTTGTCGCGGGAACCGCAAAGAGGCATGATTGTACAGATGACGGTTAAGGGCGACCTTGCACGGATCGAGTCCGCGATGGCGGCGGCGATGCATCGGCGTCGGCAGCGGTTGGCCGAATGCGCGTGATTCTCGCGCAACCCCGTGGGTTTTGTGCGGGTGTCATTCGCGCGATCGACATCGTCGAGCGGGCGCTGCAGATTTTTGGCGCGCCTGTTTATGTGCGCCACGAGATCGTCCACAACCGGCATGTCGTCGAGCGACTGCGCGCCAAGGGTGCGCGTTTTGTCGAAGACCTCTCGGAGATTCCAGCGGGGGCGATCTCGATCTTCAGCGCGCACGGCGTTGCAACGAGCGTCGAGGACGATGCGCGCGAGCGGGGGCTGCGCGTGCTGGATGCCACGTGTCCGCTGGTCGCGAAGGTCCATGGACAGGGCAAGCGCTATGTCGCCGCGGGCCGCCGCGTGATCCTCGTCGGACACGCGGGTCATCCCGAGGTCGAGGGAACGATGGGTCAGATTCCCGGGCACGTCCTGCTGGTGCAGACCGCGGCCGATGTCGCGGCGCTCGATCTTCATCCTGACACGCCGGTCGCATACATCACCCAGACGACGCTCAGCGTCGACGATACGCGAGGCGTCATTGCCGCGATCGAGTGTCGATTCTCCGATGTCGTCGGACCCGATACCAACGACATCTGCTACGCGACGCAGAATCGACAATCGGCGGTCCGCGAGCTGGCCAAGATCGCGGACGTGATCCTGGTGGTCGGAGCCAAGAACAGCTCGAACTCCAACCGGCTGCGCGAAATCGGACTCGAGATCGGAGTGCCGAGCTACCTGATCGCCGATGGCGGCGAGGTGCGCAGCGGCTGGTTCCGCGAATCCGACGTTGTCGGCGTCACCGCCGGCGCGTCGGCGCCGGAGGATCTGGTCAACGACGTGGTCGCGGCGCTGCGCAGCACCGGCCCGATCGAGTTGTCGATGCTGGCCGGCATTACGGAAAACGTCGAGTTCCGTCTTCCCGCCGAGTTGATCCGCGCGCGCAGCGCGACGGCTACGGCCTCCTGAGCGCATCCTTCGGTCGAGAAATTTTGCCATGGCCATCCCCCTCCTGCAGCAGGCGCGCATCGGCGCATACGTCCTGCGCAAACAGCTGAGCCGGCAAAAGCGTTATCCGCTGGTGCTGATGCTCGAGCCTCTTTTCCGCTGCAACCTCGCCTGCGCGGGTTGCGGCAAGATCGACTACCCCGACGAAATCCTGAATCAGCGCCTGTCGCTCGCGGATTGCCTCGCCGCGGTCGATGAATGCGGCGCACCCGTCGTGTCCATCGCCGGCGGCGAGCCGCTCCTGCACAAGGAGATCGACGCCGTGGTCGCGGGTATCATCGCGCGCCGCAAGTTCGTCTACCTGTGCACGAACGCGCTGCTGATGAAAAAGAGGCTTGCGCTGTTCCAGCCAAGTCCCTATTTCGTCTGGTCCGTGCATTTGGATGGCGACAGGGAAATGCACGATCGCTCGGTATGCGAGGAAGGGGTCTACGAGCGCGCGGTGGCGGCGATCGCGGCGGCCAAGGAGCGCGGCTTCCGCGTCAACATCAACTGCACGCTCTTCAACGATGCCGATCCCGAGCGCGTCGCGCGGTTCTTCGACACGGTCGGCGCGCTCGGCGTGGATGGCATCACCGTGTCGCCCGGCTACGCTTACGAGCGCGCTCCGGACCAGGCGCATTTCCTGAATCGCACGAAAACGAAGCAGCTTTTCCGCGACATTTTCCGCCGTGGTCGCGGCGGACGCGCGTGGTCGTTCAGCCAATCGGGATTGTTCCTGGATTTCCTCGCCGGCAACCAGACCTACCAGTGCACCCCGTGGGGCAATCCGACCCGCACCGTGTTCGGCTGGCAGCGGCCTTGCTACCTGCTCGGCGAGGGATACGCCCAGACTTTTCGCGAGCTGATGGAGGAGACCAACTGGGACGCCTACGGGACCGGCAACTACGAGAAGTGTGCGGACTGCATGGTTCACAGTGGATTCGAGGCCACCGCGGTGCAGGATGCGGTGCGCCACCCTCTGAAGGCGTTCGCCGTCAGCCGGCGAGGTGCACGGACCGAAGGCGCGATGGCCGCCGAGCTCTCCTTCGCCGGCCAGCGCCCGGCGCAGTACGTGTTCTCACGACACGTCGAGCAGAAGTTGTCCGAGATCAGGGTAACCCAGTCCCGGCCCAAGGCGTCGACGCCCGCGTGACAACGCGCGCAGCGCAGTGCGCGTATCGATGGCGTTTCGGGTCAACGCGGGCAACTGTCCCGGTTGCCGCAACAACGATCCGAACACCGCTCCGTAGTTGATATTTCCATCCGGTCGCATTCCTCGCAGTGCAGCGGCGGCGAGCCGCCTCGCCACAGGGTCGGCGATGACCCGCACTACCGCGAACGGGATGCGGCGGGCGGAAGCAAACGAAGCAGCGATGTGCGATTCGGTGTCCACGGCAATTGCGCCCAGCGCGTGGCCCAGCGCGAGCTTATCGGCCGGTGCGGCGACGATTGCGTCTGCGCCGGCGACGTCGCCGCGCACCGCGCCGGGCAGGTTCTGCGTGAGTGCCGCCGTCCACGATGCATCGACCGGCCAGCGCCCCTCGGGCGTGACGACGTTGTCGGCGACGACGCAGGTGCCCGGCACCGCCACCGCCGTCAGCCCGCCGGCGATCCCGAAACTGATGATCGCGATCGCGCCGCGCGCGACTTCACGCTCGAGCGCGGCTAAAAGCCGTTTTCTGTCACCGCCAGCGGCCAGCGGCCTCACGCCGGTCCCGGCGGCAATTCGCGCTTCGATCACCAGGCCCGTCACTGCGACGACGCACCGGCTGTCGATCGAGGCCGCGCTCACATGCCCAGGTGAACCGGCGGCTCGACGACATTCTTGAGATTGCGGAATCGGGCGAGCGCCCAGAGAGGAAAGTATTTCGAGTAGCCGTGATAACGAAGGTAGAACACCCGCGGAAAGCCGACTGCGGTGAACTGAGGCTCGGTCCAGACTCCGCTGTCGTCGTTGCGCTCGATAAGGAACTCGATGCCGCGCGCGACCGCAGGGTGGGCTACCTCGCCCGCAGCCATCAATCCGAGCAGTGCCCACGCGGTCTGCGACGCCGTGCTGGGCGCCGCCTCGTGGCTACGGTAGTCGAGGTCGTAGCTGCCTCCGTGCTCGCCCCAGCCTCCGTCCGGATTCCTGATGGAGAGCAGCCAATCGACGGCGCGCCGTATTTCGGGTGCATTCGCATCCACGGCCGCCGCGCTGAACGCGCATAGCGCGGACCACGTCCCGTAGATGTAGTTCATTCCCCACCGGCCATACCAGCTGCCGTCGGATTCCTGGGTGCGGCGCAGGAAGTCCAGCGCAGCGATCAGCGCGTCGCGGTCCGATTCGATGCCGAGCTGCGCGATCATGCTCGCGCAACGCGCGGTCACATCCGCTGTCGGCGGATCCAGCAATGCCCCGTGGTCGGCGAAGGGGATGTGATTCAGATACTCGCTCGTGTTGTCCGCATCGAACGCGCCCCAGCCGCCATTTCTGCTTTTCAGCCCCAGCACCCATTCGCGACCGCGGCCGATCGGCTCGCTGAAGTCCGCGCCGCCGGAGATGCAGAGACGGCGGGCACCGCGCGCCATCGCCATCACCACGACGGCGGTGTCGTCCAAATCAGGGTAGTGCGGATTGGCATATTGGAACGGCCAGCCTCCCGGACGCACGTCGGGCCGCTGCTCGGCCCAATCGCCGACGACGCCGAGTTCCTGACGCGGCACCAGCCATAGGAGGCCCTTGCGCGCGCCCGCCAGGCAGCGGTCGGTGCCCACCTCCATCAGCGCCTGGCAAGCGAGCACGGTATCCCAGACCGGCGATACGCACGGCTGGCAATAGGCTTCGTCGCGCTTCAAGACGATCAGCTTGTCGAGCGCCGCGCGCGCGGCGACCACGTGCGGGTGATCGCGCGGATAACCGAGCGCGTCGAACATCATCACCGCGTTGGCCATCGCCGGAAAGATGGCTCCGAGACCCTCTTCGGCATTGAGCCGCTCGGATACGAACGCGACTGCCTTGGCGATCGCACGCTTGCGCGATGCTGGCGGAAAGTAAGGCTCCGCGAACCGGATCAGCGCATCGATCAGCGCAAAGACGGCGAACCAGGGCCGGGACTGGTGCGCAGCCCTTGCTGCACGGCGTGTGCGCGAGATTTTGCCCAGGAAGAGCTCGTCGATGCTCACCGGGCTCGGATGGTGCGACCGCGGCTTCATGGCCTGCAGGACCAGCAACGGAGCGAGGACGGTCCGCCCCCAGTACGAAATCCTGAACAGGTGGAATGGAAACCATCGCGGCAGGTACATGATTTCGACCGGAATGGTCGGAACGGCTTGCCACGGAATTATGCCGTGCAGGGCGAGCAGGATCCGCGTGAATACGTTGCTCGATTCGGCACCGCCGTGCGCCAGGATCGCATCGCGCGCAGCACGCATGTGCGGCGCATCGGGCGACTCGCCGCTGGTCTTCAACGCCAGGTAGGCCTTGACGCTGGCGCTGATGTTGAAGGGGCCGTCGTGATACAGAGGCCACCCGCCGCGCTTAGCCTGTATCCGTCGCAGATAATTCGCGATCTTGCGTTCCAGCGAAAGGTCGGGCTCGTTCAGATAGCGCCTGAGCAGAACATACTCGGCGGGTATCGTTGCGTCCGCTTCCAATTCGTAGACCCAGTGACCGTCCCGGCGCTGCGAGGCGAGCAACGCGGCGGCGGAACGCCCGATGCACGCGTCGAGCCGTGCATCGGTGATGGCGGGGTCGGCAGTGGAATCGTCTGGCGATTCCTGAACCGCGCTTCCCGCGTCGGGCATGGCACGCATCATGAGGTCAACGCTCTGGTATCACGGGGGTTGCTCGATTGCCACATCAGCCATGCATCAGATCAGGCCATGTCGCGTCAGAATCCACAACAGCCCTAACCGACCGACGCGGACCCGGCACCGTGGCGCCGCAAAGCCGCGCCTGGCGAGGCGCCCAAGTATATTCTGATAAACCCTCGCCATGAGAACCGGCGAACGCACGATCCGGAGCGGGTAGCGGGATAGCACCTCGTTCGCGCCGGCGAAGTGGTGGCGTGCGCGGGCGACGACCGTGGCACAGGCATGGCCGAGCGCCGGATGCGCGAGAACCTGTGCTGGCTCCACCACGGCGATCCCCGCAGCCTGCAATGATTCGCTCGGCAGATAGAGTCGTCCCTTGGCGGCATCCTCGTCGAGGTCGCGCAGTATGTTCGTTAGCTGCAGCGCCCGACCGAGGTGGAATGCGAGCAGCATCCCATCGGCCCTGGGCAGCCCGAAAACACGGACGGACAGCCGGCCCGCCGCACTGGCTACCCGATCGCAATAAAGGTCGAGCGTAGCGCTGTCCGGACAGGAGATATCGGCGCAGGCGTCCATCTCCATGCCGTCGATGATCGCGAGGAAGTCCTCGCGCCGAAGGTGGAACTCGGTGACTGCTTGCGCCAATCCGCGCAGGCCGGTCGGGGGCGCGCCATCGAAGACCGCGTCGATCGCAGATCGCCACCGTTCCAGCTGATCCAGACGCGCCCGCCGATCGCCGTCGCCGTCCGCGATGTCATCCACTGAACGGCAAAAATCGTAGATTTCGAACATAGCGCGGCGCTTCTGCGCGGGAAGTATGCGCATCGCCGCGTAGAACGAGCTTCCGGAAGCCGATCTCGGAACCGGCGCGAGGCGGCCTTCGGATAGACCGCTCATTGTCCGTCCGGCGCTGGTATGTGCACGCGGCCTTTCCACTCGCCGCCCTGGCCGCGCCAATGCCGGTACGCCGAGTCGACCGTGAACACCAGGTACGTCGCCGCGATCGCCGGCAGCGCCAAGCCCCAGCATGGGGACACCCTGTAGAAGCGAAGGATCGGCTGCAGCAGCGCCGCCATCAGCAGCCAGGTCGCGACAGCGAGCCAGCGCACGGCATCGACTGCGCCCAACGCCAGGAGCGGCGGAGCCAGATAGGTTACGGACATCGCCGCCAGCGTGCCGATGAGCAACCACGGCGAGTAGCGCAATTGCGCATACGCCGAGCGGCCCACCATCCGGCGGACATCACCGATGGAGCAACAGGCGCGGAGGCTGCGGGCGCGCTGCGTGAGTCCCAGCCAGATGCGACCTCGGCGCTTGAGCAGACGCCCCAGTGCGCAATCGTCGATCAATTCGTGACGGATGGCGTCGAGCCCGCCAGCATCGCGCAGCGCACTGCGTTGTACGAGCATGCAGCCGCCGGCCGCCGCCGCCGTCCGCCGCTGCGGCTCATTGACCCACGCAAACGGATACAGCATGCGGAAGAAAAAGACGAACGCCGGAATGAGCGCCCGTTCGGCTAAGCTCTCGCAGTGAAGTCTTGCCATCAGCGAGGTCAACACGAGGCTGTCCGCCTCGGCGCGCATGACGAGCTTGGTCAGCGTGTCGGACGCATAGCCGATGTCGGCATCGCTGAACAGCAGGTAGTCCGCCGGCTCACGCATCGCTTCAGCGTGCACGACACCGCCGTTCATTGCCCACAGCTTGCCGGTCCAGCGATCTTCGAGCGGCGGCGCCGCCAGGACGGTCATGCGCTCCGAGGCGCCGCAGGCCGCAGCGGCCCGTTGCGCGACGGCTGCGGTCGAGTCCGTACTGTGATCGTCGACCACGACCACGTGGAACGCGCCCCGATAGTCCTGGCGCAGGAGCGACGCGACGCTCTCGGCGATAAGTTCGGCTTCGTTGCGGGCAGGCACGATCGCCACGACCCGCGGCCACGCTCGGCGCGCGTCGGGCACGGAACTTACGTCATCCAGACGCTTCGGAACCCGCCAGAATCCTCCGCGCATGAGCAGCAGGTACAGCCACGACACGCACGCCAACGCTGCGATGACCATTGTCACAACAGATGTCCAGCGCCGCGAAACCATTCGATCGCGTCGCGCAACCCTTCGCGATACGGACGCGCGGCGAAGCCGAGGTCGCGCGTTGCCTTCGCGCTGGTAAAGAACATCCGGTTCTTCGCCATGCGCAACCCGTCGAGCGTGAGAAAGGGTTCGCGGCCGGTCCTGTTCGCGACCAGCTCCGCCACCGCGGCTGCCGGATAGAGCAGTCGGCGCGGCACGCGCAAGCGTGGCGGCCTGCGCCCCACCAGCTCGGCGATGTCGCGCAGCATGTCCGCGAGCAATACGTTCTGGCCGCCGAGGATGTAGCGCTCGCCGATCTTGCCATGTGCAAGCGCCGCGAGGTGTCCCGCGGCGACGTCGTCGACGTGGACCAGGTTGAGGCCCGTATGGACGTAACCGGGCATGCGGCCGGACGCCGCTTCGACAATGATGCGTCCGGTCGGCGTCGGGCGAATGTCTCGAGGTCCTATGGGCGTCGACGGATTGACGATCACGGCCGGCAACCGGTCCCGTGCGATCATCGCTTCGACCAGCTCCTGCGCGGCGACCTTGCTGCGCTTGTAGGCCCCGATCGCCGCCATCTCGGCGAGAACGGTGGCTTCGTCCGCGTCCTGTCCGTCGGGTCGCAGCGCCAGCGCCGCGACGCTGCTCGTATAGACGATTCGTTCAACGCCTTTTCGCAGCGCTGCTTCCATGACCGTCCGCGTGCCCGCGACATTGGTGCGCGCGATCTCGCTGCGATCGGACGACCAGAGCCGGTAGTCGGCGGCGACGTGCATGACATGTCGGACCTGGGTCATCGCGCGATCGACCGATGGTGCGTCATGCAAGTCCCCCTCGACGATCTCGACGTCCAGCGCCGCGAGGTTGGCCCGCGGACTCGATGCGCGTACAAGCGCGCGGACCGGATATCCTGCGGCAACCAGCGCGCGAACGACTGCAGAGCCGACGAAGCCGCTCGCACCGGTCACCAGCACCAATCCTACGTCGGTCATCGTGGCAATGCCTGTGGCGCCGCACTCGCCCGGCGAGCGCCTGCCGTCTTCAGGTCGATCGGTCGATTTTACGTCGATTCGCACCTTGACGTGAACCGCGCATGGTGCGCATCGACGCCGGAACCAAACACAACGTGATCGCGGGCGCTGGGGCGGCCACCGGTTGACAATAACCGCGCACGTGGTTGAATGGCCCCGGTCTCGCAGACTGAATGGCATACTCGACGCCGGCGAGCCCGCAGCCGTACGTTCGAGGAGCCAAAATGTCCACGACCATCGAACTCCCACCGGTCGGCCAGCGCGCCGAACCCGGCGAGCACCTTCCTCCCGATCCGCCGCCCCTGCCGGACGATGCCAGCCCCGAACAGAAAGACATTCACTGGTACACCCACGTCTATCGCGGCGATCAGGTGCCGCAACTCACCTTTCGCGCGGTCGCGATGGGTGCGATGCTGGGGATGCTGATGTCGGTATCGAACCTCTACACCACGCTCAAGGTCGGCTGGTCGTTCGGCGTCGCGATCACCTCGTGCGTGATCTCGTTCGTGCTCTGGAGCGCGCTTCGCGCGCTGAGCGCGGGACGGCTCTCGCCGATGTCGATCCTCGAGAACAACTGCATGCAGTCCACGGCTTCCGCAGCAGGCTCCTCGACCGGCTCCACGATCGGCACGTGCTTCGGAGCGCTGTTGCTGCTCGATCCCCTGCACCGACATGTCTCGTGGCCGATCGTGGCGTCGTTCACGCTGGCCACGGGAGCACTGGGCGTGTTCCTGGCGATTCCGATGAAGCGTCAGATGATCAATCAGGAGCAGCTTCCATTCCCTTCCGGAATCGCGGCGGCCACGACGCTGCGCAGCCTGTACTCACGCGGCAATGAGGCGCTGCGCAAGGCACATGCGCTGGTTGCTGCGCTCGTTGTCGGCGCGGTGGTAGGCGTACTCAATACGGCCGAGGACCAATTCGTTGCTCTCGGCAAGTTCTTCGCCTGGATGAAGGCGCATCTGTTCGATGTGCACCTGCCTGACCTCATCCCGGCCGACGGCTTTCGTCTGCTCGCCGGCAAGCCCATGGTCGCCTTCGGATTCGAGCCGAGCGCGCTGCTGATCGCGGCCGGGATGATCGTGGGATTGCGCGTGTCGCTGTCGATGCTTGCCTCTGCGACGCTACTCTACGTTGTCGTCGCGCCCTGGCTGCAAACGCTGGACGCCCTCAACGCCAATGTCGCCGGTTATGTGCCCTCGATACCACTGGTCGGCGGCGGGACGCTGTTCCACCCGGTGCGCTGGGCGCTGTGGGGCGGGGCGTCGGTTCTCGTGTTTTCTAGCCTTGCTTCGCTTGCGCTGCAGTGGCGCACGATCGGCCGTTCCTTTCGGGTGCTGCGCCGCGCGCGCGCCGGTGTCTCGAGCGCCATCGATGAACGGATGGCCGCGATCGAGGTGCCGAACAGCTGGTTCATCGCCGGCATCGTCCCGATCACGATCGCAATGGTGCTCATCCAGCTGATCGCTTTTCAGATCCAATGGTGGGCGGGACTCATCGCCGTCGCGATGTCATTCGTGCTGGCGCAGGTCGCCTGTCGCACCACCGGCGAGACCGACACGACGCCGATCGGGCCGATGGGGAAGGTCATGCAGCTGCTGTTCGCGGTCATCTCGCCCGGCAACGTCACGCACAACCTGGTGTCCGCGGGCGTCGGCGCCAACGGGGCTGCAGCCTCGGCCGACTTGCTCACCGACTTGAAGAGCGGCTACCTGCTCGGCGCGAATCCGCGAAGACAGTTTCTCGCGCAGTTCGTCGGCGTCTTCTTCGGTACGATCGCCATCGTGCCGGCGTGGTACCTCATGATCCCCGACGCGGCTGCGCTGGAAAAATATCCGTTGCCGGCGACGCAGATCTGGGTCGCAGTGGCGCGCGTCCTGTCGACGGGCATCGCCAGTCTTCCGCCCTCTGCCAGCGTCGCGATCCTGATCGGGGCGCTGATCGGCGTGGGCCTCCCGCTGCTCGAGAAGGTCTTTCCCCAAACGCGTCCTTATCTGCCGTCGGCGACCGGCCTTGGTCTGGGATGGCTGGTGTTCTTCAGCAATGCGCTGTCGTTCGCGATCGGCGCGGTCATCGCGTGGCTCTGGGGTGTCGTACACGAGCGTAGCCAGGAGACCTTCAATGTCCCGATCGCATCGGGCCTCATCGCCGGCGAGTCGTTGATCAAGGCGCTGCTGGCGATGCTCGTGACCGCAATCGGGCTGGCGGGTGGTTGATCGGGATCGTCAGCTCCTCCATTTGATCGAGCAGCCGATGCTCGCCACCTGCGTTGCCGGTCCTTTTCCGGTGCGCGCGACCCCGACCATCGCGTCGAACAGCTCGCGCGGCGCGTCGGGCTTGATAAAGCGTCCGGCGTCATCGAGGCGCCCCCGGTATTGCAGGCTCAATCTGGCGTTGAAACCGAAGAAATCGGGTGTGCATACTGCACCGTAGGCGCGCGCCACCTCTTGACTCTCGTCCCATAGGTACGGAAACGGAAACCTGAGACGTGAGGCGAGCGCTTTCATATTGTCGAACGAGTCTTCCGGATAGTCCGCGGGGCCGTTGCTGGAAATCGCCACCGAGCCGATGCCGTGGCCGGCGAGCTCGGTGCTGTCGCGAATGATTTTGTCGAGCACGGCCTTGACGTATGGGCAATGGTTGCAGATGAACATGACCAGCAAACCGTTCGGGCCGCGAACTGCGTCGAGTGCATGTCTCCGGCCGTCGGTGCCGGGCAAATCGAAGTCGGGCGCTCTCCGGCGGCAAAGATCGCCGGGTGTCGTTGAAAGGACTATGACGTGCTCCGCGAAATTATCAGGATTGCGGCTGGCGGGCTTTCGCTGTCAACGATAGCAGAACCCCGGCTCGCGCGCTGCCACCGGGGCTCTCGACAACACCGGCGCACCGAAGCAAGCGTACCAGCTGGCTTTGATGGCGCAGATGGCCAAGGAGAAGAGCGAAAACGAGGCAATGGCCAACTCGCCGCTTGCGAAGCAGAACAAGGCGCAATCGCAGCAGCTCGCGGCGCAGGGCCAGCAGATGCAGTCCAACGCGCGCCTGCAGCGGCTGATGCAGCTGGCGCAGCAGAAGAGATGCGACAAGCGGTAGAGGAAACCTCCTTCGCCGCAAAAACGCTACGAATGCTCCCACTTCTCGGCGCTCGCGCCCGTCAGCGCCCTGACACGAGCCTCGTCGGCGGCAAGTTCGGACGCCCTGCCCGAAAATACGATGGCTCCATCGTCCACTACGTAGGCATGGTCGGCAATCTCCAGGGTCATGCGCGCGTTCTGCTCGACCAGCAACACTGAAATTCCCTCGTTACGCATCTGCGCGACAATCCCGAACACGTCGCGGACAATCAGTGGCGCCAAGCCTTGCGAGGGCTCGTCCAGAATGAGCAGTCGGGGGTTAAGCAGTAGCGCGCGCCCGATCGACAGCATCTCCTGCTCGCCGCCGGAGAGCTGGCGTCCGCGGCTCAACTTGCGCTCGGCGAGGCGTGGAAACAGCTCGTAGATGCGCGCGATCGACCACGGGCCCTCCCGCTCGAGTGGGACTCTCAGATTTTCATCGACACTGAGGTTGGCGAAGATCTTGCGCCCCTCTGGAACGTAGCCGACGCCGCTCGCGGCAATGCGATAGGTGGGCCAATGGGTGACCTCCGCCCCAAAGATCCAGATGCGACCCTTCCGCGCAGGCGTAAGGCCCATCAGCGTGCGCAGCGTCGTTGTCTTGCCGGCGCCATTACGGCCGAGCAGGGCGGTAATCTGGCCTTCGGCGACTTCCAGACCGACACCGTGCAGGATATGGCTCTTGCCGTAATAGGTATTGAGACCTTCGGCGGTCAGTGCGGCGCTCATGCTGCCTTCCCCAGATACGCCGACTGCACCGCTTCGTTGGCTGCGATCTGTTCTGGTGTTCCCTCTGCGAGCAATTGTCCCTGGTCGAGCACCGTGACCCGATCAGCGAGATGGAACACCACACGCATGTCGTGCTCGATGAGTACGATGGTGAAGTTGTTCTCGCGGTGCAGCCGCCGGATGAGCTGTGTGGTCTCGTAGGTCTCCTCCTCACCCATGCCAGCGGTAGGCTCGTCAAGCAGCAGCAGGCGCGGCCGCAGGGCGAGAACGGTCGCGATCTCGGCGGCGCGCTGATCTCCGTGCGCGAGCTCGCCGACCAGTCGATCGGCTTTGCGCGAGAGACCGGTGAGTTGGAGCGTCGCCTCGACCGCGCGGTGCACCCTCGCATTATCGGCCTTGCTGATCCATGGTCGCAGACGAAAACCTTCCGCCGCTTCCGTGCTCACTCGTACGTTTTCAAACACGCTGAGCTCGGGAAAGATCTCGGTGATCTGGAAAGTACGCGCGATGCCGAGCGTCACGCGCTCCTCCGCGGGCAATGTCGTGATGTCGCGGCCGTCGAAGACGATCGTTCCTGAGGATGGCCGGAAGAATCCGCTGATGAGATTGAAGAACGTGGTCTTGCCGGCACCGTTGGGGCCGATGATCGCGCGAAGCTCGCCTTCGTTAACCGTCAACGACACGTCGCGTACCGCCACCAGGCTGCCGAAGCGCCTGGTGACATTGCGCACTTCGAGTACGCTCATGCCTTGTTCTCGCGCCGGATGAAGCCGAGCAAGCCGCGGGGGAAGAACAGCACGATCGCGATGAACAGCGCGCCGACGAACGACATCCAGTTGACGGTGATGCTCGACAGGTAATCCTGCAGCACGACGAACACCGCGGCGCCCAGCAGTGGCCCCCAGAAGCTGCGCATGCCGCCCATGACTGCCATCATCACGAAATCACCGGACTGGCTGTAGTGCAGGCCCCTGGGATCGGCGAAATTGTTGAGGAGCGCGTACAGCGCCCCGGCGAAACCCATGAAGAAACACGACAGCGAGAACGCGATCCAGATATGAAGGTCGACCGGAATGCCGAGAAAGCGGGCCCGTCGCTGGTTCTCGCGGATCGCGATCATCGTGCGACCGAAGGGTGAGCGAAGGATGAATGCCATGATGGCGACGACGAGTGCGAGACACAGGAGGACAAAGTAATAGAACGCGGTGGCGTTCGACAGGATGTCGATCGTGGTGAATCCGAGGTCAAGTGGCTGGCGGGAAAAGCCGCGGAGCCCGTCGTCGCCTCCGGTAACCGAGCTCCATTGGAATGCGATGTAGTAGAACACCTGTCCGAAGGCGATGGTGACCATCGCGAAGTAGACTCCGCGCCGTCGCGCGATCAGCGCTCCCAGGATCGCGCCGGCTATCCCGCCCAGCAAAGTGCCACACACAAGCGCAAGCGGCGAGCTGGGCGCCAGGAACTTCAAGGCGAAGCCGGCACCGTAAGCCCCAAGTCCGAAATACGCGGCGTGACCGAACGACAGCACACCGGTGAATCCCAGGAGGAAATTGACCGACATCGCCGCCAGGCCGAGCACCAGAACGCGGGTCCCGAGCGCCGTGTACCCGCCGAGCGGCGTCATCCAGTAGGGAGCCAGCAGAAGCAGCAACCAGATCGCCGCGAGTGTCGCGAGCTTGCGCGGTCGCATCGTCGCGCTCATGTCATCATTCCTTCCTCGCCAAGCAATCCGCGTGGGCGAAGAAGCAGCACAACGGCCATCAGCACGTACATGATCGCTTCGCTCGCCGCCGGCAGGAATACCGCGGTGATGCCCGAGGCGACGCCAATCAGCAGTCCCCCGATCAGCGTCCCGGTGAGGCTACCGACGCCACCGACGATGATCGCGATAAAGCTTGGCATCAGCAGCCCGGTGCCCATCGTCGGCTCGAGGCCGAGCTGCCCGGCGGCCAGCACGCCGCTCAGGCCGGCAAGATAGATTCCCACCGCGAAGTTGAGCGAGCGCAACCGTCCGACGTTGATGCCGAGTGCCGATACGGTTTCGAGGTCGAGCGTACCTGCGCGGATGCGCATGCCGATGCGCGTGTAGCGCAGCAGCACGAATAGCAGCGTTACCACGACCGCCACGGTTCCCACCATGAACAGACGGTACCCTGTAATGAAGAAAAGCTCGTTGCTCAATGGTTGCGCGAGAATCGGCGGAACCGTCACCGGTTTACCTTGCGCGCCCCAGATGAAGCGGGTGCCGTCCTCGATGATGAACGCGAGGCCGAAGGTCAGGAGCAGGCTGTAAAGCGGATCGCGCCCATACACGCGCCGGATGAGTATCCGTTCGACCAGCAGGCCGATGATCGCGGTCAGCAGCGGCGCAATCAGCAGGGCACCCCAGAAGCCGACATAGGGTGTGATCGTGTAGGCGATGTAACCCCCGATGACGAGAAAACCGCCGTGCGCGAAGTTAATGACGTTGCTGAGATTGAGAATGAGCGACAGGCCGAGCGCCATCAGCACGTAGAAGGCGCCGATGATCAGTCCATTCGTGATGTTGAAGACAAGGAGCTGGGTCATCGCGTCGTGTCCCTGGGAGGGTTGCGCCACACCCGGCCGCTTGCAATCAAAGGCCGGCCTTTCGAGGCACAATCAGCATCAAAAAAAGCGCCCGAGGACGACTCGGGCGCTCATTGCGCGAATCAGGCGGGCCAGACGACTTTGCAGCCCGTAGCGTTCTCGGGGGGTGCCGTCTTGTCGCCCGCGATGACCTGGTCGACGCGGAAGAGGTCTTCCGGATCGCCGGCTGGCTTGCTCAAAGCTTCGCCCACGAATGCCGAAGTCATGAGTTGGTGGTCGCCCTTGCGGTAGTAGCACTTGTTGGGTTGCAGCTTGATATCGGGCGCCAGTTCATAGTCGCCCAGCGCCTCGGCCAGCTTGCGCGAGTCGAGCGTCTTCTCCTTGTTGGCCACGCCCGCCAGCGTGTGCACCGACGTGTAGCCGAACCAGTGGCGTGCGGTGGGGACCTTGCCACCGTTCATTTTGCGAATGTCGGCGACGAACTTTTCCACGCCAGGCACTCCGGGCTGCTTCCAGTACCACTCGAACATCCAGATGCCGACGCGCGCCTCCGGCGGCATGGCAGCGAGCGATTCCAGTTCCTGCTGCAGTCCGGCAACGTGCATCTGCTTTTCCATGCCGAATTGCGCGATCTGCTTCAGGCAGTTCACCATGTCCGAGCCTTGCGGCAGGACCAGCAGGACGTCCGGATTGGCCGCGCGCGCCTTGATGAGATACGCGGAGAAATCGGTGGTTCCGAGCGGCGTGAGCTCGTTTCCGGTGATCGTGCCCCCCAGCTGCTGCAGATCGGTAGCCGCAGCCTTCTGCAGCGTATGACCGAACGCGTAGTCCGGTGTGATGAAATGCCATTTCTTGCCGTATTTCGTGAACAGCAGGTTGGCGACGGAATTGGCCTCCATGCTCGTCGTGTTGCAGACGCGATAGACGTTCCACTTGCAATCGCTTCCCGTGATGGTGTCGGTGTGGCCGCCCGAGACAATGTGCAATACTTTCTTTTCGTTGCTGACCTGGGCGATGGCCTGGGCGATGCCGGAATTGACGTCGCCGATCAGGAAGGTGACCTGATCACGCTCGATCAGCTTCCGGGCTTTCTGAACGCCTGTACCGACGTCGTTGGCGGAATCTTCAACCAGCAGTTCGATGGGACGCCCGAGGATGCCGCCCTTGGCATTGATCTGCTCGACAGCCAGCCGCGCACCCATTACCTCGTTCTGGGCGACCGCCGCATATACGCCGGTGAGAGGGTCGACCATGCCGATTCGCAGAGGCTGTGTCTGCCCGTATGCATTGCGTACGAAAGACGGCGCCAGCTGCATGGCTGCGACCGCGGCGGAGCTCTTGAGCAAGGTGCGGCGATCAATCGTGCGAATGCGGTTCGGTGTGGTCATGACTTCCTCCAGGATTTATCGACTCGGTCGACGATGTATGTGTCGTACCGAAACCAGCGAAACTTGACGCCAATCAATCTTGATTGAATCGGACGGTCTCCACAAGGGCCGGCCCTTCACGACGGCGCGGATCATCTTGGCGCCCGATCCTACTGCAAACGACCGTCGCAGGCGAATCAGGGGTCTACGGCGGAATCCGACTGGAACGTGCAATTTGCCGGCGTCGGACCCACCCGTGCGAGGTTGATGTTCCCGGAGTGCCCGGCGTTCGATCCGGCGATGAACGAGAACGACAGCGCCGCGGCGCTGCAACTAGCAAAGGTCAACTGTCCCGTCCCCACCTGGGCTGTCGCGGGCGCCGGTACGATGCTGTTGAAAAGACCACCCGTTGTCTCGTACAGTGACAGCAGGATCGAGCGACCACCGGGCACATACATGGCCTGCCCCGTGTACCAGCGCTGGCCTGTCGCTCCCAACGCTTGGCCGTTGACCGCATAGGTGTACCAGGCGAAGAACAAGACGCGATCCGCCGGATTGAGCTCGACGATGAAGCCCTGTCCGGATTGGGTCGGATCGAACCAGTTTCCCGATAAACCAAAGTCGCTGCCGGCGCCTGTGCTCCCCGCTTGCGCGCAGTTCACGTTGGCCGTGAGGCGCGTCATCGGAATCGTTCCGACACGACCCGAGCCGTCGGTGAACGTGTAGCTCAATTGCGCGGTCGCGCAGTCGGCGAAGCTCATCCCAACGCTGCCGACCTGCACGCTCGAGGTGACGGGCGGTGCGTTGAAGTTGCCTCCGATATTCTGGTACAGGGCAAGAACAGCGGCGGAATCACCGGCCCTTACCTTGCCGCCGAACGTGTACCACCGGCCGTGATCGGCGCCACCGCTCGTCGGCGCGTCGAACGTGAACCACCCGCCCTGCAGGTACCCGGTGCCGAGTCCGAGCATGTCCTGGAAAACTTCGATCTCGATACCCTGGCCGCTCGTCACGGGTTGGTACCACGACCCGGTGAGCCCCTGCTGATCGATATTCGGCGCGCTTGGTCCGGTGCTGATCGAGAACGTGCGCCTCATGAAAGTTCGCTTGCCCGTATCGCATCCGTTGAGAAAAAACGCGTAACCGGATTGCGTGATATGGCCGGACATCGCGCCGGGAGACATGAGCGAGGGATACCACCCGTCGAACGACATTCCGTCATCCGTTTGCCCCGGGCACGGATCGATGAGCGGAAATTGTGAATTGCGCACCGGCTGCGGAACGCTCCAGTCCTGCAGGTCGAGGCTAGTCGCGGTCGAGAAATACCACGCGGCTTGTGCTTGCGGCACGGAGCGGCATACGAAGGTCAGCAGGAAGATCTTGAGCGGATCGAAGTAGTAGATCGACGGCATTGCCTGCCCACCGACACAGCCGCCCGCCGGAAGAAATCCGGTGTCGGCTCCTCCGATCCCCGGCGTGCTGAATGCGCCGTTGTTCCACTTCGAGAAGACGACCTGGCCGTTGCCGCCCAGCAGCGCACGCGCGATCCTTATCTTTCCGTCGGAGGTCAACCCGGGGCCCAGCGGCGCCACGTACGCGACGTACAGGTAGTTGCCGTCGACGATGGCGCCGGGAATCGCATTGCCCATGGCGGCGGGCGAGGCTTCCGAGGAAGGCTCGGGAGCGGCGAGCTTCAGGACGGGATAGCGGTCGGCGTTGCCGAACTCAGCGTTGGCCGGTGCCGGCCATGTTTTCCCGTTGTCCGAAGATCGCGCCAATCCCACGGTTGCGTAAAAGGGCTGCTGCCAGCTGCCGCCCGGACAATGATTCTCCGCTTCGTAGATCATGATCAGGTTGCCCTGAGGGAGCGTCGGGTCCTGGACGACCGATCCAGCGCCCGCGTAGTTCTCGTCGAATTCCGAGTCGTACGCCGCATTGCACGTGGTGAAACGAACCGGCACCGACATCACCTGGTTGGCATAGCCGGATGCGAACGTGAAGTTCTGCAGGTCGGTGCTGTCCAGCACCACCGTGCCGGAATTTCCGCCCGTCAAACTGGTCGACGCGAAGAAGCGATAGCTGTTCGAACCCGGGCTTGGCGGAAAGATCGTCGTATGCTCGTCGGGCAGGCTCGGCAGGTTGGCGGGATAGACGAGGGTCTCGTCCGGACCTACCGACATTGTGATCGTCGGCTGCGCGCCAGAGGCCGGCACCGACTCAAACGCCAACGTTACGACGATGACCAAAACGACGCGAACGGACCTCGAAACTGCAGACATGAGATGCCTCGCAATCGTTCGGATCGGCGCGCGCGTCTGTGCGGCGTGGTCGCCAACCACGGCGCGGCGTCCCTACGCTCGCCACAGACGTGCGCGGGAAAATGCTCTCATACGAATCTTTCACGATGCTGTCGAGGAACTAACTGTTACAAATTTCGGGTCGGCGTCTCCACTAGATTGAGGTCCGCACGAACACGCCCCGATCTTGCGGCTTTGGCCAGCGCGGCGTAGTCGCGCTCGGTCTGATCCGCGTAGCTTCGGGCGAACCGCCGCAAGGATTCGTCGTATTGATCACCGCTGCCGAGATAGCCCGCAATCATCGCGGCATCTCCTGTCCTTGCGTGCGCTCGCGCCAGCGCCCATGCGCAGTGGTTCGAGTAATCGGTGAATTCGGCCACGCCCAGCGCGGCCAAATCCACCGAGACCTTCACGTCGCGCAACTGCCGGAAATAGAAGTCGGTCGGCGGCATGCCGATTTGCGACCAGCCGAGGAAAAGGTCGCTCGCCGATTGCATCATGCGCTGCCCCACGACGACGCGTTCGCCCTGGTTGCGGTAGTCGCTCTTTCCCGCATAGGGCTCGAGCACGGACGTGCGCGCCTGCTTGACTTGAAGAAACACCTGGTCGTCGGCGTCGGCTTCCAGCAAGACGATCGCGCAAACCGTGCCCACACTGCCCACGCCTACGACCTTCATCGCGGCATCGATCACCTGATAGGCATCGAACAGCGCCCGCCGGTCCGCTGGCAGGCTCCTGCGATAGCGCAGCGTGGCGGCCCGAAATAGCGCGAAGAAGGCTTTTTCACGGGCTGGATGATAGGTGAGGGGCGGGTCGTCCTTGATGCGGTGCTTGCCCTTTCTTTCGGTGAGCAGCTTGGGGAGCGGTCGGGCCGACAGGCTGGCGGCGTCCGGGCCGCCGTCCCGGCGGACGCCCGCTCGTGCAGGATGAGAGGCGATCTCCAGCATCTGCTCGGCGTCGACGCGCGCATACCACACCTGCAAGCGCGTCCAGCCCGCGTACTCGCCCATTTTCTCGCGGTAGGTGCGGCCCGCGCCGAGCACGGCCTCCGCGCAGTGCTGCTCTGCGAACCCGCAGTAGCGTCCGGCGACCATGATGCTCGCGCTCAGGCGCTGCAGGTCCCATTCCCAGGGTGCGGGCAGCGTTTCGTCGAAGTCATTGATGTCGAAGACAAGCCGCCGCTCGGGTGTCGCGAAAATACCGAAATTGAGCAGGTGGCTGTCGCCGCACGCCTGGACGCGCGCGCCTGTCACCGGCTCGCGCCCGAGGTCGAAAGCCATCACCGCAGCGGCCCCGCGCAAGAAAGCGAATGGAGACTGCAGCATGCGTCCGTAACGAAGCGGCAGCAGCGCAGGAATGCGCCCGAGGTCGATCGCTTGCAGCATCTCCACCGGATCGCGGCCCTTTTTGTGCGCCTTCCAGCGGGCGGGTGTCGAGCGCGGCACTTGTCGGCGCAAGGATTTGCCGATGTCCCGCCGCGCTGCACGCCCTGCGTTATCCGGGGATCTGGAACTTTTCATGCTATTACGTACGGTGGCGGACATATTCACGTTTTCCCTGCTACGATGTGCACGTGCGAGACGGAGTGTCCTGTGGCGCACCAGGAGAATGGTTAATGGTACCCGTACGCGTCCGATCGATCGCAGGCGGCCCCGAGCAGAACAACGTGCACACGCCAACCGTCTGCGCCGACTATCCGTTGCCGACGCGGAGGGTGAGGTGGCTCGGGCTCATCCTGTTCACCGTTCTTCATGTCGTCGGGATCATCGGGACGCCGCTTTATATCTACTACCGCGGCGTTACCGCGTCCGAGGTCGTGCTGTTCCTGTCCTTTTGTGCCGCCACCGGCTTGTCGATCACGATCGGCTATCACCGCCTTTTTGCGCACTGCACATTCGAAGCTTCCCCGATCGTGCGTTTCATACTGCTTCTGTTCGGCGCGGCTTCGCTCGAAGAGTCCGCGCTGAAATGGTCGTCGCAGCACCGTCAGCACCATCGATTCACCGACACCGAGCACGACCCCTATGGGGTCAATCAGGGATTCTGGCACGCGCATATCGGCTGGATTCTGTTCTGGCGCCACCGCACCAACTACAACAACGTGAGAGACCTTCGGAAATCCAGGCTGGTCGCGCATCAACACGACCATCACGCCTGGTGGGCATTTGGCGGAGGCATCGCGCTTCCCATGCTCATTGCCTGGTGGATCGGACATCCGCTCGGGGGATTCATCATGGCAGTCTGCCTGCGCATGGTCATCGTCCTCCATTCGTCCTTTTTCGTTAATTCGTTCGCGCATACCTTCGGTTCGAGGACGTTCAACCGGGCTCAGTCGGCGCGCAACAACTGGTTGGGGGCGATCCTCACCAACGGCGAAGGGTTCCACAGCTTCCACCACCGTTTTCCCGTGGATTATCGCAACGGCGTCCGCTGGTATCACTGGGACCCTTCGAAGTGGTGCATTTACCTGCTCGAGCAGGTGGGCCTCGCCTGGGATCTGAAGAGGACTTCCGATACCAGAATCGCCGCAGCGGTCGAGCGCTAGGAAGATCGCGACGGTCAGCGATACAGATCCTCGCGCGACGGCGGCAAACCCGAGGGGCCGCGTGCGCGCTTGGACGCAAGCGTCTGGAAAATGCCGACGCTGTTTTGCGTGAACCCCATCGAGACTCCCGCAAGGTACGCGATCCACAGCCGGGTCTTGACCGCGCCGACCTCGGCTTCGGCCGCGGCGCGGTTGGCCACGAGACGATCGTGCCAGTGACGTGTCGTGCGCGCGTAATGCTCGCGCCACGCCTCGACGTCGTGTACTTCGAAGCCATAGCGCTCGAGGTTGGCGACGGACATGCCGACATGATCGAGCTCGCCACCGGGGAAAATGTATCGCGCGACCGCGTTATTGGTCTGAGATCTTTTCCGACGCACGCGCTCGTACGCCGTCGAGCGCAGAGCGATCGAATGATGAAGATAGTATCCCCCGGGTTTTAGCAGCCGATGGATGGTCTCGAAGTACGCCGGGTGATTCTTGACGCCGACATGCTCGAACATGCCGACCGACGCGATCTTGTCGAAGTCGCCTTCCATCAGCGAATAATCGCGCAACTCGATCTTCGCATTGCCCTGCAACCCGAGCCGCGAAACCTTGCGCTGAGCATAGGCGAACTGCTCCTCGGAGAGCGTCACGCCGACTGCGTGGACGCCGAAGTGCTGCGCCGCGTGACACACCAGCGCACCCCAGCCGCAGCCGATGTCGAGCAGGCGATCTCCTGGCTTCAGACGCAGTTTGCGGCAGATCATCTCGAGCTTGTCGTGCTGCGCGGTTGCCAGATCGTTGTTCCAGTCGCGAAAATACGCGCAGCTATAGACCATCTCGGGATCGAGAAAGAGCGCGTAGAACGCGTTGGATAGATCGTAGTGGTAGTGGACGTTTTCCTTGTTGACTTGTTCGCTGCCGTCGCTGGGGGCCTCGTGGTCGCGAACGGCTTCGAGCGGCCACGGTCCGCCGCGTGGCACGAACAGGAACTTTGATGCGGTCGCGAGCGCCAGCGACTTGTCGAGACGCTTGCGGATTTCCCTGCTTCTCAGTTTTGGGCGATGTGCCAGAAAATCGAAGATCATGCCGTTGCGGATGTCGACGCGCGAGGTGACCCAGAGATTCAGGAAGGTATCCGCATTCGGCCTGCGCAGCAGCGCCGCTACTACGCCCTCGTCGGCGAACGCGATCGCCAGCGCGCCTGGCCGAAGATCGTCAGGTACGGTCGAGCCATCCCACAGTACAAAGCCGAAATGGGGCGAAACCAGCGCGTGGACGTGAGCCAGGAGCCGCCTGAAGGTTGCCAACCGCCGCGCGGCCTTGCGGTCTGCGGGCGCGATCATGTGCGGCTGGCCGGACTCAATGAAATTCCACCTACACGAAATCTAGCACAAGGACCTGTCCGAATGCGGTCAGAGGGCGAGCGCTTTCTCAAGGTTAGGCAACATCTTGGTGACCATTTGACGGCCTGCGGCTATCGATAGAGCGGCGCGGTGATATTCAAACGGTCCGAACTGTTCGAGATCAGGCGCGAGCAGGACATCCGGTGGTTCACCCACCAGTCGTGCATCGGCGATGCGTTCCTGCATGATGTCGATGGCGCCGAGCAGCGTATCCGCCAGGGATGGCAACCGGCGCACTGGCGGATCGGGCGGCGAGCGAAGACTCGTTAAGAATCCGCGTCGAGGCGATCTTGGGTTCGGCGGTTGACGATCGTCGAGTGGAAACCGTCTTGCTCGGTGACTGCCCAGGTCGACCGCGATCACGATCTGCGCTCCCATCGCGCGACAAAGCGATACGGGCACGGGGTTTACAACGCTGCCGTCGATTAGATACTGTCCTTCCCGGAGCACCGGCCGGAACAAACCCGGCACGGTACAGGACGCTCGAACTGCATCCGAGACGCTGCCGTCGCGGAGCCAAACCTCGCGTCCGGTTGCGAGGTCGGTCGCAACCGCAGCGAAAGGTACGGACAATTCCGAAAACAGGCACTGGACGAATTGTCCCTGATACAAGTTGAGCAGGCGGTCGCCTTTGAAGACGCTGCCACGCAGCCCTATGTCGACAAGACCAACAACGCGCTTCCAGTCGAGCGAGAGAGCCCAGCTCTCCAGCTGTTCGATGCGGCCGGCCGCAAAGGCGGCTCCGACCATCGCTCCCATCGAGCAACCGGCGACAAAATCGGGCGTGATACCGTGCTCGGTCAGGGCTCGGAGTACACCGATATGCGCCCAGCCTCGGGCGGAGCCGCTTCCGAGGGCGATGCCAATTCCTGGTCGATGAGTCATTGTGGTCCGGCACGTGTAAGTTAGCGCCCGGTCCGGCGCAGGAATCGCCCGCTGCGCTCCCGAATCGCATCACCAAAACGATAGGCGATCGAGCCGTTGACCACGACGCATTCGATGCCCAGCGACAGCGCTTTCGGTTGCTCGAAGGTTGCGGCGTCCTTCACGGTTGCCGCGTCGAATACGACGATATCGGCGTAGGCGCCTTCGCGGATCTCGCCGCGATCGGCGAGCTTGAAGTTGCGCGCTGAAAGCCCGCTCATCTTGTGCACCGCGGTCTCGAGCGTGAACAGCCCAACGTCGCGGCTGTAATGCCCGAGTACGCGGGGAAAGGTTCCCCACAGCCGCGGATGGGGATGCTGGTCGTGCGGAAGTCCATCAGAGCCGATCATGGTGGCGGAGTACTTGAGCACCCGCTGCACGTCGTCCTCGCGCATCTGGAAATAGCACGCGCCGCCAGGCTGCAGCCGATCGCACGCCTCCTGTTGCGAGCAGGCCCACTCGGCCGCGATGGCGGAGAGCATGCGCCCGGCGACCTCCGGGTGCGGCGTCGACCAGGTGATCAGGATGTCGATGATGCCGTCGACCATCTGCTTGCGCAGCACCGTCGAGCCGGCGATGTACGGGTACATGTCGAGCGCGATAGGCTGCATCGCGCGCGCGTTGTCGATGTGCGCGAGCGTCTCGACGGTGCGTCCCCAATTGCGCGGGCCCGCGCACTTGTGATGTGACACGACTACCGGCACGCTGGCTCGGCGTCCGGTGGCGAACGCCTCGTCCAGCGAGTCGATCACCTTGTCCGACTCGTCGCGGATGTGCGCTGTGTATACGCCGCCGGCGTCCCCGGCGACCCGCGCCAGCAGCGCGAGCTCGTCGAGATCGGCGGCGGCGCCGGTCGCGTAGAACACGCCCGAGCTCAGGCCCGTCGCGCCCGCGGCCATGCCTTCGCGTAACAGCTCGACCATGCGCGCCCGCTCGTCGGGTGTGGAAGCGCGATAGGGATCGTCCATGGTCGCCACCCGCAGCGTCGAATGGCCGACCAGCGCCGCGACGTTGACCGCGGGCCGGGCCTTTTCGAGCGCGGTGACATACGCCGCCATCGTCGGATGGACATACTTGTCGCCACCCAGCAGGTTGAGCGGCGGCGGCGCGTCGGTGCGCACCAGCGGCGCCAGGCTAATGCCGCAATTGCCGATGACCACGGTGGTGACGCCCTGGCTGATTTTCGGCAGCATTTCCGGTGCGGCAAGCAGGATCTGGTCGTCGTGCGTGTGCACGTCGACGAAGCCCGGCGCCACGATCCTGCCGGCGGCATCGAGCACGTCAGCGTCGCGGGTCGAAATGCCGGGACCGACCGCCGTGATGCGCTCGCCTTCGACGCGCACGTCGGCGGCGAAGCGAGGCGAACCGGTGCCGTCGATGACGGTGCCGCCCTGGATAACGAGCGCGCGATGCTGTCGTTCGTTCATGTCGGCTGCGTCTCGTCTTCAGACCACGCGCGCTCGAGCACCGGGTGCGTTTCGCCGTCGACGCCGCGCTCCTGCAGTACCTGTCGGACGCGCTTCAACTGACGCAACGCGGGCGGGCCGCGGCGCAATCCGGTCCCCACCATCAATATCTCGATGTAGGCCAATTGGGCGAGATAGGCTTCGGTGCCGACGCGCATCGACGGATCGGAGGGAACGACGACCGGCAGGACGACGTCGGCGCGCGCGGCCAGTGGCGTGTCCGGACGCGTGATCGCGATGATCATCGCCCCCTGTTCTTTCGCCACGTCGACCGTTTCGAGGAGAAAGGGCATTCGCCCGATGTGCGAGATCGCAAGCGCGACGTCGTGCTTGTTCATGGTCGCCGCCGAAACCAGCTGCAGATGCGCATCGAAATAGAAGTTCGACTGTAGCCCAAGCCGCGAAAAGCGCGCCTGCGCATCGCTTGCCATGAACATCGACGTGTTGCCGACCGCGTAGCAATCGACGCGTCGAGCCTTGGCGATGCGGTTGACGGCGCGCTCCACCTCCGCAGCCGAGATGTGCTGCTCGAGATTGGCCAGCGCGCTCGCCGCGCCCTGCAGCACCTTGTGCGTGACCGTCTGCATCGTATCGCCGGGCACGACCGCGCGGTGCAGCGTCGACGTGCCGACCGCAAGGCTCTGCGCAAGATGCAACTTGAATTCGCGCAAACCCGTGAATCCGATGGCCCGGCAAAATCGGATGATGGTCGGCGGGCTGACGTTGGCGCGCCGCGCAAGCGCATCGACATTGGCGCGAACGGCGAAATCCGGGTCGGCGAGCATGATGGCCGCGACCCGACGCTGGCTCGGAGACAGCGTGTTGGTGCGTTCGCGCATCGAGAGCAGAACATCGCTTACCGGGCGGTCGAGCTTGTGGCTGCGCTGAGTCGCGATTCGCATGGTGATCAGAAGAACGTCCGGATTGCGCCGGTCACGCGGTAGTCGTCGTCGACCGTGAACAGCACGCGCCATTTGTCGAAGGTCGTGCACGGATGCGAGATGCCGCAGCCGACAAGGTCGCCGACCTGCGGCGCTGCGTCGGCCTCCGTTGAGAAACGCAGGTAGGCATGCTGGTCGTTCATGTTGACGATTTTCCACGATGCAGGCACCGGCTGCGGCGCCGCGTCGCTGCCCCGGCGGTAGCGCTTCCCGGCGATCGGCATCTCGAGGTCGAACGAGGCATCGCGCTTGCCCATCGTCAGGATGGCCAGTCCCGGCTCCGGGCAGGACTGCACCTGCGACCAGACCTCGAGCGCCGCCTGCAGACCCGGGCGAGCCTGCCAGACCGCGCCGCTGCGCGCCTTCACGCCCTCGAGCATGCGGTTGTAGAAACCCGAATCGTGCGTGACATAGCAGCCGCTGCGCAGGATCGTGAGCGCCGGTTTCGAGAGCTGCATCGGCAGGTCGCGCGCAACGATGTCGAACGCCGCCGAGCCGCCCGCGCTGAGTATGATCGCCGGACCAGCGAACATCCCCTCGCGATCGCATGCGAGCGCGAGGTCGTGAACGCGCTGCATCAGCGCCGCGACCACGCTCTCATCGCGGCCGCTGTCGCCGGTAAGCTGAAGACCCTCGTAGCATTCCAGGCCGGACAGTGCGACCGCTTCGCTCGCAGCGATGGCACGCGCGATGTCGAACGCTTCGTCGAACGTCCTCGCCCCGGTGCGGCCTCCTGGCAAGCCCAGCTCGAGCAGCGCGTTGAGCTTGCGCGAGCTCGTGTGCGCCGGCGCGAGCTGCTCGATCGATGCCAGCTGCGCTCGCGAGTCGATCAGGAAATGAAACTCGAGGCCCGGATGCGTTTCCTGCAGCTGCAGTACGGCACTCACCTCGGCATGACCGATCAGCTGATTGGCCATGATGACGCGACGCACGCCGAAGCGTACGCAGATGCCGAGCTGCTGCACGTTGGCGACGGTGATGCCCCACGCGCCCGCAGCGAGCTGCTGTGCGAAGATCTGCGGCGCCATCGTCGTCTTTCCGTGCGGCGCCAGGAGCACGCCCGTCGAGGTGGTGAAATCGCGCATCCAGGCATGATTGTGCGCGAGTGCCGAGTCGCGGATCACCGCTTGCGGCAGCGGGAGTTCGCCGGCGAGCAGGCTCCAGCGCTGCGCGCCGATGGCGGAGATCGGCAGGGGAGGACTGCTAGGTGGATAGCCCTTGGTCGCGGCGTCAAGCGTCTCGGCAAGGATCGCATCGAGGTTCAGCATGTTCTTCATAGTATGTCGTCGCGGATGCAGGCCTTGAAACGTCCTGGTGACACTTCGCGCAATGCGGGGACCGCCGCAGCGCACGCGTCCAATGCGTACGGACAGCGGGTACGGAAGACGCAGCCGGACGGCGGATCGACGGGACTCGGGATATCCCCCACGAGCAGACGCCGGCCACGACGCGCTTGCGGGTCCGGCCGCGGCGAGGCTTCGAGCAGCGCTTCGGTGTAGGGATGCCTCGGCGTGGTGTAGAGCTCCTTCGCGGGCGCGACTTCCATCACCTTGCCGAGATAGAGCACGACGATCCGATCACACAGGTATTCGACCACGTCGAGGTCGTGCGAGATGAACAGCATGGTCAGCGCGAAGCGCTCGCGCAGGTCGGAGAGCAGGTTGATGACCTGCGCCTGGATGGAAACGTCGAGCGCGGATACCGGCTCATCGGCGACGATGAACTGCGGCTCGACCGCAAGCGCGCGGGCGATCCCGATGCGTTGCCGCTGGCCGCCGGAGAATTCGTGCGGAAATCGCTGCGCGTGCTCGGGTGCAAGCCCGACCAGCGACAACAGCTCGGCGATGCGCGCGGCGCGGGCGCCGCCGCGATGCAGGTCGTGCGTGGCCATCGCCTCGCTCAGCGTATCCCCGACTCGCTGGCGCGGATTCAGGCTCGCGTACGGATCCTGGAAGATGATCTGCAGGCGGCGCCGATAGGGACGCATGGCGCGCGAGGACAACGGCGCGAGATCGGCGCCCTCGAACCATAGCTCGCCGGCGCTCGGCTCGATCAGCTTCAACAGTGCGCGCCCGATCGTGCTCTTGCCCGAACCCGATTCGCCGACCAAGCCGAGCACCTCGCCTTTCGCGATTTCGAAGCTGACGTCGTCGACGGCGCGCACCGGGCGCTCGTGCTGCCCGAAGTACTTCTTCAGGTTGCGCACCGCGAGCATGGGTGCACTCGCAGACTGGGGACCGTTCGGGGATGCGCTCAAAGCGTGCTCCAGCGGATGCAGCGGGAGCGCTGGCCCGCGGGGACTTCGGCGAGGGACGGCATCGCGGCCGAACACTGGGGCAACACCAGCGCACAGCGCGGCGCGAACGCGCAGCCGGGGAGCGGATCGAGCGGACTTGCGACCTGACCGGGAATCGCCCTCAGGCGCCTGCCCGTCCGTGCCATCATGGACCCGTCGTCGAGAGCGCGCCGCGGCAGGCACTCCAGTAATCCGCGCGTGTAGGGATGCCGCGGACGTCTGAACAGCGGACCAACGTCGCCTTCTTCGACCACGCGCCCGCTGTACATGACGATGACGCGATCGGCGATCTCGGCGACGACGCCAAGGTTGTGCGTGACGAACAGCACGCCCATGCCGATGTCGCGACGCAGCCTGTCGAGCAGCGAAAGGATTTGCGCCTGGATGGTGACGTCGAGCGCGGTGGTCGGCTCGTCGGCGATCAGCAGCGAAGGATTGCATGCCAGCGCGAGCGCGATCATCACCCGCTGCCGCATCCCGCCAGACAATTGGTGCGGGTATTCGTCGAGCCGTTGTTTCGCGGCGGGGATTTCCACGAGCTCGAGCATCGCCAGCGCCCGCTTCCTCGATTCGGCGCGATTCATGCCCAGATGCAGCGCTGCCGTTTCCGCGATCTGATCGCCGATGCTGAACACGGGATCCAGGCTCGTCATCGGCTCCTGGAAGATCATCGCGATGTCGCGGCCGCGCAGCCTGCGCAGCGCCCTGGCCGGCTGCTTGGCGAGATCGATCGTCGTGCCTTCGCGGGTGCGGAACAGAATCTCACCGCCGACGATGCGCCCCGGGGGATTCGGAATCAAGCCCATGATCGAGAGGCTGGTGACCGATTTGCCGGAGCCTGATTCGCCAACGACGGCGAGCGTTTCGCCGCTGTCCAGCGTGAACGAGACATCCTCCACCGCCTTGACCACGCCGGCATCGGTGAAGAAATGCGTCTGCAGATGCCTGACCTGGAGCAGCGGACCGGTCGTGCGCGCTGGCGAGGGGCCCACGATCACAGCGCCTTCCGAAGCTTCGGGTCGAGCAGGTCGCGAAAGCCGTCGCCGACCATCTGCAGCGACAGCGCCGAAAGTACGATCGCGACGCCGGGAAACACGACGAGCCATATCGCCTGGTGCGCGAACTGCTGGCTGCTCGCGATCATCGTGCCCCATGTCGGCAACGCCGGCGGCACGCCCACGCCGAGAAACGAAAGCCCGGCCTCGGCGAGCACGGCGTACGCGAAAATGAACGTCGCCTGCACCAGGATCGGCGACGCGATGTTGTTCAGGATGTGGATGAACAGGATTCGCCACGTCGAGATGCCCAGGGCACGCGCAGCCTCGATGAACAGCAACTCGCGAACGACCAGCGTCGACGCGCGCACCACACGCGCGACGCGTGGAGTGTAGACGATGGAAAGCGCGAGGATCACGTTGGTCATCGACGCGCCCAGCACCGCGACCAGCGCGATCGCCAACAGGATGTCGGGGAAAGACATCATCGCGTCGACGAAGCGCATGATGGGCCCATCGAGACGGCGGAAAAATCCGGCGACGAGGCCCAGGAGCACGCCGGCGGTCACCGAGATCAGCACCACCGACGCACCGATCATCAGCGAATAGCGCGCGCCGAAGACCACGCGCGAGAACACGTCGCGACCAAGCTCGTCGGTGCCGAACCAGTGCGTTGCCCGCGGACTTTGCAATCGGTCCAGGATTTTTAGCGCCATCGGGTCGTAGGGCGTGATCCAGGGCGCGAAGATCGCCAGCGATGCAACGACCACCAGGATCACCGCGCCCACCAGGACGAGCCGCCGCCGGAAGAGTTTGCGCAGGATGAGCGCCGTCGGGCTGCGTGAGGATGTGACGGGAGGGAGGGTCACGGCGATGCTCATGGCGAACGCGCTGCGCTCAGTACTTCACCCGTGGATCTACAACCAGATACAGCAGATCGATCAGCAGATTGATGAGCACATAGAGTCCCGCGATCACCAGCAGCGCCCCCTGGATGACCGGATAGTCCCGGCGCAGCACCGCCGAGACGACCAGATTGCCGACACCCGGCAAACCGAACACCGTTTCGGTGACGATAGCGCCGCCGATCAGCAGCGCGAAGGTGAGGCCGAGCACCGTGATCACGGGGATCAGTGCGTTGCGCAGCGCGTGATGGAGGATCACGCTCGCTTCGGGCAGCCCTTTGGCGCGCGCGGTGCGAATGTGATCCTCGCCGAGGACATCGAGCATGCTGGCGCGGGTGAAACGAAGGATCAGCGCCGAATTGACCACGCCGAGCACGATCGACGGAAGCACCAAATGATGCAGGCGATCGCTCAGCGGCACCCCCGGATCGCCGTAGCCGGCCACCGGGAACCAGCCGAGCGCAACCGCGAAAATCTGCATGAGGATCAGTCCGAACCAGAAGCTCGGTATGCTCGCGCCGAGCATGGCGAAGCCCGAGAAGAACTGGTCGACCGGCTTGCCGCGCCATACCGCCGCGATGATGCCGCAGGGAACACCGATCAGCGTGGCGATCAGGATCGAGAACAGCGTCAGGAAAAATGTCGGCTCCGCGCGTTCGGCCAGCGCCTGCGTCACCGGCCGTTGCAGGAAAATCGACTGCCCAAGATTGCCGCGACCCAGTTCGCCCAGCCAGTAGACGAACTGCAGCGGCAGCGGCTTGTCGAGGCCGTAGGAAGCGCGCAGCTTGGCGATGTCGGCGGCGGTCGCCTGCTCACCGAGCATCACCGCCGCCGGGTCGCCGGGCGCGAGCCGCGTGATGAAGAACACGATCGTCGCCACCAGCAGCATCACGATCGCCATGCCGGCGAAACGCGACGCGAGATACCGCGTCATTCCGCGCGGCTGCACGTCACGCGATCAGTCCGCGCGCACAGCTCATTTGACCAGCCACGTGTTCCAGAAGAACGGCCAGGGCATCGGCACGTAGCCTTCGAGCTTCGGCGAGCGCGCGGTAACGCTGTTGAAATAGCCGACGCGAATGTAGGGCACTTCGGTGAACACGACCGATTGCACGTTGCCCCATAGCGCGCCGCGCTTTTTCGGGTCGGCTTCGGCGTTGAGCGCCGCGAGCGACGCATCCTTCGCCGGCGAGCTCCACCAGCCGGGCGCGCCGTCGCCGAGTTGCGGTGGCGTCAGCGTCGGGTCGGGCAGGACCGCGGAGTGCGTGATGTAGATGTCCCAAAGCGCGGGATCGTTGCGACGCTGGATCAGCGTCGACCAGTCGACCACGTTCATGTCGACCTTGAATCCGGCGGCCTTGAGATTTTCCGCCATCACCAGTGCCATACGGTAGTGGAAGTCGTACTGCTGGCTGGTGAGAATCCTGATCGGGGTACCATCGTACTTGCCGCTCGCGACCAGTGCGGCCGCCTTCTTGGCGTCACCCTTGCCGTAGTTCTCGGTGCCGGCGGTCGAGTAGAAGGGTGTGTTCTTCGCGTAGTGGCTGGCTTCGGTCGTGTAGAACTTGGGGTCTCCGAATCCGGCACCCATCATGTCGGCATTGTTGAGCGCCGCTTCCACGGCCTGGCGCAGCGCGACGTTCGCGAGCGGCCCTTGCTTGGTGTTCAGCACGAGATATGGGAACCCGAAAGGGGACGTCAGCACGGGCTTCACATTGGGCGCGTTTTCGATCCGCGAATACGATTCGACAGGCAGCAGATCAGCGAACTGGTACTGCCCCGACAACGATCCCTCGACGCGCGTGTTGGCGTTGGGAACGGGAATGAAGCGCAGCTCGTCGATCCAGGCTTCACGCTTCCCGGCATAACCGCTCGCAGGTTCGCTGCGTGCGCTGTAACCGTCGTAGCGGACCAATTGCACGTATTGGTCCGGTTTGCGTTCCTTGAACTTGTAAGGACCCGTGCCGACGTACTCGACGAGCGGCGTGGCGATGGTCTCCTTGGGCATGATCGCCGCGAAACCGTTCGGCAGCGCCAGATGCGCGAGCAGCGGCGCATAAGGACGATTAAGCGTGATGACGATCGCGTTGGGGCCTTTCGCCTCGAGGCTCTTGATTTCCTTCGCCACCGCCTTGCCCCGCGGGGCGGTGTCCATCCACCGCTTCAGCGACGCCACGACGTCGTCGGACGTCATCTCCTTGCCGTTATGAAACTTGACGCCCTTGCGCAGCGCTATCGTGTAGACGAGGCCGTCCTTCGAAATCGCCGGCATGCTTTCCGCCAGCATCGGAGTCACGTTCCAGTTGGCATCGAACGTGTACAGCAGTTCATAGATATGTTGCGTGATGATGCCGACGAGGTCTGCCGTCGACGCCATGGGATCGAGCGTCTGCGGCTCGCCGATCATCGCGATATTGGCCGCGCCACCTTTGACCGGCGCCGCGTGCGCGGTGCCACTTGTCCAAGGCACGCTCATCGCGGCGGTCATCACAAGGACTGCGAGCGCGAGGCGAAGCGACGAGATCGAACGAGCGCATTGCGACGGCAGCCGATGGTAGCAGGCAGTGCGAAACATGATTCCTCCTTGACGGCGTGGGCTTGGCGCCCGCTGCGCGCTCTGGACGACGGCACGCTGGCGTGGCGTTTGTCGGATGGGCGGCGATGCGTTGTAATTAAATTACAGGCATGGCTGAGTCTACGCTTTTGCCGATCGACGTCAAGCTTCCCGGCTGTGTTGGTTTCCGTCGATGTCAACCGGGATTGCGCGTGCTCGGCGAGGCGCGGTCGCTGTGGCCTTAGACGTCGCGAACGGGTAAGCTGTAATTTAGTTTCAGCTTGAGCGGATTCCAGAGGTGCGCCGCGGGACTGGCGAACGAAAGCATGGAGGATCGAATGAGCGTTGAGTTTTTGGGGGCACCGCGCGCGGGCGCCGGTGGGCAGGCATTGCCATTCTCGCCGGCGGTCAAGGCCGGACCGTTCGTTTTCGTGTCGGGTCAGGTGGCGATGGGCGAGAACGGCGAGATCGTCGCGGGCGGCATCGAAGTCCAGACTCGACAAACGATGAAGAACGTCGAGAAGGCGCTCGCCCTCGCCGGGTGCTCGCTGAAGGACGTTGTCAAAGTCACGGTGTGGCTCGACGACGCGCGCGCCTTCTGGACGTTCAACCGCGTCTATGCCGAATGCTTCCCCGACAACAAGCCGGCGCGATCGACGACCCAGGCCAAGCTGATGGTTGATGCCAAGATCGAGGTCGAAGTGATCGCTTATCGGGCCTAGCGACTCTTCGCATCGGCTGGTCACATTGCCGCTCGCATGTTCGACGTGGTCATTCGATATAACGACACCGCGTACCGAATCGTGTGCCGAACCCACGCGAGGTTGCTCGATATTGCCGTCGCGGTGCATGCCGTCGTCAGCGCTTCGTGGGATACTTGGCGCGGGGGATAAACAGTGTTCTGGCGGCTGCCTATCGCGCTGGTATTGACGGCCTGTTCCGCGGCGGGACGTGCGGCGAGCATTTCGATCGCCATCAACACCACTGTCCTCGAGGTCCAGTGCACGGGCGAGCAGCAGACGAGAATTCGCGCGTGCGCAAAGCCGCTTCAACAGACGAGCGTCGGCCCGTACAAGACAATGGTCACCAGAGAATCGGACGCTGGTCTTCCGGGTCCGCCTGGTGTGCGTCATGAGATTCGCGTCGACCCTTCCCGCCGCGTAATAATCAAAACGTTGCTTTTCTGAGTGCAATACGACACCGCAAAGCACCCATGCCGGCGTATGCTGTCGAAAGGTGCGCGCATTGACATGCATACCATGAGCTACGCCGTTGCACTGCTCCTCATCGGCACCGGTTTTATCATCGCCGAAGCGTTTACACCCACCTACGGTGCGCTGGGCTTCGGCGGTGCGATTGCAGCGATTGCAGGCGTGCTGATCCTCATCGACATGGGTGTCGGCAACCTTGAGATCGCGTGGCCGATCATCGGCTTCCTCGCGGCGCTGATGCTGTTGTTCCTGGTCATTCTCGTGCGCGCGGCGCTGCGATCGCGCACGGTGCCGAACGCGGCGGGCGTGATGACGCTGGTGGGCGCCGAGGGCGAGATGCTGGAGACATCAGGCCAATCGGGGTGGGCCAATATTCGTGGCGAGATCTGGAAGGTTCGCACCGCGGGTCAACTGACGCGCGGACAGCGGATTCACGTCGTCGATGTAGACGGTCTCGTGCCGCGTGTCGCTGCGGCGGAAGGAGAATGAAATGCTGCTTGCCACTCCGCTGATCGTCCTTCTGCTGCTGCTGATGCTGCTGGCGTCGTCGCTGCGCATCCTGCGCGAGTACCAGCGCGGCGTGGTTTTCCAGCTCGGCCGCTTCTGGCGGGTGAAAGGTCCGGGACTGGTGATCCTCGTGCCCTGGATCCAGCAGATGGTGAAGGTGGATCTGCGCACGATCGTGTTCGAGGTGCCTACGCAGGACGTCATCTCTCGGGACAACGTTTCGGTCAAGGTCAGCGCGGTCGTCTACCTGCGTGTCATCGACGCCGAGAAAGCGATCATCCAGGTCGAAAACTATCTCAATGCGACCAGCCAGCTGGCGCAGACCACGTTGCGGTCGGTCCTGGGAAAGCACGAGCTCGACGACATGCTGGCGGGTCGCGAGAAGCTCAACCTCGACATCCAGCAGGCGCTGGATGCGCAGACCAACTCGTGGGGGATCAAGGTTTCCAATGTCGAGATGAAGCAGGTCGACCTGACCGAATCGATGATCCGCGCCATCGCACGGCAGGCGGAAGCGGAACGCGAGCGCCGTGCAAAAGTCATCCACGCCGAAGGCGAGCTCCAGGCTTCCGAGAAGCTGTATCAGGCCGCCAAGGTGCTGGCGCAGGAGCCTCAGGCCATCCAGTTGCGTTATCTCGAGACGCTGACAGTGATCGGGGCGGACAAGAACACCACGATCGTTTTTCCGCTTCCGATGGACATCATCGGGCCCCTGTTGAATGCGTTGCCGGCGCCGGCAAAATCGCCGCCAGAGCCGCAGTTGTAACTAAACGCAACGGGGGCGTTGCGTTTTCACGGGAACGCTGCTACCTTAGCTTTACGCGGGCATTCGTGTCCGCATTTCAGCCAGGAGCCGCAATGACCCACTCTCGCGTCCTACACGCTGGCCTGATCGCCGGCGCGCTCGCGCTTGCTCCGATGTCGCCCGCGCTCGCCGCCGGGCCGCACTGGTCGCACGGCGCTTCGTATCATGCACCTGCCTACCATGGCGGTTACCACGGTGGCTATTGGCACGGTGGCGGTGGACATTGGTACGGTGGCGTCTGGTGGCCTGCCGCAGCCGCGGCTGCGCTAGTGGGCACAGCGGCCGCGCTGGTGGCGGCGCCATTCGTGGCGGTCGGCAATGCGGTGGCTGCCTCGACCTATGTCCCGCCGCCGGCGCCGTACTACGCACCGCAGCAGTACTACGCGCCGCAGCAGTACGCGCCGCAGGGGTACAGCTCGCCGCAACAACAGTATTACCCGCCGCAGGGATATAACCAGCAGCAATACGCTCCCCAGGTGCCGTCCGACTACTACGCGCCCGCGCCGCAGTACTACAACAACGCGCAGCCGGCGCCGACCTACGTGCCGCCGCCGCAAGGCTACTACGCGCCCCCGCCGACGTATTACCCGTCGGCGAGCAACAGCTACGACAACCCGCGTGCGGCGCCGCCGGTGGCCTACTACACTCGTTGAGCCGGATCCGGCCGGTCGTATCGTGCGCTTGCCAAGTGCCTGAACGGCGAGTGATATCCCGCTTGCTTCCGGGGTCGCATTGGTGACGCGCTGACATGCAAAAGGTGCGCCGGGGAGGGCGCCCATCGCGCGAGGCGTCCGAGCAACTCGGTGAGTCGATCCTCGACGCGGCGACGGAATTGTTTCTCGCCCAAGGCTTCGGCGCCACCAGCATCGAAGCCGTAGCGCAGCGCGTGCGCGTCTCAAAGCGCACGTTCTATCACCGTTTCGAGGACAAGCCGGCGCTGTTCGCCGCGGTCGTGCACCGCATCATCGAGCGGCTGCGACCACCTGCCGGCATCGCATTGATCGAAGGCCTCGATGTCGGGGCGGTGCTGGAGCGGCTTGCGACCATCATCCTGCGTGCCGCCCTCTCGCCGCAGGCGATCTCGTTGCACCGCCTGATCGTCGCCGAATCGTCGCGCTTTCCCGAACTCGCGGCGGTCCTCGCCCGCGAGGGCGCCGCCCAGGAGGCGACCCGTCTCATCGCCGGTGTCATCGAGCGGGCGAACCAGGCAGGTTCGCTGGAATGCGACGACCCCGCGTTCGCCGCGCAGCAGTTCCTGCAGATGGTCATCGCAGTGCCGCAGCGGCGCGCCATGGGGCTCGGCGCGCCGATGAGCGCACGGGACGTCGACGAATGGCCGCGCAAGGTCGTGGATCTGTTCCTCAACGGCTGTATCGGTGACGCACGCACGCGCTGAACGCGGCGCCCGCAAATCCCGCATGGTCATCCATCTCGTCGACGGTACCTATGAGCTGTTCCGGCACTTTTATGGACTGCGTCGTTTCACCAAGGGAACGGACCGTCCTTATGGCGGCGTGGTGGGTGTCCTGCAGACCATCGTGCAGATGCTCGAGAAGGGCGCTACGCATGTCGGCGTGGCAACCGATCATGTCATCGAATCGTTTCGCAACAATCTCTGGGCAGGATACAAGACCGGCGAGGGCATCGAACCGGCGCTGTGGGCTCAATTTCATCCGCTCGAGGACGCCCTCTCCGCCATGGGTGTGGTCGTCTGGCCGATGGTCGAGCTCGAGGCGGACGACGCGCTGGCGTCGGCGGCGCGCATTGCTTCGCGATCACGCCTGGTCGACAAGGTCTGCATCTGGACGGTGGACAAGGATCTCGCCCAATGCGTGCACGGCGACCGTGTCGTGCAAATGGATCGCCGCGCCAACAAGATGCTCGACGCCGATGCCGTGCGCGCGAAGTACGGCGTCATGCCGGCACTGATCCCCGACTATCTCGCGCTGGTCGGCGACGCTGCCGACGGATATCCCGGCATCGCGGGCATCGGCGCGGTCTCCGCCGCGCGCATGCTCAATCGCTACGGGCCGATAGAATCGTTTCCGGCGACCGTGCTGGCCGAGCGGCGCGAGCAGGCGCTGTTGTTCAAGAAGCTGGCGACGCTCGACTCGCGCGCGAAACTCTTCCGCAACGTCGACACGCTGCGCTGGCAGGGTCCGAGGCCGACATTTGCGGCATGGGCCGAGCGCATCGAAGCGCCACGCCTCCTGGAGCGCTGCCGGAAAGTGCTCGCTTCGAGGCACGAATGAACGCTCTTTTCGCTGATGCCGCAATGCCGCACCATCGTGCGGCTGGACGCGGAGCGCTCGCAGCCTGCATCAGCGGCCACTGCCGCCTTTGACGAAATCGATCGACGCCTGAAAAAGCGCGAGGTCCTTCGCGTACTCCGTTGGGTCGGCTCGATTAATCTGGATCCATTCACGCGTGCTCGCAATGCCGCCGGGCTGAAAGGCGACGACGTTGTCTCGTGAGAACTGGAGCTCCGTCGCCACCGCGACGGGCAGACGCAATCCGACGCCGCTGCCGCTGATGCATGCGAACATCCTGTCGCTGACGAAATACGCGTCGAGGCCGTTGATCGCTCGCGCGCTGACCCCGGGAAGCGCGAGGAGCAGTGTATCGAGGTGCGGCTTGCAACGAGACGCGGGTGTATAGGTGGGCATGGGAGATCCGTTGTAGGTGCTTCGGACAGCCGAAGCGAGTTGACGCCGCGAGGGCTGGCTTCTTCGTGCTGGCGATGCGAAACACAAGAAACAAAACGCACATCCGGTGCAATGGTCCTGCCGCACCTGCCCAATAGAATCGTGGCATGGTCACCTTACCCGACTATGCCGGGCTGGTCACGTCGGCCGGCAGCCGCCACCTGCTCGAAGGCTTCGAGCGAGCGCTGGCGAGCATGTTCCGTGCCGACGGAAACGCTTTCCCCATCATAGAGCGCATCGTCGAGCGCAACCCGATGTTCACGCTCGGCCACTGCCTGCGAGCGGGAGCATTGATCATGCGCGGCGTCGACACCGTTCCCGATGCGCTGGCAACATCGGTCAAGGCAATCGAGGCCGACGCGGCGAGCGAGCGCGAGCGGCGGCATGGCCACGCGGCGCGTCGTTGGCTCGAGGGCGATGCAGCGAGTGCGTCCTTGCTGTACGCAGAGCTGCTTCGCGATCACCCTCGCGATCGGCTGGCTCTCCTGGTCGCGCACGCGCTGGATTTTCGGCTCGGCCGGCGCGAGATGCTGCGCGACCGCCTCAAAATCGCTCTCGCGCACTGGGACGTGAGTGACCGTGAGTACGGTTACCTGCTCGGCATGTATGCCTTCGGCTTGGAGGAAACCGGCGACTATCGCGATGCGCTGACGGTCGCGCGCAGGTCGCTTGAATTCATCCCGGACAATGCGGCCGCAATCCACGTCATCGCGCATGTCTTCGAGATGACCAGCACGCCCGACCGAGGAATTGCCTGGCTGCGCGCGACGCAGCCCATCTGGGCGGGCAATGCAGGGTTTCGTGTCCACATCGCGTGGCACCTCGCGCTATTCCAGTTCGACGCCGGCGCCGCGGACGAAGCCTTGGCCACCTATGACGAGCTGATCGCACCGCATCTCGACGCCGGCAATAACAGCCTCGTGGATGCTTCCGCGCTGCTCTGGAGGCTGCAGCTGCTTGGCGCGGGATCGCAGCGGCGGTGGTGCGACGTGACGACGCGATGGCTACAACAGCGCGCGATCGGCAGCCGCGCCTTCGACCTGGTGCACGCGGTGATGGCGATGGCGGCGTCGGGGCAGCATCGGCAGACCCGCCAGCTGGCGGCGCGACTGAAGGCGGACAGAATGCTGCGCGCTCGCAGCGGGAAAGAGGAGCTGTGGATTGCGGAGCCGCTGGTCGGGGCGATCATCGCGTTCTGCCGCGGCCGATACGATGCTGCGGTCGATTCGATCTGCGCGGTGCGGGCACGGGCCGACCGATGCGGCGGCAGCGTTGCCCAGTGCGACCTCATTCACCTGACGTTGATCGAGGCCGCACTGCGGGGGCATCGGAGCGGTCTCGCGCGAACGCTCGCCGCGGAGCGCGCCGCGCGCAAACCCGCGAGCCGGCTCAATCGCTGGCTCAACGCTCGCGCGTGGACCCGGGAGCCAGCCAGATTGGCCGGCGCCCGGGCGTAAGCCGCTGTTTACAATCCGCGATAACCGCTCGGCGATGACCCTTGCCGCCTTTCATCGATCCTCGGCATCCGGTGGTGCGAAGCGTCTTGGTCACGGCTTGGGATGGTGAATGGAACGAGCATCGGGACGCGCTGCCGATAGCTGCGGTACGCATCGCCCAGCGTGGCGACGAGATCGCGCTCTTCCAGCTGGATCGCGAACAGAATGTAGAGCGTGGTGACGACGGCGAACAGCAGGTGCGTGGCGGTCATCGTCGGCGTCGACCAGAATGCGAACAGCCAGCCGACGTACAGCGGGTGCCGAACCAGCCGATAGGGTCCTGGCGTACGGAAGCCGATCGGGCGGTACTCGTCACCGACAAAATAGAGCCAGACCTGCCGCAGCCCGAAAAGATCGAAATGGTTGATGAGGAATGTCGATGCCAGCACTAGGAGCCAGCCGAAAATGCAAAGCCCGTAGAGCATCGCCACCAGCACCGGGCTCTGCACTGTCCAGACCGTCCCCCCCAGGGGACGCCAGAAAGCGAACAAGGCGATCAGTGCAAGACTCGAAGCGAGAACGTAGGTGCTTCGTTCCGCCGGCTCGGGCACGACGCGCGTGAGCCAGCGTTTGAATCCCTGACGCGCCATCCCGCTGTGTTGAACCGCGAACAGAGTCAGGAGCAGCAGGTCGATCGCTAGGCTGGCGACAAGATCGCCATCGCCGGGCGAATCGATCGAGCGCGGCACCAGGACGTTGGCGACAAAACCGATTGCGTAGAGAAATGTTCCGAGAAACAAGCCATAGCAGGCAAGTCCATAGATGAAGACGCTGAAACGTTTGAGCATGGAGGTTCTCCCCGTGGTTGATTGCTATCCGCTTCGGACCGAAAATGGGTGCGGATGCAGTGCAGGTTAGGCGAACGGGGTGCTCGGGAAGAATTCACAGGAATGCTGTTTTTGTTTCATTTGTTGCGCGATGCGCATCGCAGTCTTCGGACGCGAAGACCAGGTTAGGTGAGAGCGGGAGACCGATCCTCGGTCTGCGGGTAGAATGCGCTTCCCGACGCAAACGACATTCACTCCAGGAGTTCACATGAACATTTCGATGTATCAGGCGAGCGTGCCGCGCTTCGTCAACATCCTCGGCAATCTGTCCAAGATCATCGACAAGACGCAGGCGCATGTCGACGTCAAGAAGATCGACCCCGCGACGCTGCCCAACTTTCGCTTGTTCCCCGATATGCTGCCGATGACCACGCAGGTGCAAATCGCGTGCGATACAGCCAAGGGCGTAGTGGCGCGCCTCGCCGGCGTCGACATTCCGGTGTT
>DASXBS010000067.1:0-40759 GCA_036491555.1 Casimicrobiaceae bacterium
CTGCATTGAGCCCGCGTGTCCCATGCGGACGGTGCGCTAGAATATTCGCATGACTACGCCACGCATCGTCACCCTCGCCTTCACCGGGGCTTCGGGCCTGCCTTACGGCTTGCGGCTGCTCGAATGCCTGATCACCGCGCGCACGCGCGTCTATCTGCTGTATTCGTCGGCGGCGCAAATCGTCGCCCGCCAGGAGCTCGAGCTGGTGCTCCCGACACAGCCTGCCGCTGCCGCCGCGTATTTCAGCGAGCGCTACGGCGCGCAACCGGGACAGCTCACCGTCTTCGGCCGCGAGGACTGGCTGTCACCGGTCGCGTCCGGATCGAATCCCGCGGACGCGATGGCGGTGTGTCCCTGCAGCATGGGCACGCTGGGCGCGCTGGCGGCGGGACTCGCCGACAACCTCATCGAGCGCGCCGCCGATGTGATGCTCAAGGAGCGCCGTCCGCTCATTCTGGTCCCGCGCGAAACGCCGCTGTCGGCGATCCACCTTGAGAACATGCTCACGCTGGCGCGTGCCGGTGCTGTGATCCTACCCCCGGCGCCCGGGTTTTACGGACATCCGCAAAGCATCGACGACCTGGTCGATTTCGTCGTCGCCCGCGTGCTCGACCAGCTCGGCGTCGTCCACGAGCTTGGACCGCGCTGGGGCGCGAAGCGGCCGGCCGCGCCGACCATAGAACGCGCCTGACGCCGATCGTGCTCGAGTTTCTCCGCGGCACGGCGCGCACGCCTTCCCTGCTGCCGCTCTTTCCTCTCAAGACCGTGCTGTTTCCCGGCGGCATCTTGCCGCTCAAGGTGTTTGAGCAACGCTACATCGAGATGAGCACCGAGTGTTTGAAGCACGACGAACCTTTTGGCGTATGCCTGCTCAAGCAGGGCGACGAGGTGAACCTGCCAGGGAGCGAACGACACCGCGCTGAATTCGCCGAGATCGGAACGACCGCGCGCATCGCGCAATGCGACGTTCCGCAGCTCGGCATCCTGCATTTGAGGACCGAGGGCGGGACGCGTTTCAAGGTGCACTCGCACGAGGTGAACGAGCTTGGGCTGGTGATGGCACAGGTGACGGCGATCGCGTCGGAGCCCAGGGCCGCGCTGGACGAGTCGCATCGTCCGCTCGTCGAACTCCTCGACCTGCTCATGACGCGGGTCGGACGCGAGCATTTCTCGGCGCAACCGGCGCTCGACGATGCCTCCTGGGTCGGCTACCGACTCGCCGAACTGCTGCCTCTGCCGCTGGCCATCAAGCAGACGATGCTCGAGATCAACGACAGCGAAGTTCGCCTCAAGGTCATCGCGCAGTTCCTGCGCGAGCAGGGCGTTCTCTAGTGTCCCAGTCAGCAGCTCCGACGATAAAGAGGCGAGTCGAATCGGGTGCCAGGCAACGCGCGAGACCGAGGCGTAGGACCGCTGCGGCGAGCGCCGAGCAACGCAGCGCGGCGACAGATTCGCGCCGCGAACTATCAAGCGAATTTCTGACTCGGGACACTCTAGGTGCGCTGATATAATTCGTGCTTCGAGCACCGCGGTACAGGAACGCGATCATGGCCGGCCACAGCAAGTGGGCGAACATCAAGCACAAGAAAGCGGCCACCGACGCCAAGCGCGGCAAGATCTTCACCCGGCTCATCCGTGAAATCACGGTCGCCGCAAAGTTGGGAGGCGCCGACGCATCGTCCAATCCGCGGCTGCGCCTTGCCATCGACAAGGCGCTCGACAACAACATGCCCAAGGACACGATCGAGCGCGCCGCCAAGCGAGGTGCCGGCGAACTCGAGGGCGTGAGCTACGACCAGGTGCGCTACGAGGGCTACGGCATCAACGGCGCGGCGGTCATCGTCGATTGCCTTACCGACAACAAGGTGCGCACCGTCGCCGAGGTCCGTCATGCATTCTCCAAGTATGGCGGCAACATGGGGACCGACGGCTCGGTATCGTTCATGTTCAAGCATTGCGGGCAGTTCGTATTCGCGCCGGGCGTCGATAGCGACAAGCTGATGGAGGTGGCGCTCGACGCCGGTGCCGAGGATGTCGTCGACCACGACGATGGATCCACCGAGGTCATAACTGCGCCGGCCGACTTCATGACGGTGAAAGACGCGCTCGCAGCCGCGAAGCTCAAGCCCGAGCTCGCCGAGGTGACGATGAAACCGGCGACGGAAGTCGCGCTGGCTGGAGACGAGGCCGGCCGAATGCAGAAGCTGCTCGATGCGATCGAGTCGCTCGACGATGTCCAGGAAGTATTCACCAACGCGGTGATCGAGCCGGCGTGATCGCGCGGCGCATCCTGGGAGTCGATCCCGGATTGCGGGTGACCGGATTCGGTGTGATCGTCGTTCATGGCTCGCGGCTGGAATACATCACCAGCGGCTGCATCCGCAACACCTCGGGCGATCTGCCCGAGCGCCTGAAGATCATCCTGCGCGACCTGGCCAGCGTGATTGCCATGCACCAGCCCACCGAAGTGGCGGTGGAAAAGGTGTTCGTGAACATCAATCCGCATTCGACGCTGCTGCTCGGACAGGCGCGCGGCGCGGCCATTTCGGCCGCGGTGCTCGCCCACATTCCGGTGTCGGAATACACCGCGCTGCAGGTCAAGCAGGCGGTGGTCGGTCATGGCAAGGCGGCGAAGACCCAGGTTCAGGAAATGGTGAAGCGGTTGCTCTCGCTCACCGCGTCCCCGGCCACCGATGCCGCCGATGCGTTGGCGTGCGCGATCTGTCATGCGCATGGAACCGGTGGCTACGCGGCGCTGCAGTGCGATGGCTACCGCGTGCGCCGCGGACGCATCCGGTGATGCGCACCACGGCGTGCGATAATGCGCCGACTCGTTTCGAAGTGCGGCCTCTTATCGTGGCTACAGCAGTGCTCTTCCCCCGTGTCGGCTGCCTGGTCTCGCACATTGCCCCGATGCGCGGCGCGCATGTCGTCCCACTCCGCCGCTCGCAGTCCTGCGCATGATCGGTCGTCTCTCCGGCACGCTCGCCGAAAAGAACCCGCCGCAGATTCTGCTCGACGTGCAGGGAGTGGCCTACGAGGTCGACGTGCCGATGAGCACGTTTTACAACCTGCCCGACATCGGATCGACGATTTCGCTTTTCACGCACTTGGTCGTGCGCGAGGACGCGCACCTTCTGTTCGGGTTCGGCTCGGACAGCGAGCGGCGTGCGTTCCGGCAGTTGATCAAGATCAGCGGCATCGGCGCGCGCACCGCGTTGTCGGTGCTGTCGGGTCTGTCGGTGACCGAGCTCGCGCAGGCGGTCAGCATGCAGGAAACCGGCCGCCTCACGCGCATTCCCGGGATCGGCAAGAAAACCGCGGAGCGGCTGCTGCTCGAGCTCAAGGACAAGCTGGGTGTCGACGTCACCGCGGTCGTCGGCGTCAATCGCCCCTCGCCGGTGGCCGCGGACGTGCAGCACGCGCTGGCGTCGCTCGGTTACAGCGACAAGGAAGCCGCGCACGCGGTCAAGCAGTTGCCCGACGGCATCTCGGTGACCGACGGCATCCGCCATGCGCTCAAGCTCCTCGGCAAGTCCTGACGTCGCTCTCACGCACGGACCAGCCACGCTTATGATCGAAACCGACCGCCTGATCGCCACTGCGCCCGCGGGCCCGCAGGAAGAGGTGGTGGAACGCGCACTGCGCCCGCGTGCGCTCGAGGAATACGTCGGCCAGGAAAAAATCCGGGCGCAGTTCGCGATCTTCATCGAGGCGGCGCGCAAGCGCAAGGAGCCGCTCGATCACGTGCTGCTGTTCGGGCCGCCGGGACTGGGCAAGACGACGCTGTCGCACATCATCGCCTACGAGCTGGGCGTCAACATGCGCCAGACGTCGGGTCCGGTGCTCGAGCGCGCGGGCGATCTCGCGGCGCTGCTCACCAATCTCGAACCCAACGATGTCCTGTTCATCGACGAGATCCATCGCCTGTCGCCGGTGGTCGAGGAAATTCTCTATCCAGCGCTGGAAGACTTCCAGATCGACATCATGATCGGCGAAGGTCCGGCCGCGCGCAGCGTCAAGCTCGACCTGCCGCCGTTCACGCTGGTCGGCGCGACCACGCGTGCCGGCATGCTTACCAATCCGTTGCGCGACCGCTTCGGCATCGTGGCACGCCTCGAGTTCTACTCGGCCGAGGAGCTGACCCGAATCGTCAAGCGCTCCGCTCGGCTGCTCGAAATCGCGCTCGACGACGAAGGTGCGCTGGAAATCGCTCGCCGCTCGCGCGGCACGCCCCGCGTCGCCAATCGTCTGCTGCGTCGCGTGCGCGATTACGCGCAGGTGCGCGCCGACGGAAGCATCACGCGCACCGTCGCTGACGAGGCACTGCGCATGCTCGACGTCGACTCGCTGGGATTGGACGTGATGGATCGCAAGCTGCTCGCGTGCGTGCTCGACAAGTTCGGCGGCGGCCCCGTCGGCGTCGAGAACCTAGCGTCGGCGATCGGCGAGGAGCGCGACACCATCGAAGACGTGCTCGAACCGTTCCTGATCCAACAGGGCTTCCTGCAGCGCACGCAGCGCGGCCGCATTGCGACGCCGCTCGCGTACAGGCATTTCGGACTGGCATCGCCCGCAGCCGCCGGCGAGCTGTTCAACGAGTGATCGCCGCCGGGCCGCAGCAAGGCGCTCGCCCGTCCTGGGGGATGTCGCGCGGCGACTTCGGGGGAACCGAGTGACGCCGAGCGCGCGACCCTTTCGCTGGCCTGTGCGCGTTTACTACGAAGACACCGATGCCGCAGGGATCGTCTACTACGCCAACTACCTGAGGTTTCTCGAACGGGCACGAACCGAATGGCTGGCGTCGATGGGATTGCCGCTGCAGCGCCTTGAAACCGAACACAATGCGCTCTTCGTGGTCCATAGGGTGGAAATCGACTTCTGCAGACCAGCGCGGCTCGGCGACATGCTCGAAGTCACCGTGCTGCCGGTCGAACGCGGCAGGACGCGACTGGTCGCCGTGCAGGACGTGGAGCGGGGAGAGGAACAGGTGGCGCGAGCGCGCGTCGGTCTTGCCTGGCTGGACCGCAGCGATTGGCGCCCGAGCCGGATTCCTTCGGCGCTGCTGGAACGAATGGAGACATTGGCTTGAACCTGCATCCGGATCTCTCGTTCATCGCGATGGTGACGCACGCGAGCATCGTCGTACAGGCGGTGATGGTGCTGCTGCTGATCCTGTCGCTGTGGTCGTGGTGGCAGATCTTCCTCAAGTTGTTCGCGCTCAAGCGTGCCGCCGCGAGCACCGACGCCTTCGAGGATGAGTTCTGGAAGGGCGGCGACCTCGCTGCGCTCTATCAGCGCTCGAGCCAGTCGCGTGATAGCGGCGCGCTCGAGCGCATCTTCGTCGCTGGTTTTCGCGAATTCGCGAAGCATCGCAAGCAGGGTTCGTCGTCGGGAGCGACCATGGACAGCGCACGGCGTGCGATGCGTGCGACGTATCAACGTGAGATCGATGCGCTCGAAGCCAATCTCGCGGGGCTCGCGACCGTCGGATCGGTAAGTCCCTACATCGGATTATTCGGCACCGTGTGGGGCATCATGAATTCGTTCCGCGGCCTGTCCAACGTGAGCCAGGCAACGCTTGCGCAGGTCGCGCCCGGCATCGCCGAAGCGCTGATCGCGACCGCGATGGGCCTATTCGCCGCGATTCCCGCAGTCGTCGCGTACAACCGCTATACGCACGACGTCGACCGTCTGGCGACGCGCCTGGAGACGTTCATCGAGGAGTTCTCGAACATCCTGCAAAGGCAGGGATGATGACCGGGCGCCGCGCTCGCAAGCCGATCAACCAGATCAACGTCGTGCCCTACATCGACGTGATGCTGGTGCTGCTCGTCATCTTCATGATCACCGCGCCGCTGGTCAACCCCGGACAGATCGAGCTGCCGAGCGTCGGCAGCAAATTGCAGGCGCCGATCGCGCCGCTGACCATCGTATTCCGATCCAACGGAACGCTTGCCCTGCAGGATGGCTCGACCGCGGTCACGGTCACGCGCGACGACCTGGTCATGCGCATTCTCGACGCGCAGGCGCGCAACCCAGACCGGCCCGTGGTGCTCGGCGCGGCGCCGTCCCTGCGCTACGACCAGGTGATCGAGGTCATCGACATGCTACAGCGCAATGGGGTGCGCAAGGTCGGCCTGCTCGCCAAGACGCAGAACTGAATCGCGATGGCGCCGGAACGCAGTCGGCCCTCCTGGTCGACCGGAAAATGGATCGCGGCATTGCTCGCGCTCGCGGTGAACCTGGGCTTCATCGCTTTCCTGGTGATCAACGTCACCTGGCGAAGCCGCCAGGAGCAGGCGGTGAGCGTAGAGCTGTACGCTCCGCCGGCGAAGACCGAGACGCCGAAGCCGCCTCAACCGCAACCTGCACCCGAGCCGCCCAAGCCTGCACCCGAGCCGCCGAAACCTGAGCCCGAGCCCCCCAAGCCGCCGCCCGAGCCGCCCAAGCCTGCGCCGGAGCCTCCGAAGCCCGCACCGGAGCCTCCCAAGCCGACACCCGAACCGCCCAAGCCCGTCCACGTTGAGCCGCCACCACCGAGCAAGGCCGATCTCGCGCTCAAGGCGCGCCAGGAGCAGGCCGAGCGCGCACGACTCGAGAAGGAAAAACGCGACGCCGAGAAGCGCGAGGCGGACAAGCGCGAGGCGGAGAGGAAAAAGCAGGAGGAGAAGAAGCTCGCCGACGCCAGAGAGCGTCAGGCACGCGAAGCCGACGCACTGAAGGCGCAGGCCGATCGCGAGCGCCTCGCTGCGGCGAAGGTGATCGAAGCCGCGCAGGCCAAGGCGCTCGATTCGTACATCCGCAGCATTCAGTCCAAGGTCAAGGGTAACGTCATCCTGCCTCCTGATATTCCGGGTAACCCCGAGGCAGTCTTCGACGTGGTCCAACTCCCCACGGGGGAGATCATCGATGCGCAGTTGCGAAAATCGAGCGGCGTTCGCGCGTACGACGAAGCGGTGCAGCGCGCGATTCTCAAGTCGTCGCCGCTACCCAAGCCCGAGAGCGCGGAGTTGTTCCGGCGCAGTTTGACGCTGAAGTTCAGGCCGTCGGATTAGCGCGCCGGCGGTACCTGCGCGGGCTCAGAACCACCGTCTTTGTTCCGCACCATCGCTTCGCCCGCAGCGCCCACTCGCAGTTCCCAGTCGATGCCTGCTTCGCGGGCCCCTCGCCTGGAGGCTCGTGTCGCTAATCATCGCGAGATTTTTTCTCCACGATCTGGATGGTGGCCCAGCTCCAGTCGGGACGCTGCTCGACGAGATGGCGCAGCGACACCGTGTACACCGAGTGCGCGGTCGTGAGCAGCACGTTACGGCCTTCCTGGTACTCCGACGTCGGCACAATCACGGTCTTCATCGCGAGGGGCTTGTCCGGACGCGACGGCGGCGGGAGGTACAGGCCTTCGAAGCGCTCGCCCATGGTCGACATGTCGAGGCCATCGACGACGTAGCCCATTTCCTCGTTGGCGCGCCGCTTCGCCGCGAGCGTGACCGCGACCATGCGCTCGGCGATGAGATTGACGCCCGCCTCGACTTCCTCGTTGGACACCTTGTTGAGGCGCCGAACGACACCGAGCAGCCATGCATCGACGTCGGACTGGCGAACCGCGACCAGCGCGCCGAGCTTGAGGCTTTGGCCGATGCCGCCGGTGGCGGCGATGCGCAGTCCGGCGACACTGCGATCCTTGACTTCCCACATCGGATCGCTCCAAGACGAAAGGCTCGCCGCCAGCGAATCGTCTTCGACTGGCGTCTTGCGCTTGTTGCGCGGAGCGCCGGCGACGGCGAAGACCTCGATCTGCTCGGTGCTCGACGAAGAACCGTCACCCGCTGCTTCGTCGGCCGCCTTGGCGGCAAGGTCCTGGCAGATGCGCGACAAGCCGATGCGAACGCGCGCCGACACGGTCACCGTGGTCCGCGGATCGCGGCGCAACTCGGGCAGGAGCGCCGGCGACATCATCGGCTGGATCTTGCGCAGCACACCGAGACGCTGTTGATTGACGACCGCAACCGGGCCCTGATCGGTCATCTCTGCGTCGCGCAGCGCATTGATCGCGCGCTGCATGCCTTCGGAGAGTGGCGAGGTATCGAGATAGCGCAGCATGGAACCGCGATCGTTTCCGGTGCGTCGCACCATGCCTTCGCGTCCCGCCAGGTCCACGAAGAATCCGTCCATCGATTTCGGAATCTGCTCCAGCGACAGGCGGCGACTCCAGGCGCGCAACTGCGCGCTCGCCCAGTCGATCTCGGTGGGCGACAGGTTCCCGGTGTTGAGCTGATGCACAAGCAGCACGTAGAGGTATTCCTGCTCCACCGACCACGGCTGAGCCGCTACGCCCGCCGCCGGCAGCGCCATCGCCTGCCGGTCGCACTTCATCTCGCACGCGCGGAGGTAGGTCTGATGCAGCTCGATCCACTTGGCAGGAATCCAGCGCTCGTACTTGAACACCCGAAGCTTGGCGTCGGTGCCGTGGAAATGCACCAGCCGGATGAACAGCAGCGGAAGCGCCGTGCGCCAGCGCGCGTTGTCGTTCTGCGATATGGCCCCTTCGAGCGTCTGCTGGTAAGCGAGCATGAAAGCCTGGCTCATCTCCCACAGCGATTGCCAGATGCGGTCGGCGAGCTTGGGCGAGGCTTCGGCGTTTTCGATATATTGCTTGATGAGTTGGCGCCGATCCGAGCCGAGCGCGGCATCGACGAACTGGATGGCGGCCAGTCGGTTGAGGTCGATCTCGCGCTGCGCCTTGCGCACCGAATCGAGCGCGCGGATGACGTGCTGCTGCCTGCCGATCACGTCCAGCGCCGGCAGCTGGCGCAGCCAGGCCGCTGCCGACTTGGCGTTTTGCAGCGGATCAGTCGATTCCCGCGACTGCGGTGTCAGAAATCCGAACATCGCTTTCATCTTTGCTGCCTGGCCCGGCGAGCCGCTTCGGCCCGAATTGGAAATCCTGTCCATGGCGAGTCGGTGGAGAGAGATCTGGGCGCCGAGCGGCCCTGATTTATAGCCCAAAAGCGCGTGCAGCGCAAAATGCGGGCAAAATACGTGATGGCGTTCGCGTTCTGAGACTTGCCGCGGCGTCCCGCGGCACGAAGATTTCGATCTCGCTGTTCCTTTTCACATCGCACCCCTTATTCTTGGAGGAGGCTCGGTGTTGCGCATTACTATGTCGAAGCACCGCGCGCGACTCGCTGCAGCAGCGGCCGCGTGCACGTTTATCTTTCCGTTCAGCGCCCTTGCGCAGTCTTCCGCGTCTACATCTAGCAAAATGGATGCCAAAGTCATGCAACTGCAGAAAACCGATGTTAAAACCGGAACGGGCGCTGAGGCGATGGCCGGGAAGACAGTTATTGTCCACTACACGGGTTGGCTCTACGATCCTGCGGCGCCGGGGCAGAAAGGAGCGAAATTCGACTCATCGCGCGACCGGCAATCCCCCTTCAGCTTCCCGTTGGGAGCAGGCAAGGTGATTCGCGGATGGGACGAGGGCGTGGCCGGAATGAAAGTGGGCGGGCAACGCACCCTCATCATTCCGGCAGAGATGGCGTACGGCAGTCGCGGGGCGGGGGGCGTGATCCCACCCGATGCGACGCTGATCTTCGATGTGGAGCTGCTCGACGTAAAGGGCTAGCGATCGAGCGGACGTAGCCCTCGCGCTACCAGTAGGTCTCCAACGTGAAGTGCCCTGGTTCGCGACGGCGATGCCGGCGCATGCCACGGCGCTCGAGCATCGCCTGTGTATCGCGAACCATGTCGGGGTTGCCACAAAGCATCGCATGCGCATTGTCCGCGGTGAGCGCGATGCCCGTCTCGGTTTCGAGTCGACCATCGGCGATGAGCTCCGGGATGCGACCCGGCAACGCCCCGCGGTGCAGTTCTCGACTTACGATCGGCACGAACACGAAACGCCCGCTGCGTTCGCGACCAATGCCTGCGATTTCGTCGGCGTAGGATAGATCGGCCGCGTGGCGAACCGCGTGCACGAGTACGACACGCTCGAATTTGTCCCAGGGCTCGCCGGTGCGCAGAATGGAGAGAAACGGCCCGAGCCCGGTTCCGGTGGCCAAGCACCACAAAGCCCCTGCACCCGGAAGCTCGCCTGCCGTGAAAAATCCGTTGGCGCGGTCGAGCAGCCAAAGCGGCGCGCCGCCGTCCAGCGACGCAAGTCTCGGTGACAAGGGCCCTGTCGGCAGCACGTTGAAATAGAACTCGTGGATCGGCTCCTGAGGCGGGTTCACGAACGAATATGGGCGTCCGACCATAGGCTCCCTGGATCCGGCGGGTGCCGGCAATGCAAGCCGGGCGAACTGGCCGGCGACGAACTGAAGCCCCGGCGCCGAGACGCGCAGCGAAAACAGGCGATCGTTCCATTGTCTTCGCGAGACGACCTCGCCCTCGATCCACGCGCTCATCGATGCATACGCTGACTCTTCGCGCCGCCTTGTAAACTACGCATTATGCCAGCGCCCTTTTCCGCGCCTGTTGCGGCGGTTCCCAAGAACGCGCTCGGCGCAGGACCGCGAGTCTACCTGCGGCGCCCCGCACTCCGTGACGCGCACATTGTGAGCGGTGCGGTGGCCAAAAGCGCGCGCCTGCATGCGCAATGGGTGCAGGCGCCGGCGAGCGCGGACCGATTCACCACCTACCTGCGGCGTTTCGCCGGCGCGAAATCGAAACTGAACAAGAGCGCGACGCACGTCGGCCTGCTGGTATGCCGAAAGGACGACGCAGCGCCGGTGGGCATTTTCAATTTCAGCCATATCGTGCACGGTGCGTTCCAGAGCGCGTATCTAGGCTATTACGCGCTCTCACCGTATGCCGGCAAGGGCTACATGTCGGAAGGTCTCGCGCTCGCGCTGGCTTTCGCCTTCCGCACCCTCAAGCTGCACCGCGTCGAAGTCAATGTGCAGCCCGGCAACACGCGCTCGATCGCTCTCGTGCGGCGCGCCGGCTTCACGCGCGAGGGCTTCTCGCGACGCTACATAAAGATCGCCGGCCGCTGGCGCGACCATGAACGATGGGCGCTGCTCGTCGAGGACTGGCGCGCACGGACGCGATGACACGCGCGTGCGCCTGGTCGACGACGATGCTGGCAATCGTCGTCGCCGGGTGCGCCAGCGCACCAGCGCCGCTCGACGCGCCGCGCTCGCAGTTCGGTGTCGAGATCGCGCCGTACGCGCGAGTCAGCGAGTGCATGCTGCTGGCCAAGGATGAACGCGTGACCTATCGCTTCTCCGCGTCGAGTCCCGTGGACTTCAGCGTATGGTTTCGCGAGGACAATGCCGTGATCGTTCCGGTCGACGTCAAGGCAAACCAGGAGCAGTCGGGTGACTTCACGGCGCAGGGCGACTTTGCGTATTGCCTGACCTGGGAAGCCGGTGCCAGTGGGGCTGTGCTCGAGTATCGGGTTCAACCGGTGCGGCCGCGGCGATGAATCACGCGGCGACACTGTTGTTCGACCTCGACGGCACGCTCACCGACAACTACACCGGCATCAGCCGCTCGATCGTCCACGCGCTGACTGCGCTGCGCGTCGCCGTGCCCGGCGAAGACGTGCTGCGAAGCTGCGTCGGACCGCCGCTGCGCAAGAGCTTCGCGCGCCTGCTGCAGACGGAGGACGCCGCTCAGGTGGAACACGCGCTCGCGCTGTATCGCGCGCGCTACGCCGAGCATGGGTGGCGTGAGAACGACGTGTACGCAGGCGTCGAGAACGCGCTGTCTGCTCTCGCCGCGCGTGGCCAGCGCATGATCCTGTGCACATCCAAGCCGCGCGTTTATGCGCAGCGGATCGTCGATCATTTCGGGATCACCGGCTGGATCGGCACCGTCTACGGTCCGGAGCTCGACGGCCGCTTCGACAACAAGAACGATCTGCTCGGCGCGATCATCGCCGCCGAGCGCCTCGATGCGAACGCATGCCTCATGATCGGCGACCGCGAGCAGGACATGATCGCGGCGCGCGCGAACGGCGTCGACGGCATCGGAGTGCTGTGGGGATATGGATCAAGCGCTGAGCTGATCGGCGCCGGGGCGTGTCGGCTGGTCGCTCGTCCCGACGAACTGCCCGACGCGCTGTAGCGGACACAGCTGGGGATCGCGCGCGCCGGCGTGCTAGCGCGATCTGCCCAGCGCCATCGCGATCAGCACCACGACAATGATCGCAATCACCAGCAGCGTGATCTTGATCCAGCTCTTCGGGTATTCACCGCGGAGGGCGCCCGTGACCCCGTTCATCACCGCCTGAAACGAGCGCGCGCCGAAGGTATAGGTCAACAGCCACACAGGCGCGAGAATGTGCTTGAACGTCTGCCCGGAATAGTCGGCCTGCACGGCCAGGTTGCGGTAGGTGTCGCCGGGAATCTGCGCGGCGCACATCTGGCGAAGCTTCTCGTCCATCGCCGCGCGCGCCGCGCGTGCTGCCGCGAGTAGGTCGATCTGATAACGCTCGACCACCCACCCCGCGACATAGCCGGCGTCGTAGGGTACGAGCTCCTGGGTCGGAAAAGGCTCGATCTCGCGGAGCAACCCCCCGTGCACGCCGACCGACGCGCAGATCAGATCGTCGTCGAAAAAATGCGACACGTGTCCCGAGGCCGGTTCCCAGCGCACGTGTTGCACCTGGCGCGTCTGCGTGCGCCCGTTGCCGTCGGTGTAGGTCTCGGTTGTGTAGTAGTAGTGCCCGGCTTCAGCGGTCCAGTGCGCCTCCACGCGCGCATCGAAGGTCCAGTACGGAAGGTAGATTCCTCTGACCGTGTCGGTCAGCGCGCGGCGCTTGAGCGCATTGGGCGCGAGCCAGAGCTTGCCGTACCAGCTGCGGATCCGGTCACGCGCCTTGTCCTCGGGAATTTTGAAAGGCAGCACGCTCTCCGGGCGGAAGGTGTCCTTGGTCTGCTCGTAGGGTACGAGCTGGGCCGAGCCGCAGAATTCGCAGCGCTGCGCCTGGCGTTGCGGATCGAGCACCGAAATCGCCTGGCAACTCTGGCACTTGACGTAGCGCTTCTCGGTTTGCCATCCGCGTTGGTCATCGCCCATCCCGCGAAGCGCGGTCGCAAGGTCGTGCTCGATGATCGTGCCGGTGGCGGCGTCGAGCTTCGCCGGCGAAGTGGTTCCGCAAAACGGACAGACCAGCGCCTGCTTGGCGGGATTCCAGATCGCCTCGGCGCCACACGCGGGACACGCGAACTTCTGGTAGGCGAGCGCCTCCTGCATCGGCGATCAGCCGATGAAGTACCCGATGACCACCCAGAGTCCGTCGGCTTCGCGTTCCAGCGTCACCGTTTCCATCGCCTCGCGTGCAGCGAACCGGGTACGAAACGTGAGGATCGCATAGTTGCCATTACGGGCGGCGCCAGGAAACGCATCCATGAATTGGGTCGATTCGACCGTTCGCGATGCGACCGTCCCGAGCGGCGCGCGCACGCGGTGCAGCGCCTCCGCCCATTTTTCCTTGGTGATCGCGTCGCGAAACTGCTTTCCGGCCACCTCCCAGCTCGCCTTGCCGTCATCGCGGTCGGTGATCGCCAGGAACGAGCGCGCCGACTGCAGCGACGCGCTCGACGCCGGGCTCTGCGCGCTCGCGGGCAGGGCGCTCGCGACCGCGATAACGGTCGCGGCCAGCAGCGCGACCATTGTCCAGGCTGATCCGGGCTTGGTATGCATGGCGCTCAGGATCCCAGGAATGCGTCGACCTGGGCCCGGGTGACGCGCCATTGCGTTCCGATCTGCTTGCCCTTCAGATCGCCCTTCTGCAGGCTCGACATCACATCGCTCTCGTCGACCCGGAGCAGGTGCGCGACCTGCGCCGGCGTGAGCAGATCCGGCGACACCTCCGGTGCGGACGCACCGGCGGCAGCGGCGGGCGCTGCCCGGGCAATGCCGGGCGTGGTCTGCGAACCCAGGATACCGCCCGACTGGTTCATCATCTGCTGCGCCATCGCCATGCCGACCGCCATCTGCGCCGCCATGCCACCGGCACCGCCCCCGCCGTCGCCCTTCTCAAGCCCCTGCGCCATCTGGAACTTGACGTAGTCGTTGAGGTTGCCTACCGCCGCCATGCTCGAGCGCTTGTCGATCGCCTGTTCGACTTCGAGCGGGACTGACACGTTCTCGACGATGAAACTGGTGATCTCGACCCCGTATTTCGCCGTCGTCTGCGGATTGATCAGCGGCAGCAGTGCCTGCCCCAGCTCGCCGTAGCGCGCCGCCACGTCGAGCGCGGGAATCTTCGATTGCGCGAGCGCTTCAGAGAACACGCTGACGATGCGCGAGCGCATCGTGTCGTTGAACTCATCGAGGCGGAAGTGATCGTCGGTGCCCGCGACTTCCTTGAGGAAGAGCTTCGAATCGACGATCCTGAAATCGTACACGCCGTAAGCGCGCAGGCGAACGATGCCGAAATCCTGGTCGCGCATCATCAACGGATTGGCGGTGCCCCACTTGTTGCCAGTGAAAAGGCGCGTAGTGACGTAGTACACGTCGGCCTTGAACGGCGACTCGAACCCGTATTTCCATCCCTTGAGATCGCTGAGAATCGGGATGTTGTCGGTGGTGAGATCGTACTTGCCCGGGCCGAAGCTGTCGCCGAATTGGCCGAGGTAGATGAACTGCGCCATCTGCGACTCGCGCACGATGAGCTGCGCGCCGCGCTTGATCTCCTTGTCCTCATCGGGGAAGCGGAACGACAGCGTATCGCGCGAGTCGTCCGTCCACTCGATAATGTCGATGAACTGTTTTTTGATGAAATCGAGAATGGCCATTGGTCTCCCCGTTGCCCGAGAAGCTCGTGACGACGGCAGCGCTACGCTACTTTTTCGGCGCCTTCGCCTCGGCCTGCTTGAGCTCACCCTCGAGCTGCGCCAGCGGGAGCGCGCCGGGAATCACCGATCCATCGGCGAACACCAGCGTCGGCGTCGCGTTGACGTGGTATTTCTGACCGAGCGCGGCGGTCTGTGCGATCGGCGTCGCGCAGTCGCCCTTGTTCGAAGGCAGCTTGCCGCTGTCGAACCATTCATCCCATGCCTTGTTGCGGTCCGCCGCGCACCAGATCCGCGCGGACTTGCGCGCCGAATCCGGATGCAGCGAATCGATCGGGAACAGGAACGTGTAGATGGTGACGTTGTCGAGACCCTTCATTTCGGACTCGAGACGCTTGCAGAAAGGGCAGTCGGCGTCGGCGAACACGTAGAGCTTGCGCGAGCCGTCGCCCTTGACCTTCTTGAGCGCGATGTCGAGCGGCAGCGTGGCGACGTCGATGCGGTTGAGCTCGCGCATGCGCAAGTCGGTGAGATTGACGTGGCCGACGCTGTCGTAGATCGAGCCCACGAACACGTAGACCGCCTTGGCGTCGGTATAGATCAGTCGATCGTCGAGCTGTGCCTCGTAGAGCTCCAAGTACGGCGATTTCGCCACGAGGCCGATCTGCGCGCCCGGAAAGCGTGTTTCGAGGAGTTTGCGCAAGGCGGCGACCTCACGGGTGTCGTCGGCCTTGGTATCTTGGGCGAACGCCGGCATGCCCATGACGTACATCAGCGCCGCCAGCGCGGCCATCCATCGAAAACGTTGCATCGCATCACTCCGGGACCCGGTCCGAGGGCGGACAGTTTACCTTGGACGCCCCAACAAGTCCGGAGTTGCATGGCCTGCGATGCGAGCCACCGGGCGAGGGGCCCCACGCAGGGGGGATCGACCGGGAATTGCGACTCGGCGCTGGCGGACGAAGCGACACAGAAACGAGCGAGCTCGATCTGAGCGCGCGGCGCGACCCGGCGGACGAGCGGCCCCGCGACAGCCGGGCTAGCGTAGCGCGGGCTGGGCGAGCAGGCGCTTCAGCGGACCTATGGCATCGACGGCGCGCATCCCCTGGTTGCGCAGGGTGCGCATCCACGGCGCGGGCGCATCGAAAAGTCGCACCAGCCCGTCAGTGACCGCCTGCATCGCCAGCACCGGCGCCGCGCGCCGCAACTCATATTGTCGAAGCAACAGCGCGGCGCCAGGATCGTCGATGATGCCGCGTCGCGCCAGCAGCTCAGCCAACGTCGCGGCATCGCCGAAGCCCAGATTCACGCCCTGCCCCGCCAGCGGATGCACGACGTGAGCCGCGTCGCCGATCAGCGCGAAGCGGTGCGCGATCACCGAGGGAAGCTTGAGAAACGCGAGCGGAAAAGCCGCCGCCGGGGTGATGCGCTCGAGCGCGCCCAATGCATGCTTTCCGGCCGTGGCGACGCGCTCGCAAAGTGCCGCGGGCGCGAGGTCGAGCAGTTCCGAAGCGAGCGCGTCGGGCGCCGACCACACCATCGACATGCGCTGGCCCGGGAGCGGAAGCCATGCAATTACGCCCTCATCGCCCAGAAACCATTGGAACGCGCGTCCGCGATGCGCGCGCTCGGTGGAGAAATTGGCGACCACGCCCGATTGCGCATAGCTGCGCGGCGCGGCATGAATACCTGCCTGGCCGCGTGCCCACGAGCGAATGCCGTCCGCCCCCACCACCAGGCGCGCGGGCAATGCATCGCTGTCGCGCAAGCGCAGCTCTGCCGAGTCGCTTAGCCACGCGATCGCTTCCGGTTGCGCCGGCGCCAGCACGTCGATCGACTCCTCGGCACGCAGCGCCGCGACCAGTGCCGCGTTGAGCTCGCGATTCTCAATGATCCAGGCGAGCGCGCGCTCGCCCAGCGCATAGGCGTCGAACTGCACGCGGCCATCGCCGTCGCCGCACACTTCCATCGCCTCGATGGGTGCCATGCGCTCGACAGGAATGCGTTGCCATACGCCCAGTCCGTGCAGGAATTCGGCACTTCCGGGGCTAATGGCATAGACGCGCGCATCCCACGCCTCGTCGTCCGCGGGGTCGCCGGCCGCAACGCTGCCACGGTCGACGATGGTGACCGTGAGCCCCGCACGCGCGAGCGCGATGGCGAGCGCGATTCCGACCAGCCCGGCGCCGATGATCACCACATCGCGCTGTGCGCTGGCTAAATGGTCCCCCCGAGCGTCGCTACGCGCCGTTCCCCCCGGGGGGCGAGTGCCTTGGGGCGGCCCTGCGGCACTCATCCCAGCGTCTCGATGACGTGATTCTGGTTGGTATAGATGCAGATGTCGCCGGCAATGGTCAGCGCCTGCTTGACGATGGTTGCCGCGGCCATATCGGTGTGCTCGAGCAACGCGCGCGCCGCGGCTTGCGCGTACGCGCCGCCGGATCCGATCGCGAGGATGCCGAGCTCGGGCTCGAGCACGTCGCCGTTGCCGGAAATGATGAGCGACGCAGTACTGTCGGCGACGGCAAGCATCGCTTCGAGACGGCGCAGGATGCGGTCGGAGCGCCAGTCCTTCGCGAGCTCCACCGCGGCGCGCTGGAGCTGGCCCTGATGCTTGTCGAGCTTGGCTTCGAAGCGCTCGAACAGCGTGAAGGCGTCGGCCGTAGCCCCGGCGAAGCCGGCGAGCACGCGTTCGCCGTGCAAGCGGCGCACCTTGCGAGCGGTCGATTTCACGATGACCGCGCCCATCGTCACCTGGCCGTCGCCGCCGAGCGCGACCTGCTGTCCGCGTCGACACGAAACGATCGTGGTTCCGTGAAAAGCGTCCATCACCCTCGAAGCGCCCGCGATGAGAAGGTCGTGCCTGCGCCCCTCACTGCGCCTTCTTGATGAAGTGCCGTGGCGAGATTCCGATCAGCAGCAGCAGCGTACGGATGATCGGCGATGCGCCGATGATCTGCACCGATTTGCGCTGCGCCTCGGCACGTCCTATCGCATTGAGCAGCGCGCCCGCGCACACGAAATCGACGCGCTCGACCGCGGTCATGTCGACCGGGACCGCATGCCGGCCTTCGCGGAACAACGCCAGCTTGGCGAGTTGCGGATCGGATGACCCGGTCATTACGCCGCTCCAGACCAGCGTCTCGACATTTTCGTTCGTCGTTTCGCTGCCGGCTTCGCTGGCACGAGCCTCCGGAGAGACCGCGACCGGCGGGGGCTCCCACGATGGCGGAGAGACCTCGAAGGCGACCGCAAAGTCGATAGCGCGATCCTCAAACGCATTGTGATCGTGCTGCCATTGCATGAGCTCGAGCAGGAGGACCCAGTACCCCTCGCCTGCGGCCTTGCCCTGCTGAACCGACACGTCGAGCGCGCGGCGCAATTTCTCCGGGTGCTGCATCACCAGCGTGTAATGGCGCTTTCGAAGTTGCGCTAGGGCGTCGGCCAGCAGCATCGCGCCGGCGTCGTCGGCTCCGGTGAGCGAGCCCAGGTCCATGCGCACCTGCGGCTGCTTGTGCGAAGCGGCAAGCATGTTCGCAATCTGCGGCGCGTGCGCCGCGGTGAGCTTCCCGGTGAAGCCCACATATCCGCCCGCCGCGGGCTTCGTGCCGGGACGCGCGCGGCCGCTGCCTTCCTCCCACGATGGCGCCGAGCGCTCGAAGGCGACCACGTACTGCAGCGCGAGCTGATCGAACGCCGCCCGATCGTCGGTGCGCTGCAGCAGATCGAAAAGCGACAGCCACGCCAGCGGCGACACCCGCGCATCGTCGTCGTTTGCGATGCCTTGTTCCAGCGTTTCGCGCGCCGCCTGCGCGTGGCCGTTGGCATAACGCAGCGCCGCATCCTCGAGCACGGCACACAACCCGGGGTTGGCTTCGGCGACCAGGATGTTCTGCTCCTGCGCGGGCCCCCACTCGATCATGCTCGGCGGCCCGGTAACCGTGATCTCTCGCTCGCGGGGCACCTCAGCTTGGCGTAGCGGGGAGGCGGGGGTGCCTGCCGGCCGAGCTTTGGCGGCCGCGGCGACCTCGCGGGCAGAGGTTGCTGCGGCGCTTCCGGCGCGCGCTGGAGTACGCGCGTCGTGGCGCGGGGCGATTTCCGGACCGGGTTTCTTGGCCTCCTGGGCCTTCGCCTTGGCCGGAGATTTGGGAAAAATGTTGAAAGCCATCGCGTCAGGCCGCGTCGTTAGCGTCGCCCATGGAGCTAGCGATTATGGTCCGATAGCCAACGGGCAACAAGGGACCTGCTCTCGGCAGCAGGCGCCCGACTTCTTTTGCGCGTCGGCTTTGATGTCGATTGCTCAGGCTGATGCGAGATTCTTCGCCGCGAAATCCCAGTTGAGCAACTTGTCTACCACCGCATTGGCATAGTCGACGCGCTTGTTCTGGTAATCGAGATAGTAGGCGTGCTCCCACACATCGATGGTCAGCAGAGGCTTCTGACCCTTGGTGAACGGGACTTCGGCGTTGCCGGTCTTCACGATCGCCAGCGCGCTGCCGTCGGCGACCAGCCACGCCCATCCGCTGCCGAACTGCGTGAGCGCCGCATTGACCAGCGCCGCCTTGAACTTGTCGTAGTCGCCGAACGCAGAATCGATTTTCGAGGCCAGTCCCGACGGCGGCTTCCCGCCGCCACCGGGCTTCAGACTGCTCCAGTAGAACGTGTGGTTCCATACCTGGGCGGCATTGTTGAAGATCGGCGCCTTGTCTGCCTTGCCAGCGGTGGCGCGGACAATCGATTCCAGCGACTGCCCCTCGAACTCGGTCCCGGCAATAAGCTTGTTGAGCGTGTCGACATAGGTCTTGTGGTGCTTGCCGTAATGGAAGCTCAGCGTCTGCGCGGAAATCACCGGCGCCAACGCGCCTTCCGCGTAGGGAAGCGGTGGGAGAGTGAATTGCTCGGCCATGTCAGTGCTCCTCGTTTGTCTTGGTAGGTGTGTCGGCGCCCCAGCCGGTGCGTCACCGCGCCGCCGACACTCCCGGGCCCGGCATCGCGGCGCAGGTCGAGGTCTGCCGCCGGTCGGCACATCGCGTGGGCGATGCGTCCGGCTTGACCCGCCTGCGGCCTCTAGAATAACCTCGACCGCGCTGCGCCGTCGACGTTTCCCTCAATTCGGGCCCGTGTGGGTTGGCGCGGCGAGTCGGGTCCCCGGGAGTGACCGATGAAGAATCCGCTCGATTCGTTGTGGGGCACCGTCATCTGCGGCCTGATCCTCACCGCGATCCTGTACGCCCTCGTGAAGAACGTGCTTACTCCGGGAGCCTGACATGGACATCGGGCTGGCACTGGCACGCTGGGTGCACTTCATGGCGGGCATCATGTGGGTCGGGCTGCTCTACTACTTCAATTTCGTGCAGGTCGCCGCGCTCAAGGCAGCCACCGCCGACGGCAGCAACGCGGGCATCACCAGGCACGTCGTGCCGCGCGCGCTGTTCTACTTTCGCTGGGCCGCGGTAGTGACCTGGCTCGCCGGCGCGGCGCTGCTGGGCGACCAGTTCGTCAACGCGTTCACGCTCAGCAAGGGCATGGCCGGCATCGGCGTCGGCGCGTGGCTAGGAACGATCATGCTGTTCAACGTCTGGGTGCTGATCTGGCCGAATCAGCAGAAGATTCTCGGACTCAAGCCCGCGACCGACGAGCAAAAAGCTTCGGCGCGGCGCATCGCGTTCCTGACATCGCGCGCCAACGTCGTGTTGTCGATGCCCCTGCTGTTCTTCATGGCCGGCGGGTGGTCGCACCGCGGGCTGTTCGGCCTCTAGCGCGTCCGCTCGGAGGAGCGGTCGGTTGACGGCCGCACATACGGGCGCAATGCGTCGACTCGACACTCACTGCGCAGGTCTAGCCGATCAGTCGCCGTAGAGCTTCTGAACGCGCTCGCGGCGCTCCTGCGCTTCGAGCGACAAGGTCGCGGTCGGGCGGGCGAGCAGGCGCGCGACGCCGATCGGCTCACCGGTTTCTTCACAGAAGCCGTACGTGCCGTCATCGATCTGCTTGATCGACTTCTCCACCTTCTTGAGCAGCTTGCGCTCGCGATCGCGGGTGCGTAATTCGAGCGTGTACTCCTCTTCCAGCGTCGCGCGGTCGGACGGGTCGGTCGTGACCTCGTTCTCGCGCAGGTGCTGGCCGGTGTCGTCCGCATTGTTGAGCAACTGCGCACGCAGCTCGAGCAGCTTCTGCCGGAAAAAGGCGCGCTGCGCATCGTTCATGTATTCCTTCTCGGGTGCGCGCAGGATGTCCTCGTCGGTCATCTCCTGGCCGTCCTTGATCTTGCGGACGGCGGGCTTCGGCACGGGGTTCGCTGCCGCGGCCTTTTGCGGCGCACTCATGGGCTTCGCAGAGGACTTCGCGACCACGCCCTTGGCTGCCGGCTTCGTAGCCACCTTGGTTGCCAATTTGGTTGTCACTTTTGTTGCCGCCTTCTTGGTTGCCACCTTGTTCACCACCCTCTTCTTCACCACGCTCGCCACCAGGCTCTCTGCTGGCTCAGTTGGCTTGCGACTGGCTCAGTTTGGTCTAAGTTTGATCTAACTCAGTTGGTCTGCTTTGCCCGCGCGCCCTGGGAATCCGCCGGATGCCATGGAGCTAAGCGGCGCATCAAACCCGGCATTATATCCCGAACCGCATGCCGCAAGCCAGCGTGCGGGCCGCTCCGGCTGCGGCGCAGCCAAGCAACGAGTACAGCTTTGTCCACTACGAGCCGCTCGGCGCGGCGCCCGTGACGCGCCCGTATAATCGGACCCCGGAACCGACCATGACCGCTTCGACGCTTAGCATCGTCAGGCCCGACGACTGGCACCTGCACCTTCGCGACGGAGAGGCCATGCGGTCGGTGGTCGCGGCCACGGCGCGCGTGTTCGCCCGTGCGGTAGTCATGCCCAATCTCAAGCCTCCCGTCACTACCGTTGCCGCCGCGGCGCTGTATCGCGAACGCATCGCCTCGGCGCTGCCCCCCGGGTCCCGTTTCGCGCCGTTGATGACGCTGTATCTCACCGACCAGACCTTGCCCGCGGAGATAGTCTCGGCGCGCGCGTCGGGGTTCGTGATCGGGGTGAAATACTATCCGGCGGGCGCCACCACGAACTCCGAATCCGGCGTGACCGATCTCGCGCGCGTATGGCCGGTGCTCGAATCGATGCAAAAGCACTCGCTGCCGCTACTGCTCCACGGCGAAGTCACCGATTCCGGCGTCGACATTTTCGATCGCGAACGCGTATTCGTGGACACGTCGCTCTCGCGCATCGTGCGCGACTTTCCCGCGTTGCGCATCGTGTTGGAGCACATCACCACGCGCGAAGCGGCGCAATTCGTGGCCGGTGCGCCCGCGCACGTCGGCGCAACGATCACGCCGCAGCATCTGCTGTGGTCGCGCAATGCGATGCTCGCCGGTTTCATGCACCCGCATCTGTACTGCATGCCAGTGCTCAAGCGCGAAGCGCATCGCCAGGCGATCGTCGCCGCGGCAACGTCGGGCAATGCGAAATTCTTTCTCGGCACCGACTCTGCACCGCACGCCATCGGCGCCAAGGAATCCGCGTGCGGCTGTGCCGGCTGCTACTCGGCGCACGCCGCGCTCGAGCTCTACGCGGAAGCGTTCGAAGCGGCGGATTCCCTCGATCGCCTGGAGGCCTTCGCGAGTTTCCACGGCGCCGACTTTTACGGCCTGCCGCGCAATATCGACACCATCGAGCTGCGCCGCGAGGCGTGGCGCGTCCCGGGAAAATATCCTTTCGGAGAGCACGACGTGGTGCCGCTGCGCGCCGGCGAAGAGCTGCGCTGGCGCGTTCACGGCTAGCGCGCCGTGGCGTGCTAACATCGGCACCGAAGTTAGCCAGACCGTCGCTGCCCGCTTCGCGCAAACGAAGCGGGGAGAGGAAAGTCCGGGCTCCGCAGAGCAGGATGCTGGGTAACGCCCAGACGCGATAAGTCGTCGCGAGAGCGGCGATGAAGGCGAGGAATAGGGCCACAGAGACGAGTCGCAATGCCTCGGTTCACGCTGAGGCGGCGCGGGTGAAACGCGGCAACCTCCATCCGGAGCAACACCAAGTAAGCGGACATTGACGCTGCTCGCCGAGTCCGCGGGTAGGTGGCTCGAGCGCCGTGGCAACGCGGCGCCTAGATGAATGACGGCCATAGGGCGCGCTACCCGCGCGTCCCGTAACAGAACCCGGCTTATCGGCTGACTTCGACTTTTCCCGTGAGCGCGAGCCCATCGCGCTCTTTTTTCGAAGACCCTCAGCGGCGCGGGCGAGCCTGCGAAGCCGCGAGCACGCGGTGCTATGCGCGTCCGCGCCGTGCGTCGCGCACGATTTCACGCGCGGCGTTATGCCCGGGCACGCCGGTCACGCCTCCTCCCGGATGCGTACCCGCTCCGCACATGTACAAGCCGCGCACCGGCCCGCGGTAGCTTCCATTGCCCAGGATCGGCCGCGCCGAGAACAGCTGGTCGAGCGAAAGCGCGCCGTGAAAAATGTCGCCTCCAATCAGCCCGAATTCGCGCTCCAGGTCGAGCGGCGACAGCACACGACGGCCGATGATGCTCGCCGCGAAGTTCGGCGCATACGCATCGACGGTGTCGATCATGAGGTCGGCGACCGTGTCGCTCACCTCGTCCCACGAGCGTCCTTCCGGCAGTGTCGGACTGGCATGCTGGCAGAACAGGCTGGCCACATGCTTGCCCGGCGGCGCGAGCGAGTCGTCCACGGTCGACGGGATGAGCACCTCCACGATCGGCTGCGCCGACCAGCCGCGCTCGCGCGCATCGAAGTATGCGCGCTCCATGTAGTCCAGCGACGGCGCGATGATGATTCCCGAGCGCAGATGCGGCCCGTCGCCGGGAAGGCAGCTGAAGTCGGGCAGCGCATCGAGCGCGACGTTGATGCGAAAGGTCGCGGACTCGCAGCGATACGCTTCGATGCGCTTGCGGAAATCGGCGTCGAGCGCCGCCTGATCGATCAGCTGCAGATACAGAAGCTTCGGATTGACGTTGGCGGCGACCCGGCGCGCGCTGACGCTGCGCCCGTCGACGAGTTCGAGCCCACCTACGCTGCCGTCGCGCACGATCACGCGGCTCACCGCAGCATCGGTAAATATTTCGACACCACGCGCACGCGCTTCGGCCGCCATCGCCTGCGTGATGGCGCCCATGCCGCCGAGCGCATGCCCCCACTGGCCGCGCTTGCCATTGACCTCGCCGATGACATGATGCAGCAGCACGTACGCGGAGCCGGGCGTATAGGGACTGGCGAAATTGCCGACGATGGCGTCGAATCCAAGCGCGGCCTTGATCGGCGCGGACTCGAACCAGCGGTCCAGCACGTCGCCTGCGCTCTTGGTGAACAGATCGAGCAGGTCGCGCTGCGCCGGCAGCGGCAGTCGCTTGAGCTTGCCGCCGACTTTCCAGGCGCTCAGCAATTCGTGGATACCGCCGCCGACATTGGGCGGCGTTTGCAGCATCAGCGAACGAACGACGTCGGCGACACCGTCCATGCTCGCGTAGTAATCCGCCAGCGCCGCGGCGTCCTTGCTCGAGAAGCGCGCGACTTCGGCCTGCGTCGCCGCCAGGCCGCCACCGAGCTTAAGATAGTTGCCGGTAGGCAGCGGAAGAAAGTTGGACAGCGGACGCTCGACGATCACGAGGCCATGCTCGCGCAGCCGCAGGTCGGCGATGACCTTCGGATGCAGGAGACTGACCGTGTAACTCGCGGTCGAATTGCGAAACCCGGGATGAAAGGGTTCGGTGACAGCGGCGCCACCGACGATGCTACGGCGTTCGAAAATTCCGACGGAAAGGCCCGCTGCAGCGAGGTAGCACGCGCAGACCAGCCCGTTATGGCCGCCGCCCACGATGGCGACGTCGTAATCAGCGTGAGCGTTCGCCATCGTCGACCCGCCGCCGCGAGCGCGGCGCTGTCTCGCTATTCGTCGCTCATGCCCGCCGCGACCGTCGAGAATCCGCAATCGACGTAGGTGACCTCGGCGGTGATCGCGCTGGCGAGATCGGAGAGCAGGAACGCGGCGACATTGCCGACTTCGTCGATCGTAACGTTGCGCCGAAGCGGCGCGTGTTTTTCAACGAAGTGGAGGATTTTGGAGAAGCCGCCGATGCCTGCGGCCGCCAGCGTCTTGATCGGACCGGCAGAAATCGCGTTGACGCGGATACCTTCGGGTCCCAGCGACTGAGCGAGATAGCGCACGTTGGCTTCGAGGCTGGCCTTGGCAAGCCCCATGACGTTGTAATTGGCGATCGCCCGCACGGCGCCGAGATAGCTCAAGGTCAGCAGTGCGCCGCGTCGGCCCTGCATCAGCGGGCGTGCGCCCTTGGCCAGCGCAGCAAAGCTGTACGAGCTAATGTCGTGCGCGATCCTGAATGCGTCGCGCGACATGCCTTCCAGATAGTCTCCTGCCAGCGCCTCGCGCGGTGCGAAGGCGATCGAGTGCATCAATCCGTCGAGGCCTCCCCACTCGCGGCCGAGCGACTCGAACAGTGCCATAATTTGGCCGTCGTCGGCGACGTCGCACGGCAGCACGGGGACGCTGCCGAACTCTGCAGCGAGCTTGACGATGCGATCCTTGAGGTCGGCGTTGACGTAAGTGAAGGCCAGCGAGGCGCCCTCGCGCTGGCACGCTCGCGCGATGCCGTACGCGATCGAGCGGTTCGAGAGCAAGCCCGTGATCAGGATCTTCTTGTCGGCGAGCATTGGCATCAGCCGCCGCCCTGCTCAATCACGCCGCATGCGATCCATCCGTTGGGCGCGCCTCCGAATTCCGGCTTGGGATCCCGTACGACCGACGAATGCACGACCACCGACCGACCGACGATATCGGTCGGTTTCTTGTCACCGAGAGTGACACCGGTGAGCGTCGCCTGCATCTGCGTGTTTCCTTCGGTACCCACGTAGAGCTCCGGCAGCTGGCCGCTGCGCTTTGCGCCGGGGGGTGCGACGTTCCATACCGGCCCCGCGCTCGCCGCGTTGGGTGAGCTGCAATTGCCGTTTTCGTGGATGTAGATGCTGTGCGGCCCCATGTTGATCATGTTGAAGACCGTCGCGGCGACGCTGACTTTTCCGTTTTTCTCGTAGAAGGTGACGATGCCGTAGGTATTGCTGTTGCTCTTGGACTTGAGGTTCGCAATCGCCTGGTTACTGCCGGGTGCCAGGTAGCCGAACCCGGTTACCTGGAGCGAATCGTCGGTAACCTTGGCCGTCGGCGTCGACGGCGTGTTGCACGCGGCCGCCAGGACCGCGAGCACGCCGGCGAGCAGCCGCCCTGCGCAGACACATCGCATGCGCTATTTCACCGTGACGTCGATGGTGGCCGACATCGCCGGCCCGTAGGAAACGTGCGCACCGTTGGCGAATTGCATGGTCAGCTTGTAGCGTCCGGCGGGCAGTGTGACCTCGGCCTCGGTCTGCGCCTTCCCGTAGTGCAGATGCTTGTCGTCAACAGGAATAGCTTCGCCCGCATTCATCGCCGGCAGGTTGATGAGCAGATGATGGTGACCTGAATCGGCCTTGATCTCGCCGGCAGGCTCGACCGTCATGCCTTTTACTGCGAACACCACCTTGAACGGGCTGGTTACCGTGGCGCCATCCTTCGGCTCGACGAAGGAGACGGACTTGTCACTCAGAGATTTCATCGAGCTGCATCCGGCCAAGACGGCCGCGACGACGAGGCCCAACGTGATCGTCACACGCTTCATGATGGAGTGCTCCTGGACTTGCGGTGGCCGTCTCGGGACGCTCCCGCGCGGCGCGCACGCGCGGCAGACGCTACCCGCGATGCGCCATCATAAGCGAAGCGCCGTTCCTTGCCAAAGTCTGGCGGTCGCAAATATCGAGCGGCCGCAGGCCTGTTCGATTCGAACACCGCGACATCGGATACACTAGCGCAAAGCGTCGATGACAGGCGCGAGAGTGCCGCGTGGCCGGCGGCAGCCGTCGGGCACACGTTGCCAGCTGTGATGGAGGGCGCCGCGCGCATCGCGTGAGCGGGCAAATCAAGCATGATCAAGATGGATGCAGTCCAGCGTTCCCGGACGTCCGCACCGCCGCCACTCGACGATGCGCCGGCGCCGCTCACCGAAGCGTTCCTGCACAATTCGGAAGCGATCCTGCGCCTGGCGATGCGATCGCTGTTCGAGCGCCTCAACAACATGTGCGAAGGCGCCCTCGCGGTCGACGCGCAAGCGCGCATCGTCTGGATAAGCGAAAAGTACGTTACGACTTTGGGCCTCTCGAGCGCCGAAGTCGCGCTCGGCAAGCCGGTCGAAGAAATCATTCCCAACAGCCTGATGCGCGAAGTCGTCAAGAGCGGGCAGCCGCTCCTGCTCGACATCATGGCTTTCGGCGAGCAGTCGCTAGTGGTCACGCGAATGCCGATCCTAGACGAGGACGGCAAGGTGATCGGCGCGATCGGTTTCGTCCTGTACGATCGGGTCCACTACCTGAAACCGCTGGTCGCGAAGTTCGCCGCCCTTCAGGCCGAGCTAGCCGACGCGCAACGCAAGCTGGTGCAGAACCGGTGCGCACGCTTCACGTTATCGAGTTTCATGGGGAGCAGCGCGGCGTGCCTCGAGGTCAAGCGCCAGGCCCGGCGCGCGGCGCAGCAAGACGCGACGGTCCTGCTGCTTGGCGAGACCGGGACCGGCAAGGAAATGCTGGCGCACGCGATCCATGCCGCGTCGAATCGTGCCCGTAGCGCGTTTATCGCGCTCAACGTCGCCGCGATTCCGGACAACCTGCTCGAAGTGGAGTTCTTCGGCGCTGCGCCAGGTGCCTACACCGGCGCCGACCGCAAGGGGCGCGACGGAAAGTTCAAGCTCGCCGATGGCGGCACGCTGTTCCTGGACGAGATCGGCGACATGCCGCTGGCCGTGCAGGCCAAGCTGCTGCGGGTGCTGCAGGATCAGGAGGTCGAGCGGCTTGGATCCAACGTTGTGTGCAAGGTGGATGTGCGCATCATCGCAGCGACCAGCATCGATCTCAAGGAGCGTGTTCTGCAGGGCCGCTTCCGCTCCGACCTGTACTATCGGCTCAACGTGCTCCCCGTCGCCGTTCCACCATTGCGCGAGCGCGTGTCCGACATCGAAGCGCTGTGCGACTGCTTCCTCGAGCAGATCGCGGCACGCACCGGGACGCCACATCGCGAGATCGCGGCGGACGGAATCGCTGCGCTGTGCGCACATGACTGGCCGGGCAACGTGCGCGAGCTGCAGAACGTGCTCGAGCGCGCGACCATGCTGACCGACAACCTGCGTCTGGGCGCCGCCGACTTTGCCGCGATCTTGCCCGGTCCCAGCGAGCGGAGCGGCGAAGGACTTCTAGCGCGCACCTACGCCGAGATGCTGGCCGAGTTCGAGCGCAAGACGTTGCGCAACGCGCTGCGCGAGCACGGCGGCAGAGTAGCGGTGGCGGCAAAATCGCTAGGCATGTCGCGCGCCGGCCTCTATCGGAAGCTGGCGATGCTGGGAATCACGTCGCAAGACTGAGACGTCTGTCTCCGATCATGGACTGTCGCCGGGGCCCTGCACCACGCCTCCGCCGATCCCCCATACCGCGCGAAGTGTCGTGTCGTGCAAGCGAGACACCTTGGCGCGACTATCGCATCGATCGTGCGAGATTCGTGCGCATGTTCGAATGAAAACCCACGCCGCTCAATGACTTGGCGCTTCCGGCACGGCGATTGCGTAATCGCATCCGTGTCGATTCGAGGCCTCGCCATCGCGAAAGCTGCACCCATGGCTAAGATCTGCATCCGGACCGAGGTTTGTGCGCCCGCATCGCTGCTCTGGGACCTGGTCGGACGTTTCAATACGCTTGGCCAGTGGCATCCCTTGGTGCACCGAAGCGAGACGTCCGGAACGAGCAAAGGCGCCGTGCGTCGCCTGGCAATGATCAGCGGTGGAACGTCGGTCGAACGGCTAGAGCATCTCAGCGATGCCGAGCGTGTGTACCTGTACTCGGTGCTTGCGGGTCCGCTCCCGGTCGACCATTGCGTCGCCGAGCTGCGAGTGATAGACCACGGTAACGGCACGTCAGTCATCGAGTGGTCGAGCGCATTCGTCGCATCGCGCGGCACAGAAGGCGAGGCGACCAAGGCACTCAAAGACATCTACACCGCCGGACTGCAGAACGTGAAGCGGATCTACGAATCGCTGTCAGCTCGCAGCGACTGATGCTCTGAACGAAGTCGGAAATGTCGACGTGGGCTGTTGGCCACGTCTTTGTTGTAGCGGCGGGCAACGCGCCCGCCTGCATTCTTGACCAGGAGAAATCGATGGTTCTTCGACGCTGCACTACCTTGTTAGCTGGACTGGCACTCCTTGTTCCGATTTCGGCGGGGGCCGCAACCCGTTGCGAACAGGTGCTCCAGGCGTTCGGCAATCAGCTTGCCGATGCGACTTGCTACGAAAAGTCGGATCTCACCACGAATGGCGACGTGACCGACACGCATCCAACGACGCCGCTTGATAACGTTTGGCAGCCGGGACTACCGCTGCCGCTTCCCCTCCTCGCCTTCACGCCGAGGACGGATCGGGCCATATTGATAAACGCAGTAGTCACACCGCCCCAAGACAAGACGCCCATCACGATGGCCGTGTCGGGCATGCAGATCAACGCGAGAATCGCCTCCGATCCCACGGGCCAGGCGCGTTTTCTGCTGCGGCTTCCCGACAACTGGAACGGGCGGCTCGTCGTTGCGGGCGCGCCCAGCCAGCGCAGCGAATTCACCAATGACTACGGGTGGAGCGATTACGTCCTGCAGAAAGGGTACGCCTTTGCCTCGCAGAACAAAGGTGTACTCAACGCCATGCTTACCACTAGCGCAGACCCGCTCGGCTGCCGCCTGAATCCGCTCTCCGGTACGTATGTTCATTTCTACGACAACGATCCCGGGAAGCCCTTCACCCAGTGGGCGCAATACATGATCGACGCGGCCAATCTCGCGCGCACGGGAATCAAGGGAGCCTACAAAGGCGGCCCGCCGCGCTACACGTACGCCGTCGGAACTTCGAACGGCGGCTACCAGGTGCGTCGCGCCGTGGAATTGGCGCCGAAGCTCTTCGACGGTGGCGTCGACTGGGAAGGCACGTACGTCGACGAGGCGGCGCCCAACATCCTTACGGATCTGCCGCCCGGGGTTCTGAACTTCCCCGATTACCTCGCATCCCCTTACGATCCCAACAGCACGGCGGCCAAGAATATCCGCGGTGCAGGATATCCACCTGATATCGTCAACAACGCGGTGATTCCCGCATCGTTCTGGGGCCGCTATTACGCCTCCTATTGGGAAGTGACGATGTGCCAGTGGCAGAAACGTCTCGATCCCACGTACGACACCTATGGCAGCGGACTTTCGACATACAACTACGTCGGGCGGCTGCCGTTCTCGGACGTCGGCGAGAACATGGCGGCGTTCGCAACCACCGGGTTGATCCAGGCACCGCTGATCACCGTGGCGGGCACGATGGACGCGCTTCTGCCCATCGACCATCATGCGCGAGCGTATGCGCGCGCCGTCCAGGCAGGTTTCGAGCAGCAGCCCGGGTATCCGAATCGCCCGATGCCCGCCTATCGCCTGTACGAGGTGCAGAACGGCAACCACATCGAAAACTACAAGGCGTTCTATCCGCAGCTCGAATACATCCTCCCGCATGCACAACACGCGTTCGATCTGCTCGTGGCGAACGTGGAGCAGAGCGCGCCGCTGCCGCCCGACCAGTGCATTCTACGTGGCGGTGCGATCACGGGAACGCCGAGCCAGCCTGGACATTGCGCGAACCTCTTTGTCCCGTAACAAATATCAACGGGGCCACCAGCCCTCCCGCAGTGCGCGATAGGGCGAGGCTTGCACTCGCCGGACAAGGTAGAATTGAACGGCCGCCTCATGGGCGGCCGTTTTTTTCGCTCCGGACGCCATGTCTTCGCTCATGAATCCGCAGGAAATCGTGCACGAGCTCGACAAGCACATCGTCGGGCAGCACCAGGCGAAGCGTGCGGTCGCGATCGCATTGCGCAACCGCTGGCGCCGACAGCAGGTGGCCGATCCGCTGCGCCAGGAGATCACCCCGAAGAACATCCTGATGATCGGCCCCACCGGCGTGGGCAAGACCGAGATCGCGCGCCGCCTGGCCAGGCTAGCCGATGCGCCCTTCGTCAAGGTCGAAGCGACCAAATTCACCGAGGTGGGCTACGTCGGCCGCGATGTCGATACCATCATCCGCGATTTGGTCGAGACCGCGATCAAGGACGCGCGCGAGGCCGAGACACGCAAGGTTCGCGACCGCGCCAGCGACGCCGCCGAGGAGCGCGTGCTCGACGTGCTGCTCCCGCCGGCGCGCGAAGTCAACTTCCACGACATGCAACCCACCGACACGGCCGCACGCCAGAAATTCCGCAAGATGCTGCGCGAGGGAGCACTCAACGATAAGGAGATCGAGGTCGAGATCTCGGCGACACCGTCGCAGATGGAGATCCTCGCGCCACCCGGCATGGAGGATCTCACCAGCCAGATCCAGGGCATGTTCCAGCAGATGTCCGGCGGCAAACGCAAGGTGCGCAAGATGAAGGTCGCCGACGCGATGAAAGCGCTGATCGACGAGGAAGCGACCAAGCTCATCAACGACGAGGACATGAAGGCGCGCGCGCTGTCCAACGTCGAGCAGAATGGCATCGTCTTTCTCGACGAGATCGACAAGATCGCGAGCCGCCAGGAGACGCAGGGCGCCGATGTCTCGCGCCAGGGCGTACAGCGCGACCTGCTGCCGCTGGTCGAAGGCACGACGGTGACCACGAAATACGGGATGATCAAAACCGATCACATCCTGTTCATCGCCAGCGGTGCGTTCCATCTCGCCAAGCCCTCGGACCTCATTCCCGAGCTGCAGGGGCGCTTTCCGATCCGTGTCGAGCTCGCATCGCTCTCGGTCTCCGATTTCGAGCAGATCCTCACCGCGACCGACGCCTGCCTGACTCGTCAGTACCAGGCGTTGCTCGCCACCGAAGGCGTCACGCTCGACTTCCAGCCGGATGGCATCAAGCGACTGGCCGAGATCGCCTTCGCAGTCAACGAGAGGCAGGAGAACATCGGCGCGCGGCGTTTGCACACGGTGATGGAGCGCCTGCTCGACGAGGTGTCGTTCGACGCGAGCAAGCTCGGCGGGCACAGCATCACGATCGACGCCGGTTATGTCGATGCGCGGCTGGCGGGCATCGCCGGCAACGACGATCTCGCGCAATACATCCTCTGAAGCGATCGCGTGTTCGAACGCCTGCTCGGCATCATCCTGCCGGTATTCCTGGTGATCGCGCTGGGTTTTTTCTACGCCAGGCGAGCACGCCCGGACATGACCTGGGTGAACCGCATCAACCTCAACGTGCTTGCCCCAGCGCTGATCTTCAGCGCGCTGGCGAACAAGGACTTCGACCTCTACGCCAACCGGACGCTGATCCTCGGCGCGATCGGCGTGGTCGCGGGCTCGGGACTGCTGGCGTGGCCGTTCGCAAAGTTGTTGCACGAGGACGTGCGCACCTTCGTTCCACCGATGATGTTCAACAATTGCGGCAACATCGGGCTGCCGCTCGCCGCACTCGCGTTCGGCCAGGCCGGGCTGTCGGCGATGGTGGCGCTGTTCACGATCTCGAACCTTCTTCACTTTACGGTCGGGGTGCACATCGTCAACCGTAACGCGGAGTTCTGGCCGGTGTTTCGCAACCCGATGGTCGTCGCCACGTTCATCGGCTTCGCCTTTGCGATCGTGCATCCTCCTTTGCCGGACTGGCTGATGCTCGCGGTCAAGATGACCGGCGATGCGATGATCCCGCTGATGCTCATCTCTCTGGGGGTGCGAATGGCGACGGTGAGCTGGGGCGGCTGGAACCTCGGCGTCGTCGGCGCGCTGGTGTGTCCGCTCACCGGCGTCGCGATGGCGGCGCTGATGTCGCCGGTGCTCGGGCTCGGTCCAACGCAGCAGGGTTTGCTGATACTCTTCGGCTGCCTTCCGCCGGCGGTACTGAACTTCATGGTCGCCGAGCAATACAATCAGGAACCGGCGAAGGTCGCCTCGATCGTGCTCATCGGCAATATCGCTTCGCTGGTGTTCGTTCCGTTGGGCCTGGCACTGGCGTTGCGTTGACTCCGGAGGTTCTCGATCCATGAACACGACCGTCGACACCGCTGCGCGCTTCCTGGTCGCGGCACGACGTGCCAGACGACCCGGCGAGCGGATGCCGGAGGCGCTCCGTCCGGCAGACGCCGAGACCGCGGTCGCGATCCAGCAGCGCGTGACCGAGTTGCTCGGGCTCGCAGTCGGCGGCTGGAAATGCTCGGTCCCGACTCCACCCCGCCCGATCCCGATGGCGCCGATCTACGCGTCGACCATCACTTCGGCGATGCCGTGTCCGATCCTTCCGATCGCCGGGAAGGCGCGCATCGAGCCGGAGATTGCGTTCGAGATGGCGCGCGACCTGACATCTCGCGATGCGCCTTACAGCGAGGCCGAGGTGCGCGCGGCGATCCGCACGCCCCGTCTCGTGCTCGAACTGATGGGCCCCCGCTACATCGATCCGACCGCGGCCACCTTTCCCGAGCTTCTGGCCGACGGCATCGCCAATCAGGGGTTGTTCGTGGGCCCCGCGATCGAGTGCGCGCTGGATTTTGCGCTCGACAGTTTTCCCATCATCATCGAGGCCGACGGTACAGCGCTGCATTCGGTGCAGGGCAAGCATCCCGACGGCCATCCGCTCAAGCCCCTGGTCTGGCTCGCCAATTACCTGTCGAAGCGAAGCGATGGCCTACGTGCCGGACAGGTCGTTACCACCGGTTCGTACTGCGGGGTGGTTGACCTGCCGCTGCACACGCTGTTGACGGTGCGTTTCGGCGAAATCGCAAGCTTGTCGGTGGAGTTCTCGGCTTAGCGCGACGCACTGGGGCCGCCGTATTACCACGCGGGCTCCGTGCAGTCGCGCGAATGTCCCGCTTAATCCTATTGCCCGCCAGAGCCGACTCGCAATTCCCGGTGGATCCCCACGCCGGGTCGCTCGCGATGCGGGCTTCCGCTAGATCGCGCGAAATCCGCGCACCGTCTCGTCGCCCGCCTGCGTCGACTCGCGGGCCGTCGATCCCCGCGCTGTGCGCGGGGCCCCTCGCCGGGTCGCTCGCGACGCTAATCCAGCGTGCTCCTGAAAAAGCGCAGTCCGATCAGGATCACGACCACCATGAACAGCGCGATCGGCCACGCGTCGGGCATCACCGCGCTCCAGCCATTGCCCTTAAGCAGCACGCCGCGCACGATACGCACGAAATGCGTGAGCGGCAGCGCCTGACCGATCGCCTGCGCCCATCCGGGCATGCCCCGGAACGGGAACAGGAAGCCGGACAGCAGCATCGACGGCAGGAAAAAGAAAAACGTCATCTGCATCGCCTGCAGCTGATTGCGCGCCAGCGCTGAGAACGTGAGCCCCAGCGTCAGGTTGGCGGCGATGAACAGCAGCACCATCAGGTAGAGCAGCACCAGGTTGCCGAGCATTGGCACGTTGAACATGAAGCGTGCGAGCAGGAGCACCAGCGTCACCTGGATGAGGCCGATCAGCACGTACGGCACGATCTTCCCCGTCATCACCTCGAACGCGGTCGCCGGCGTCGCCAGCAGGTTTTCCATGGTGCCGCGCTCGGTCTCGCGCGTAATCGCCAGGCCGGTCATCAGGATCATGGTCATGGTGAGGATCACACCGAGCAGGCCAGGAACGATGTTGTACTGCGTGATCGACTCGGGGTTGTAGCGCGCGTGGACACGCACCTCGAAGGGCGCGGGCGATGCGGCGAGCGGAGCCAGTGCACCGGTCAGGTCGTGCACGAGCGCGGTGCGCCCCACCTCGTTCACCGCCGAGATCGCGCTGCCGGTGGCGACCGGATCGGTGGCGTCGGCCTCGAGCAGGATCGCCGGATGCTCGCCGCGCACGAGTCGACGCGAGAAGTCCTCGGGAATGGTGAGCACGAATTGCGCGTCGCCGTTGGCGAGCATACGCTCGGCGTCGTTCTCGTCGTGCGCTTCGCCGATGAAATCGAAATAGCTGCTGTTGGCGAGCGCCGACACGATGCTGCGCGAGAATTCGCCGCGGTCGGCGATGATCGCCACCGTCGGCAGGTGCTTGGGGTCGGTGTTGATCGCGAACCCGAACAGGATCAGCTGCACCACCGGAATGCCGACGATCATCCCGAAGGTCAGTCGGTCGCGCTTGAGCTGGGTGAATTCCTTGATGACGATGCCCAGCCACCGCGACGGCGAAAACACGGCGTTGGCCACGCTGTCGTCTCGTGCGTTCATGATGGCGGCGGCGCTTCGCGATCGCGCATCAAATGGATGAAAACGTCCTCCAGGTTGGGCTGGATTTCGCGCCATGTGTGGGCCGCGTCGCCCTTTAGCGGCGCCAGCGCCGCGTCGAGCCTGGCACGATCGGGGCCGGTGACATGCAGCATGGTGCCGAAAGCTGCAACCTGCTCGACGCCGGGCTGTCGCAGAAGGGTCTCGTGCAGCGCTGCCAGATCGTCGCCAGACACTTCCCACGTCACCAGCGTCTGGCTGGCGATGATCTCTCGCGCGGTGCCGCTGACCAGCAGCCTTCCGTCTAAGATGTAGCCCAGCTTGTGGCAGCGCTCGGCTTCGTCCATGTAGTGCGTGCTGACCAGCACCGTGATGCCGCGCGCGGCGAATCCGTGCAGCTCCTCCCAGAAATCGCGGCGCGCCTTGGGATCGACGCCGGCGGTCGGCTCATCGAGCAGCAGCAGCTGCGGCTCGTGCAGCAGGCATGCCGCGAGCGCCAGGCGCTGCTTCCATCCGCCAGACAGCGTCCCCGCGAGCTGATCCGCGCGCGCCGCCAGTCCCAGGTGCGCGAGCGAGCGCTCGACGCGACGTGCACCGTCATCCATGCTGTACATGCGCGCGACGAAGCGCAGGTTCTCGCGGATGGTGAGGTCTTCCCAGAACGAGAAGCGCTGGGTCATGTACCCGACGTGCCGCTTGATCGCCTTGGTCTCGCGCAGGATGTCGAAGCCCAGGCATGTGCCGTCGCCGCTGTCGGGTGTGAGCAGCCCGCAGAGCATGCGTATCGACGTCGTCTTCCCGCTGCCATTGGGACCGAGAAAGCCGAAGATCTCGCCACGCGCGACGTTGAGCGAGAGGTCCTTCACCACGTGCTTGTCGCCGAAGTGCTTGTTGATGCCGCGCACGTCGATGACGATATCGGGCGCGGGACCCGGCGCGGCGCTGGCGGCGTTCATTGTTCCTTAAGGCCGGTGTTCAGTGCACCCAGACGTCCACCGGCTGCCCGGGATTGAGTCGCGCCGCATCCAATGGGTCGGGGCGCGCCTCGACCAGGAACACGAACTTGGCGCGATTCTCCTTCGAATAGATGAACGGCGGCGTGAACTCGGCACGGTCGGCGATGAAGCTGATGGTCGCTGGCTTCAATTCGCCACAGCCGTCGCAGGCGTAGCGCACCGTCTGGCCGGCTTTGACCGATCCGATCTGCGGCTCGGGCACAAAAAAACGCAGCTTCACGTTGGACGGCGGCAGCAAATTGACGACGACACCTCCTGCCGGCACCCAGTCGCCGATCACGTAATAAGTGTCGCTGACCTTGGCGGCGACCGGCGCAGCGACCACGCGCTGCGAAAGCTTCCAATCGGCCTGCGCGACCGCGTCGCGCGCCGCCGCGGCATCGGCCTGCGCGGCACGAATTTCGTCGGGCCTTCCCGGCAGCTTCGCCGTCGCGACCAGCGCCTGGAGCTGTCCGACGCTCGCCTCGTCCCGCTTGAGCGCGGTGCGCGCGTCGTCGAGCGCGGCGCCACTGATGAATCCCGATTTCGCGAGCGACTCCTGACGGCGCAGGTTGGCGGCCGAGAGATCGCGCGCCGCGAGTGCCTGCCGGAGCTGCTCGGCCACCGCTTCGACTTCCGGTGCGCGCTTGCCGGTCTGCAGGTTGGCGAGTCGCGCCTCGGCCGCCTGCAGCTGCTGCTCGGCCTGGCGTCGCGCGGCGAGCTCGTTCTCGCGCTCGAGTCCGAACAGCGGCGCCCCGGCGGCCACTTGCGCTCCGCGCGCGACCGCGAGCTGCTGCAGCGCGCCGGCAAAGGGCGCTGCGACACGCACGTATTCGCCTTCGACGTAGCCTTGCAGGGGGCGGTCGGGCGCGGGGCCGCAGCCGGCGAGCAACGCCAACGAGGGAACCCACGCATGCACAAACAAAAGCCAGCCGACCCGCGCCGGCTGGCCTCGTGTGCACACGATAAGGCTCAGTACTTGACCGAGCAGCCGTAAGGCGTCGTGTTGGGCGTGGTGACCGGCTTGCCCGCCATCGCTTCGTTCAGTGCGACGCGCACGTAGTTGTTCGCGCTCTTCGCATCCTCGAGGCGCGTCGAGCGCTTGTCGTCGATCGCGCCCGCGTACACGATCTCGCCCTTGGGATCGATGACGAACATGTGCGGCGTCGTCTTCGCGGCGTACTTCGTGCCGGTCGCGCTGTCGCCATCGATCAGCACCGCCTTTTGCGCCGCGCCCTGCGTGCGCATCCATGCGTTCATTTGCGCGCCAGTTTTGTATTCGGAACTCGACTTGTTGGTCGAGTTGACCGTGAGCCACACGACGTCGCGTGCTCCCCACTCCTTCTGCAGCGTCTGCATGTTGGCGCTGTTGTAGTGCTTTTGCACGAACGGGCATTCGGGATTGGTCCACTCGAGCACCACGAACTTGCCGCGATAGTCGGACAGATGGACCGTATTGCCGGCGCTGTCGCTCACCGTGAAGTCGGGCGCGGCCTGGCCGGCGCTCGCCGCATACGCGAAGCTCGACGCCACCGACAACGCCACTATCGAAAAAACGGATCTGCGATTCATGATGACCTCCGTTGCCCCTCGATTTCCCTGAGTTGCCCTCGTTTGCAACGCGCTCACAGCGTCGCGAGCGCGTCCAAAATCATCCGCTGCTGCAGCACTTCTGGCAAGAGCAGCGGTGCCTTGCCGGGACGATAGAGCACATAGACGGGAACACCGCTTCGCCCCAGCGCCGCGAGCGCGCTGCCGATTTCCGAATCGCGGCGCGTCCAGTCGGCGCGAACCAGCGTCACGCCGCTGAGCGTGAAGGCCGCACGCACCGCATCGGTATTGAGCACGAGTTGCTTGTTGACCTGGCATGTCACGCACCACGCCGCGGTGAAATCGACGAACACCGGCCGGCCGGATGCCGCAAGCTGCGAAATGCGGTCGGCGCTGAAGCGCTGCCACGGCCCGGAATCGGCGCTCGCGCGCGCCGACGCCGATTCCGCGTTGGCCGGCGGGGAGAAAATCGGCACACTCACCAGCACGGCGCCCACCAGCGCGACCAGCGCTCCGGCTCTCCACACCCGAACCAGGCGACCACGAAGCTGCCAGGCCCACAGCGCGATCGCGATCAGCAGCAGCAGCGCTCCCAGGCGCGCCACCGCATTGTTGTCGAGCTGCGCCCCGAGCACCCACGCGAGCCAGATGACCGATGCGTACAGCGGAAAGGCGAGCAGCTGGCGAAGCCGCACCATCCAGACGCCGGGCTTGGGCAGACGGGTGCGCCACTCCGGAAACATCGCCAGCAGCACGTACGGCAAAGCCATGCCCAGGCCAAGCGCGGTGAACGTTGCCCAGGTCGCCGTCGCCGACGCGCTCAGCGCGTAGCCCACTGCCGCACCCATGAATGGCGCGGAGCACGGCGAGGCGATGATCACCGCGAGCAAGCCGGAGAGCGCATCGTTGATGTAGGCATTGCGCGCATTCCATCCGGCGACCGCCGAGGGCACGACCTGGCGAATCTCGAAAACGCCCGAGAGATTGAGTGCGAGAACGAAAAAAAGCACAGCGAGCGTTGCGATCACCGCCGGCGACTGCAACTGGAATCCCCATCCGAGCTGCGCACCGGCGCCACGGAACGCGAACAGCGCCGCCGCAAGCACCCAGAACGAGACGATGACACCGGCAGCGAAAGCAAGACCGTGACGGCGCACTGCGGCGCGCGACTCGCCGTGCGTTGCGAATCCGAGCACCTTTAGCGACAGCACCGGAAACACGCAAGGCATGAGATTGAGCAGCACACCGCCGACGAACGCGAACAGCAGCGCCAGCGAAAGCGAGAGCGGCGCTTCGCCGTTGGTCGAGGACTCGGGCAGCGGTTGCGCCGGCGCCGAGCGAGCGCTCGCCGGTGCCAGCGATCCGCCCACCGGGACATCGATGGTCGCCGCGCGCTGTGTTCCGAATCCGTCGCTCGCGGTCAGCACGCCGGCGAGTCGGGTAAATGTTCCGGTGCGCTGCTTCGCTGCCGGCAAGGTGAGCGTGGTGGTCGCGCCATCGTGGGTGACGAGCTGACGTCCGGCCGGCTCGATGCTGCCCTCGGCAAAAGGAAAGAAGTAGAGCGTGCCGGGATCGGCGCGGCTTCCCTCGGCGGTCAGGGTCAGACGCACGCTTTCTCCGGCGGCAGTGGACTCGACGCGCCATCCCGCGAGGGGCTGTGGCACCGCCGCCAGCGCGGCCGCGATCGGCACAGCCCATTTCGCGTCGGACTCGGCGTGTGTCGCTACCGGTAGCGTCAGCGCGAGGTCGGCGCCCTCCGGAATGCAGATCTCCTTGCAGACGAGCCAGTCGGCACGCGCCGACAGCGTTGCGGACGCTCCGGTCGCGAAAGCCGAAGGAACTCTGATTTCAACCGGCAGCAGCACCTCGCCTTCGTAGCCGTAATTGAGCAGCGGCCCCACCGGCAGCGCGCGCGGCAACGGCCACTGGATCGGACCGGCAGCGAGTCCCGCAGGAAGCTTCCATTCGATCGTGGTCGGCAGCCCGGAATCGCCGGGATTGCGCCAATACGTGTGCCAGCCTCGCTGCATGACCAGACGCAACGCGACGGTCAGCGGCTGGCCCGGAACGATGGCCGAACGCGCGGCGACCAGCTCGGCCTCAACATGCGGCGTGCGCACCGGCTCGGCAACCGCGCCGGCGGGGGCGAGCAGCAAAAGCGCGAGTATCGCGGTGACTACGGCTCGAAACATCGGATCGGCGACCTGAAGTCCTGGTTGTGTTGGTTTACGCGCCGCGGCAGCGGTTCCCGGGTTGCGATACAATTTTACGCTGCAGCGCCAGCCTCTGCGGTCGGCACTCCCGCAGGAACCCGGCGCCGTCCGACGGACGGCCGCTTCCGCCCTCCCCTCCCTCATTGGAAGCTTTTTTCATTTCGCTGCTCGCGGTCGCCGTGGGCGAGATCGGCGACAAGACCCAGCTCCTCGCGGTGATGCTCGCCGCGCGCTTTCGCAAGCCCGTTCCGATCATCCTCGGCATCCTGGTGGCCACGCTCGCCAATCACGCGCTTGCCGGCGTGCTCGGCGTGTGGATTCGCGAAGTCGTCCCGCCGCAGTACCTGCGAGCGATCGTGGCGGTTTCATTTTTCGCGGTCGCGTTGTGGGCGCTCAAGCCTGATACGATCGACTCGGGGCCGGTCGATGCCGGTCACCTCGGCGTGTTCGCGGTGACGCTGGTGAGCTTTTTCATCGCCGAGATCGGCGACAAGACGCAGATCGCGACCGTCGTGCTCGCCGCTCGATTCGACAGCCTGATCGCGGTGATCGCGGGCACGACGGCGGGCATGCTGGTCGCCGACGTACCCGCAGTCCTACTCGGACACACGGCGGCCGAGCGCATTCCGTTCAAGTGGATGCGCTATACGGCGGCAGCGCTGTTCGCCGCGCTCGGGATCGTGGCCTGGTTCGCTCCCGGCCCGTCATAGAGGAGCCGACACCCCGGGCCGGTATAATCGCGCATCGAATTCGGCCTCGCCGCCCATGCAACCGTACCGACACCGTGATATCGAAGCTGCCGCGCAGGCGCACTGGGACGCGCGCAACGCGTTCGTCGCGTCCGAGGACTCCTCACGTCCGAAATTCTTCTGCGTGTCGATGCTGCCCTACCCCTCGGGCGTGCTGCACATGGGTCACGTGCGCAACTAC
>DASXBS010000068.1:0-7758 GCA_036491555.1 Casimicrobiaceae bacterium
CTCGTGCGTGGTCAATCCCTCCGGTTCGAGGAAGATTTGGTGGGCTTCGCGGCCGGCGAACCGGGTAATCTTGTCTTCGATCGACGGACAGTAGCGCGGACCGACGCCCTCGATCACCCCCGTGAACATGGGCGAGCGGTCCAGACCGTTGCGGATGATTTCGTGGGTACGGGCGTTGGTGTGCGTGATCCAGCACGGCAGCTGGCGCGGGTGCATCGCCCGCTGTCCAATGAACGAGAACACCGGCTCCGGCTCATCGCCAGGCTGGACCTGCAGACGGCTGAAGTCGATGGTTCGGCCGTCAAGTCGCGGGGGGGTACCGGTCTTGAGCCGACCGACGGGGAGGGCGAGCTCGCGCAGGCGCGAACCCAGCGTCTTCGCCGGCGGGTCGCCTGCGCGACCGGCTTCGTAGTGCTCGAGTCCGACGTGGATGAGACCGGACAGAAAAGTACCGGCCGTCAGCACGACGGCGTCGGCCTCGAAGCGCATACCGAGTTGAGTGACGACGCCGGAGATGCGGTCGCCGGCGATCGTCAGATCGTCAACCGCCTGCTGGAAGAGCCATAAGCGGGGCTGATTTTCGAGGCGCACGCGAATCGCCTGCTTGTACAGCAACCGATCGGCCTGCGCCCTGGTGGCGCGGACGGCAGGGCCTTTGCTGGAATTGAGCGTTCTGAACTGTATGCCTGCCTCGTCGGTGGCGATCGCCATAGCGCCCCCCATGGCATCGACTTCCTTGACGAGGTGGCCCTTGCCGATGCCACCCACCGACGGATTGCACGACATTTGCCCCAGCGTTTCAATGCTGTGCGTTAGCAAAAGCGTGTCCCGTCCCATGCGTGCGGACGCGAGGGCGGCTTCAGTACCCGCGTGACCGCCACCGATGACTATGACCTCGAAGCGCTTGGGGAACAGCATGTTTTTACACAGAAATCACGGATCGGCGATCGGTTCGATGATACTCCAAGGCTTCCCACGCGGATAGCGGCTCATGAGCCCTTCCTGCTTGTTTCACGTGAAACTGCCCGCTCTGTTTCACGTGGAACCGGACCCTCCCGCACGGGCGGGCGCCGCACTCGAGTCGCGCACCACCAGCTTGGCCGATAGCGCCGCAGGCAGTGCACGAGCGCCCGCGGGCGCCGCAAGCTGCGACGCTATCATGGCGCCCGCCTGCGCCGCCGGAACGCGCAAGGAGGTCAACGCCGGACGCGCACTGCGCGCCACCGCGGTATCGCCATACCCGACGATAGCCAGGGTACGCGGAACGGCGATATCCTTCAGCGCACAAAGCCGAAGCACCTGCAGCGCGCGACAATCGCTGCCGCAGACGACTGCGGTGACCGGTGGATTTTGCGCAACAAGCACAGACAGTTGGGCGCCCTCCCCGGCGTCGATTACCTCGAGACCGCCCGCGCGCTGACGAGCGCAGATCGCGCGCACCACGTCCACCGGTCCAGCCTGGATCAGACCAATGCGTGTGTGCCCGACCGCGTTCAGGTACAGCACGGCGAGCGCGATCGCCTCGGCTCGGCAATAGCCTGAGTCGCTGGCAAGGGCTCCTTCCCCGTCGAAACTCAATGTTCGATCCGTCTCGCCACCAGCAAACACTGGCCGCCAAGACACCCCGAAGCGGGCGATCGCCACCGCACCGCGCGCCTGCAGGTCGCGGGCGCGCTGGGTGGTCATGTTGGCTCCCGCCAGCGCGATCAACAGCGCATCCCCGCCCGCCTGCAACCGCTTGGCGCACGCTTGCACCGCCTCGCGCTGAACTGCATCCTCCAGATCCGCGAGCAGCGCGCCAAAACACCGGCCTCCCGACGCGGGCAAACCGCGAACCCTATCCGCAACGTAGTCCAGCGTTCGAGCACTTTCAACGACTTTGACGCGCAGTGCGTCGCTGACAACCTCCGGATGCGCCAAGGCGCGCGACGCCGAAGCCAGCGACACCCCCGCCGCCCGGGCGACGTCCGCGAGCGTGGGCGCGCCGCCATCCTTGCGTCGCCGGCGACGCGTTTTAGCTACGGCCACGTAGCCCCGCTGCGCGGCGCGATACCATGACTGTGGGGCCGCTTTGAAAACATTTACAGAAACTCGTTTCCGTAATTTATTTCTGAAAGATTTCCGATCATTTCAGCTTAGTCTCGATAAGTGCGATTTACAAGGGCAGCGTAATGGTCGAGCCCCACGGGGCTTTACTGTTGATCGAGCGCCGCGTTGCCGCGTCGAGCGTGGAGCGTGCACGCGGGTTGCGGCGGTCAACACGCTGGCCGGGGCGACGTTCATGGTTTTGCGGTGCCCATCGCGAGGGACGGGCGGTGAGGTAGGCGGCGCGATTCGCCAACGCGACCGCAGCGATCAAGTGCACCGCTTCGGTGGACGCTTGGGCGCGTCCTCGCCCGGTGCAGTCGATGCGCGTCCGGGAAGGGGTGCAGGACCCGCCCGGTGACGCAGCGATCAGCGCGCCAGCTTGGCTTCCAGCTCGGTGCGCTTGGCCTCGAGGACGGGCGGCTGCTTGTGACCGAGCTGCTCGAATAACGCTCGATGCGCTTCGACCTCACGCGTCCAGCGCTGCACGTCGACATTCATGACGTGTCCGAACTGGTCCGCCGAAAATTGGAGCCCCCGCCAGTCCAGATCGTTGTAGTCCGGCTGCAAGCCGAGCGCCGTGCTGGTCGCATGCGCGCCCACGGTGCACCGCTCCACGATCCATTTGAGCACGCGCATGTTCTGGCCGAAGCCGGGCCACGCGAATTTTCCATGTTCGTCGGTACGAAACCAGTTCACGTTGAATATGCGCGGAGGATGCGCGATGCGCGAGCCCATTGCCAGCCAGTGCGCGAAGTAATCCCCGATGTGATATCCACAAAATGGAAGCATCGCGAATGGGTCGCGCCGCACCTTGCCCACGGCGCCCGTCGCTGCGGCGGTGGTCTCCGAGCCCATCGTCGCAGCCTTGTAGACCCCGTCCTCCCAGCTCGTCGCCTCGACGACCAGCGGAACGGTGTCGCTGCGGCGCGCCCCGAAGACGAACGCGGCGATCGGAACGCCGTCCGGGTTGTCGCATTCAGCGTCGAGGGAGGGGCACCGCGTCGCCGCAACTGTGAAGCGCGCGTTGGGATGCGCAGCCTTGCGACCACACCCTGGCGTCCACGATTGACCCTGCCAATCGATGAGATGCGCCGGGATCTCGCGCGTCATGCCTTCCCACCAGACGTCACCTTCGTCGGTGAGCGCGACGTTGGTGAATATGACGTCGCGCTCGAGCGTTTTCATCGCGTTCGGATTCGATGCGTACGACGTCCCCGGCGCCACGCCGAAGTACCCCGCCTCGGGGTTGATCGCGTGCAGAAACCCGTCGGCATTCGGCTTGATCCATGCGATGTCGTCGCCGATCGTCGTCACCTTCCAGCCATCCATGCCTTCAGGAGGGATCATCATCGCGAAATTGGTCTTGCCGCAGGCGCTGGGAAACGCGGCCGCGACGTACGACTTGGCGCCCGACGGCGCGGTCACGCCGAGGATGAGCATGTGCTCCGCGAGCCATCCTTCATCGCGTCCCATCACCGAGGCGATGCGCAGCGCGAAGCACTTTTTGCCGAGCAGCGCGTTACCGCCATACCCCGAGCCGAAGCTCCAGATCTCGCGCGTCTCGGGGAAATGGACGATGTACTTGTGATCCTTGTTGCAGGGCCAGCGCACGTCCGGCTGGCCCGCCTCGAGCGGCGCGCCGACGCTGTGCACGCATGGCACGAACGCTCCGTCGCTGCCGAGCACGCTGTACACATCACGGCCCATGCGGGTCATGATGCGCATGCTTGCGACCACATACGGGCTGTCGGTGAGCTCGACGCCGATGTGCGCGATCGGGCTTCCCAGCGGACCCATCGAAAAGGGTACGACGTAGAGCGTCCGGCCGCGCATGCAGCCATCGAACAGCCCGTCCAAGGTTCGGCGCATCGTGTGCGGCTCGACCCAATGGTTGGTGGGGCCGGCGTCGTCCTCGCGTTCAGAGCATATGAAGGTGCGATCTTCCACGCGCGCGACATCGGACGGATCCGACAATGCAAGAAAACTGTTGGGTCGCTTTTCCGGATTGAGCCGCACCAGCATTCCGGTATCGACCATCTGTGCGCACAGCGCGTCGAACTCGCGCTGCGAACCGTCGCACCAGACCACGCGGTCCGGACGCATCCTCCCGGCAAGATCGCGCACCCACGAAAGCAGCCGCGCATGGCGAACGTAGGCGGGCGCGCCCACGGAGGCTGCGAGCGCTGGAGTGGGATCGGGATGATTCATGGGCTTTTGAGCATTTTGGTGTGTGACTCACGGCGTCGCGATTGGTGCGATCTGCCAATGAAAAGTCGATGATTTTAACAGTGATTGGTGCGAAATCCGCACGGCGGCGCGTCGTGGCTGGTGGGGGCGCTGGGCCGGAGACGACGTCATCCTGGCCTTGCGCGCCTGGCGAGCCAGCTGAAACAAAGCGCCGGTGCACCGCAACAACAGCACCAGGCGCGTCACATGAACCGAAGTGGACCGGCTGCACCCCCGGCCCGAGCACCTTCCGCCGTGGCCGCCATGTCGGCGACGCCACCGGGGCTGTGGCGAGAACCATCGATGTGAGTGCAATCCGGCCGCGCGCGCGATCGCGACGCGGAATAAAGCCGAAGGATCATCACCAACAGGACGATGGCCACCACCGCCACAACAAAGCGCGGTGCGCGCTGCGGGATGCCGAGCGCGGCCGCCGCGATGGCCGCCGCAAGGCCGATCGCCAGCGGGCCGGCGGGCGCGAGCAGCGCGTGTTTTTCACTTGCCGATGCAAAACCGGCTGAAGATCTCGCCGAGCAGGTCGTCGCTGCTGAACTTGCCTGCGATCGAGGCGAGCGCATCCTGCGCCGAGCGCAGGTCTTCGGCGAACAGCTCCAGCGGCGGCTGGGCTTCGTGCAGATGCGCATGCGCGCTCGCGAGATGCCGCTGTGCGGCGAGCAGCGCCTGGACGTGGCGCTCGCGCGCGATAAAGGCGCCTTCCATGGTCGGCTGCGCGCCCGCAGCGTCGAGCATGGCGTCTTCAAGCAGCGCGATGCCCACGCCGGTCAGCGCCGACAGCCAGATTTCATGGCCCCGGTCGCCACTGCGCTGCGCCGCTGCGTCGATCAGGTCGACCTTGTTGCGGATCAGCAGGCGCGGAAGCGACGGCGGCAGCTTCGCCAGCAATCCGCCATGCGCCGCGTCGGGGTCGCGTACGTCGGTGACGATCAGCGCGAGATCGGCGCGCGCCAGATGAGCCCAGGTGCGTGCGATGCCCATCGCCTCCACCTCGTCGCCCGCCTCGCGTACGCCGGCCGTATCGACCACCCGCAGCGGAACGCCGCGGATGTCGATGTCGCTGCGGATCGCATCGCGCGTGGTGCCGGGGATCGGCGTGACGATCGCGAGCTCATCGCCGGCGAGTCGGTTGAGCAGGCTCGACTTGCCGACGTTCGGTGCCCCGATCAACACCACGTCGAGTCCGTCGCGCAGCAGGTTACCCTGACGCGAGCGTACGATGAGCTGTTCGACGCGCTGGCGCAGCGCGTCGAGCCGGGCCTGCGCTTGCGCGGCGCGCAGAAAGTCGATGTCCTCGTCGGGAAAATCCAGCGTCGCCTCGGTGAGCATGCGAAGCTCGGTCAGCGCGGCGACGACCGCGCCGGTTTCGCGCGAAAATTCCCCTGACAGGCTGCGCGTGGCCGCGCGCGCCGCGGTGGCGCTCCCCGCGTCGATCAAGTCGGCGACGCTTTCAGCCTGTGCGAGATCGAGCTTGTCGTTCAAAAACGCGCGTTGCGTGAACTCACCCGGCTGCGCGATGCGCGCGCCGAGCTCAAGGCAGCGCGCGAGGATGAGCGCCAGCACTGCCGGGCCGCCGTGCGCGTGCAATTCGAGCACGCTCTCGCCGGTGTACGACGCCGGCGCAGGAAACCACAGCGCGAGGCCTTCGTCGAGCGTCTCGCCCTCGGCGCCAATGAACCGCGTGAGCGTCGCCAGACGCGGGAGAAGCACGCGGCCGACCACTCCGTCGAGCACGCGCGACACGTCGCGGCCGGACACGCGCACCACTCCGACGCCGCCACGGCCCGGCGCAGTGGCGATCGCGGCGATGACGTCGGGCGCGTAGGTCATGCCGCGCCGGGCGCGTGCGTCTCTAGCGCCGCTTGGCCGCGGCCGCCGCGGCCTCGCGCTCGAGAACCCGGTTCATGTGCCATTGCTGGAAAATCTGCAGCGAGTTGTTGACCAGCCAGTAGAGCACCAGTCCCGAGGGGAAGAAAATGAACATGACCGAGAAGGCAATAGGCATGATCTGCATCACCTTGGCCTGCACCGGATCCTGGATCGGCGTCGGCGACAGTCTGACCTGAAGATACGCGGTGATCGCGTAGATCACCGGCAGCACGAAGTAGGGGTCCGGTGCCGACAGGTCGTGTATCCAGAGTATCCAGGGCGCGTGGCGCAGCTCGACCGCCGATAGCAATACCCAGTACAACGCGATGAACACCGGGATCTGCACCAGGATCGGAAGGCACCCACCCAGCGGGTTGATCTTCTCGGTCTTGTACATCTCCATCATTTTCATCTGCAGCTGCTGCTTGTCGCTTCCGTACTGTTCCTGGAGCGCCTTCATTTTCGGGGCGATGACCTTCATCTTCGCCATCGATCGCGCGCTCGCGTGGTTGAGCGGATAGAACACGCTCTTGATGATGATGGTGAGCAGCACGATCGCCCAGCCCCAGTTGTGCACGATGCCGTAGAGCCACTTGAGCAGCCAGAATAACGGCGCGGCCAGGATGGTGAAAATTCCGTAGTCGACGACCAGATCGAGGCCGGTCGCGAGCTTCGCCAGCGTGTCCTGCTCCTGCGGGCCGGCGTACAACGGCACCTTGATGCTTCCCGTGGCGCCCGGCGCTATCGGCGCTGCCTGCACGATGACACCATCGGCGTAGAGACCGTTGTCGAGCTTTCGCGCGTAGAACTCGCGCGGGCTGCGCGGGGTGTCTGGCGGCAGCCACGCCACCAGGAAATAATGCTCGATCATCCCTACCCAGCCGTTGTCGGCGTTCTTGGTGTAAGGGAGCTTGCGCGAGGGGTCTACGGCGAGCTTGTCGAGTTCCCCGGTCTCGACCTTCTTGAACTTGTCGTTCTCGTTGTAGATGACCGGCCCGGTGTACGCGGCGGGCGCCATCGAGCTTTGGACCACCGGCGTCTTGGCATCGCGGGTGAGCTGGAAATACGCGAAGGGCGCGATCGGCGCGCTGCCAGCGTTGGTGATTTCGTAAGCCACGTCGATGACGTAGGTGCCACGATGGAAAGTAAGTGTCTGCACGACTTTGTCGCCGTTGGCGGCGGTCGCTTCCAGTTTGACGTCGACGCTGCTGGCGCCCGGAGCGAGCTCGCGCGGCCCGGGAAGCTGCTTCCAGAGGGTGCGATGATTCGGCATGCCCTCACCGAGCAGGCCTGTCTGGGCGATGAACGTCCGATCGGCGTTTCGCTGCAGCAGAACATATGGCTTGGTTTCGTCGCGCGTATCGCGATGCGCGCTCAATGCCAGCTCGGTGACGACCGCGCCCAGCGTATCGATGTGCGCTGTATAGAGATCGGTCTTGACGACCACGGTCTCGCCGGCGGGCAGCGCCGGCGACGACATCGACCCCGGGACGGCGGGTGCGGCCGTCGCGCCCGCGGGCGGCGCAGGCATCGCGTCCGTCGCCTTGCTGGCCGGTGGGG
>DASXBS010000069.1:0-2109 GCA_036491555.1 Casimicrobiaceae bacterium
ACTTGCCGGTGACCACGAGTGCGCACTCGATCACGGTAGACCCGTTCAACGGCGATGTTTTCGTGCCGCTCGCTGGTACCGCCGCAGTGAACCCCTGCCCGGCGAGTTTCGCGAATGCGGGCTGCATCGCGGTGTATGCACCGACTGTCCCCGAGCCCGCCACGCTCGCGCTGCTCGGCATCGGCCTCGCCGGACTTGCGGCGTCGCGCCGCCGCAAGCTGACATAGCGCACCAACACTTCGCGCACGGACCCCGCCGCGCAGGCGGGGATTGCATTTATGAAGCGCAGTAACGGGGCGCGATGTGCATTCACGCATCCCCCGAATGACAGCTTTCCTCGAACCCGTAGGTCAACTAAGGGTCGGTTGTTCGCGTAGGGCGTCGCGATCGCAACGTCGGCTCACGGTCCGTCACCCGACCTACGTCCCACCGCATTGCATGACGCCACCCGGCCCAGCAGCTGTCGTTGCAGATCGCTCGGCCTAAGTCGTTGATCATTTGGCGCGCCCGGCAGGATTCGAACCCACGACCCCCTGGTTCGTAGCCATCGGCACCAGGGCGTAACCATCATGCAATTCGACGGTTTCGTCGGCGCATCGGCTTGCGCCCATGGCTATTGAGCGCAAAATTACTCACTGACGTACGTTCAGGGGGTTTCATTGACCCGGAACAGTGGGGTCTTGGCTGCTCGTGCTAACGACGGGTATGTCCGGCGCGTCGTACGCGCGCTTGACCGCCGTCGGGTCGCAGCCGTAGTGCTCGTTATCCTGCTTTTGTCGCTGGGTCCTCTGTTCAGCTCCGAGGTTCTCGGCTTTTTATCGCCCGCCGAAATCGTGCTGGCTTGGCTCGACCATTTCGTCGAACTGGCAGCGATCGCGACAGCATTGACCCTCGCTTACACGTTGCTAGACGAGGCGCTGCACCGGCAGACCTGGTCACGGCTTACGATTCTGTGCGCCACGCTGGCCGGACTATCCGTCCTCCTGACGCTGTTGCTGTACGCCTACTACGCCCACGGCTTCGACTATCTGCCGCCGCCGCTGCGCTTGCTCGCGGATTCGCTGCGTTTCGGTCTGCCGGCCATTTTCCTTGTTCTAATAGCTGACGTTCGTCGACATGCATTGGAGATCGACTCCGCCGCACGAGCCGCTGAAGTTTCGCAAGCGCACCTTGAAAAGGACGAAAGCGAGCAGCAGCTTGCGCTTCTCCAGGCGCAGATCGAACCGCACTTTCTGTTCAACGTGCTCGGCAACGTGCGGCGGCTCTATCGAACACAGCCGCAGGCAGGATCGGAAACAATCGTCAATCTTATGCGCTATCTACGCGCGGCGTTGCCGCAGCTGCGCAGCCATGACGCGACGCTCGGTGACGAGCTCGAGCTCGTACGCGCGTATCTGGCGCTCTTTCAGGTCCGCATCGGCGCGCGCCTCGCATTCAGGATCGAAGTCGATCCGGCGCTGCGAGACCTGCAATTTCCGCCAATGCTGCTCACGACGCTGATCGAGAACGCGATCAAGCACGGCGTGGAGCCAGCCGGAGGAGGCAATATCTGCGTCCGGGCCCATCGCAGACGCGACACGCTGGAAGTCGCGGTGATCGACGATGGAGTAGGCTTCGGCACAGCCCCCGGCAGCGGTACGGGCGTGGGGCTCGCCAACGTCCGCCGCCAACTGGCGGCGCGCTACAACAGCAGGGCACGACTCGTACTCGAAGCAGGCACGCCGCGTGGCGCCAGCGCGACGATCATGATCCCACTGAGCTCCCGCGCGACGTGCGTCGCTACGCCCCGCGCATTAAATCCGATTTGAGCCATGGATGCGACGGTTCACTCGCTGCCGCTTTCCGCGAAACCTGTGGCGCCAGGCGTCGCCGATTTTCGGCGCTGGCTGCGAACACATCGCGGAGCGGTCGCAATGGCAGGTCTGCTTGCGTTCGCGGTACCGGTTACTTTCTTTCCCGGCGCGATCAGCGCCATGCGCGAACCGACGGCGCTCGACCTCGCCATGCTGGCGGTATGGTATGTCCTCTACGGCGTCGAATTGTGGAGCTCGCTGCTCGTCATCGGCTATTTCTTCCAGCGCCTCGGTCCCGCTAATCGAGTCGCACGCG
>DASXBS010000070.1:0-20762 GCA_036491555.1 Casimicrobiaceae bacterium
GTTTTCGTGGTCGGCGCGATCTTCGCGGTGACGCTGCTGGTCGTGATGCCGCTCCAGGAACCGGCCGGACCAGCGCGGCCCAAGACCGACAAGGGCGCCTTCGCCGCGGTGCGATCCGAGCTGGCGATGTTCGTGCGCGATGCGTGGCGCGCCTTCACCGGCTCGCGCGCGGCGCGGGTCGGTGTCATCGTCGCGCTGCTGCCGGCCGGCGCGTACGCGCTCTCACTCGCACTGCAATCCAATCTCGCAGTCGAGCTGGGCTTGACCGACAACGACATCGCGCAGCTCAACCTCGCCTCGACGGTGATCTTCGCGCTGGCCTGTGTGTCCGGCGGGTGGCTGTCGGACCGCTTCGGCCGGCGGCGCATGCTCGCGCTGTTCGTGTTCCTCACCGTGATCCCGACGCTGTGGCTGGCGTGGACCATGCTGCAGGCGCACTGGATCATGCCCGTCGACATCAAAATGACCAACCGGCCGACGCCGTCGACAACGCTAATCGTTACGTTCTGGGCGGCGGTGATGATCTACAACGTGTTCCAGGGTCTCTATTACGGCGTGCGCACCGCGCTGTTCATGGACGTGACGACCGCCGCGGTCGCCGCGACGCAGTTCACCGCCTACATGGCGATGTCCAATCTCGCCATCACCTACACCTCGTGGTGGCAAGGACTCTCGATCGTGCGCTGGGGCTATCCGGTGACGCTGGCGCTCGATTGCGCGTTCGGACTGGTGATGCTCTTTTTCCTGCCCTTCATGTCGTCGAAGCACCAGGCGGGCGAGAGCGCCGCGCAGACCGAAGCACTGATCGATCCGATGTCGGTGGCGCCGCCCACGCGCGTCTGATCGGCTTGATCGTCGGGCCGCGCGTTTCAACCAGCGCGCGCCTCCACCAGCTCAGCGTGCGCGGTGGCGATCGAGGAACGTGCGCAGTCGGGCCACTCCGTCGGCCAGGCGCTCGTTGCTCGCGGCGAAACACCAGCGCAGGAAGCCTTCGCCTTCCGGCCCGAATGCGCTGCCCGGCGCCAGCCCGAGCCGTGCTTCGCGCACCAGGCGCTTGCAGAAGTCGAGGCTGTCGTCGACGCCTTGCACGCGGAAAAACACGTACATCGCGCCGGCGGGTGCCGCCGCTTCGACGCCAGGCATCGCCGACAGCGCCGCCACCAGGAACTCGCGCGCCCTGGCGTAGCGCTCGAAGGTATGTGCGACCGTGGGCTCGCCGTCGCAAAGCGCGACGACGCCGGCGCGCTGCACGAACACCGGCGAGCACGACGTGTTGTATTCGATGAGCTTGCCCAGATCGGGCATCAGCCCCTGCGGAGCGATGAGCCAGCCCAGCCGCCATCCGGTCATCAGCCACGATTTGGAAAAGCTGTTGGTGCTGACCACGCGGTCGTCGGGCAATGCGATGTCGAGGAACGACGGCGCGCATCCCGGCGCCGCGTAGTGCAGGCGCTCGTAGACGTCGTCGGCAACGATCCAGATGCCGTGACGCCGGCAATGCGCGAGAATCGTTTGCTGGCTGGTGCGATCGATGGTCCAGCCGGTCGGATTGTTGGGCGAATTGATCATGACCGCGCGTGTACCCGGGGTGAGCGCCGCGAGCAGTCGATCCACGTCGAGTATCCAGCCATGGCGATCGAAGTCGAGCGCGACACGGATCACCTCGGCGCCGAGCACGCGCGGAATCTCGGTGAGGTTGGGCCACAGCGGCGTGACGCAGACGACGCGGTCGCCGGCGCCGACGAGCGCCTGCACGGCGAGCATCAGCGCCGACATGCCCGACGCGGTGACCGCGACGCGGCTCACGGGAACGTCGCCGTGCAGGCGCGTCACATACGCGGCGATGGCATCTCGCAACTCCGGGATGCCGAAGTTGGGGCTGTAGAAGGTCTCGCCGGCCGCGAGCGATGCCAGCGCCGCGTCACGAATGTATTCCGGCGTCACCTCGTCGGGCTCGCCGAACCAGAATGCGAGGATGTCAGGATCGCCCATGCCGGCATTGGCGACTTCGCGGATGCGCGAGGCGACCAGCGTGCGCACGTCTGCGCGCGCGTGCGGCAAGCCGGGGGAAGGCGGGGCGATGTCGTTCATGGCGCCGCCGACATTACCAGACCCCGAAAAACACGCCCGCGCGCTTGTGCGCCGCGGTCGCTTGCTCGACGGCGGTGTCGGTGACCGTGGTGCGGCGCTTGAGCCGCATGAACCACGTCATCAGGTGCCCACGCATGGTTTCGCGAACCGTCTCGTGGCTGGCGTCGGCGCCAAGATCGACGAACTCTTCCGGATCGGCGGCCAGATCGAAAAGCTGCGGACGGAAATCCTGCCAGTGCACGTATTTCCAGCGATCGCCGCGCACCATCCACGCGCGACACACGTCCGGCGCGCGGCGCAGCGTTCGCCTCGCCTCGCGGTAGCCATAGTCGAGCTCGGAGACGACGAACTCTCGCCAACTGGACACGTCCGACGCGCGGGTGAGCGGCAGCAGTGATGCGCCCTCGATGCGCTCGGCGGGAATAGGAATGCCGAGCGCATCGAGAAAGGTCGGCACCAGATCAACACCTTCGGCGAAGCGCGTCTCGACGCTCCCGCGCGTCGCGTCGGCGGCGACGTCGGGATCGTAGATGATGAGTGGCACGCGCTGCACCGTGTCGTAGAAATGCTCCTTCTCGCCTAGCCAGTGGTCGCCGAGAAAATCGCCGTGGTCGGCGGTGAACACAATCATCGTGTCGTCGAAACGGCCCTGCGCGGCAAGCGCATCCCAGACAACGCCCAGGTGGTCGTCGATCTGCTGGACCAGGCCCTGATACGTCGGACGTACCGTGCGCACGACCTCGTCGCGCATGAAGTTCGCGCACTCTTCCTGCAGGCGGTAGGCCGCCAGGACCGGGTGCGCATCGCGCAGCTCGCGCGCATCACGCGCCACGGGAAGGCATTGATCGGGCGTGTAGTGCGCGTGGTACGGCGCCGGCGCCATGTACGGCCAGTGCGGCTTGACGTAGGACAGGTGCAGCATCCACGGCTGCTCTCCCTTGGAGCGAATGAACTCGAGTGCGCGCTCGGTCGTGTATGCGGTCTCCGAATGCGCTTCGGCGACGCGCGCCGGCAGGCCGGCGTTGCGCATGCTCCATCCGGAGACGATCTCGCCGTCCGCGCCGATCGCCGAAATGACGTAGTCGGTCCATGGATCGGGCGAATCGTAGCCGTGCGCGCGCAGGTAATTCGCGTACGCGCTGTAGCGCTCGCCGTGATGCCCGTCATGGCGGTCGAGCTCGACGAAGCCTCCACTTTCGAGCAGGTGCCCGAGTACATCGTCGCCCTCGATCCCGAGGCGCGCCATGCCGGCGGCGTCGGGCAGCACGTGCGTCTTGCCCGACAGCGTCAACGCGAGCCCGGCGTCGCGCAGATATTCGCCGAGGGTGATTTCGCCGATCGACAGCGGCACGCGGTTCCATGTCGCGCCGTGGCTCGTCATGTAGCGGCCGGTGTACATCGACATGCGCGACGGACCGCACACTCCCGACTGCACGAAGGCGCGCTCGAAGCGCACGCCGCGCGCCGCGAGCGCGTCGATGTTGCGCGTGGCCAGATACGGATGGCCGTAACAGCCCAGATGATCGCCGCGCAGCTGGTCGCACATGATGAACAGGATGTTGCGCACCGCGCCCATCAGGTACCCGCACCCCAAATCGTGCGACGCATCAGTCGGCGCTGAATCCGGAGGCCTTGATGATCGGTCTCCAGCGCGCGGCGTCGGCGGCCATGATCCACGCCAGCTCGTCGGGCGTGGTGCCGGTCGGCTCGTACCCGAGGTTCTGCATTCGCTCGCGAAGCTCGGGACCTTTGAGGGCCGCGGCGATCGCGGAGGAAACCTGCATCACGATCGCCGGCGGCGTTTTCGCGGGCGCGTACACGCCGATCCAGCCGCTGCCCTCGATCGCCGGAAAGCCCTGCTCCCTGAACGTGGCGATGTCGGGGAGGAGCGGCGAGCGCTGCGCACCCGAGGTCGCGATGATGCGGATCTTCCCGGCGCGGTGCAGCTCGATCATGTCCGACAGTGCGTCCACTCCCGCGGGGATCTGGCCGCCCATGAGGTCGGTGGCGAGCGGGGCGCCGCCCTTGTACGCGATGTGGACCAGCTCGATGCCGGTCGCCTCGCCGACCATCAGGCCGAAAAAATGCGGCAGGCTGCCCGGCGCGGGTGAACCGAAATTCGCCTGCGCAGGATGCGCCTTCACCCACGCGACGAACTCGGGGACGGTCCTGGCCGGATTCGCAGGTCCAACGGCCAAGGCAAACTGGTACGTCCCGACCTGCGCGACGGGGGTGAAATCCTTCGCCGGATCGTAGCTGAGCTGCTTGAACACCAGCGGCGCGAGCACCGGCACGACGACGGGCGCGAGCATGAACGTCGTGCCGTCGGCGGGCGCGTTCTTGAGCGCTTCCGCGGCAATGCGTCCGCCGGCGCCGACCTTGTCGTCGACGATCACCGCGACGCCGAGCGTGTCCTTGAGTTTTTCGGCGAGGAGCCGTGCGGCGACGTCGGAGGAACCCCCGGCAGCGAAGCCGACCAGGATATGCATCGGCCCCCGGAGCGCCAGCTGCGTATACGCGAAGCCAGTGTGCAGTGACGCCACGGCTGCGAGCAGCGCAATGCAGCACGCGCGCATGCCCGATACTCCCGATGCATGCGACATGCCCGGCGACGATGCGCCCACGCGCCAACCTCGGCAGATCGATGAGAACCAAGGACCGCGCACGCTGCGCTCCGAAAGCGATATCGATGCACTGTTATACTGGCTTTGGCATTCACGCAGCAAGCCGCGTCTTCATGCTGTCGATTCTTCCCAGCGCCCTTGCGATCCTGATCTGCGGCCTCGCCGGCGCGGTCGGTGCGTGGCGTATCGCCGATGCATTCGGCTGGACCGGCGCGCTGGGCGCGCTGGCCACCGCGATCATCGGAATGGTCTTCGCAACGTCGCTGTGGATCGTGGGCGCCGCACTTCGCAAGGCGCTGCGCCGCGGATAGCACCTGCGCTGTGCCGACCCGCCGCGCCGCCGACGGGGGAAGACTCGACCGGCCTCGCTTCCAGACAAGCGCGCGCGAATTTCAAGCGCGTGACTAGTCGACGGGTCCTCCCCGCTCGGCAGCGGGCACGGCGTCAGCTAGCGGTCGCCGAGGACGAGCTCATCACCGTACTCGCGTGGTCGGGACGGTCCTGCGCGTTGCGCGCGACCATGTAGACCGCGGCGGCCAGCAGCACGCTGAACACCACACCGATGGCGAGCCCTTCGATGGCCAGTCCGGCGAGCTCGCGCCAGACGCGCGCGCCAACCGGCGCGGCGGTCGCTGTCTTGCTCGTCCGTGCCACGGCGTACGGTCCGCGGTCGCCGCAGGCGTCGTGCGATACAACGATGTCGTCCATGCTCGGCTCCTACACGCGAGATGCGCGTGATGACATTGCGCGCCCGTACGCGGGCGGCCGGGGGTACGACGCATGGCACGGCGACGAGCAATCATGGCAAAGCGAAGGCAGCTGTCGGCACAACGGCCCGCGACAGGAACGCTGCGGTATAGTCACCCGCCATGGATCAGACGCCATGAGCCGCCGCATCGCCATCGTCGAGGACGAGCCCGCCATCCGCGCGAACTATGCGGACGCGCTCAAGCGCCACGGTTACGAAGTCGCGACCTACGCCGATCGCAGGGGAGCGCTGGCGGCGCTGTCGACGCGGCTGCCCGACCTGGCGCTGATCGACATCGGGCTGGCCGACGACATCGACGGCGGATTCGCGCTATGCCGCGAGCTGCGCGCGCTGTCGGCGAGCCTGCCGATCATTTTCCTGTCGGCACGTGATTCCGATTTCGACATCGTCGCCGGCCTGCGCCTGGGTGCCGACGACTACGTGACCAAGGACGTGAGCCTCCCGCACCTGGTGGCGCGCATCGCGGCGCTGTTCCGGCGCGGCGACCTGCTGTCGGCGCCGCCGTCGGTCGAGGACGTGATCGAGCGCGGTCCGCTGCGCGTCGACGTCAAGCGCCTCACTGCGTATTGGGGCGAGCGCCGCGTCGATCTGACGCTCACCGAGTTCTGGATGGTGCACACGCTGGCGAAGTATCCCGGCCACGTGAAGGACCGCGACGCGCTCATGCGCGACGCCAATATCGTCGTCGACGACAGCACCATCACCTCGCATATCAAGCGCATACGGCGCAAGTTTCTCGCGGTCGACCCTGCGTTCGATTGCATCGCCACCGTCTACGGCATGGGCTATCGCTGGAACGCGAAGGACGCGTAGTGTCCCGAGTCAGAAATTCGCTTGATAGTTCGCGGTGCGAATCGGCCGCCATGCTGCGTTGCTCGGCGCTCGCCGTAGCGGTGCTACGACTCGGCCTCGCGCCTTGCCTGGCACCCGATTCGACTCGCTCCTTTAGCGTCGGAACTTCTGACTCGGGACACTAGTGAAAAAAGCGCTGACGCGCCGCCTCGCGCTGGGTATCCGCGCGCAGCTGCTGCTGGTGCTCACGGTGTTTCTGGCCATTCCCTGGCTCGGCTATGAATACGTCCGCGAGCTCGAGCGCTTCCTGCGCGATGCCCAGGAGCGCACGCTCGCCGGGACCGCGCAGGCAGTGGCGACCGCGCTGCACGATCGTCCGCGGCTGTTCGAGGTGGCGCCCGCCGGCGGACAGGCGCTCGTCACCGAGCGAGGCCCGAACGAGGTCGCGCCAGCCGTGCCGAGCGTCGTGCCGCCTCCGCCCGGGCCCGCCGCGGCCTCGGCGCGCGTTCCCGACATCGAGCAGATCATCCAGGGGCTCTCGCGCACCAGCGCGCGCATCTGGGTGGTCAATCGCGACCTCGACGTGCTCGCGCGCGCGGGCAGTCTCAAGGGCGTGCGTTCGGCCGCCAGCGCCGACGTGGCACTGCCCAGGGTGTGGGCGTGGATAGACCGCGAATGGGTGCATCCGCTCTACGCGCTCTTCCTGCAGCAGCCGACCGACGATTTCAGCGAAGAGCAGGGCGGGCGCATTCTGCTGCCGGCGCGCGAGATCGACGGCGCGCTCGCCGGCATCCTCACCGTGGAACGGCGTCCCACCCCGGACGGCAAAGCGGTGATCGTTTCGGCGGCGCACCCGATCTGGGTCGGCGACCAGGTTCGCGGCGCGGTGATCGTCGAGGAGACGACCAACGCGGTGCTCGCCGAGCGCAATCGCGCGTTCGAGCGGCTGTTCACCATCGTCCTCGCGGCGCTGCTCATCGGATCGCTCGCGCTGACTATATTCGCGTCAAGGCTTTCCTCGCGCATCCGCCGGCTGCGCGACGAAGCCGAGGCCGCGATCGATGAGCAGGGGCGCGTGCGCGGCGATGTCGTCCCGTCGGGCGCGGGCGACGAGATCGGCGACCTCTCGCGCAGCTTTGCGAGCGTGCTCACGCGGCTCGCGCAGTACGCGGGCCACCAGCAGAACATGGCGAGTCGCCTCTCGCACGAGCTGCGCACGCCCGTGGCGGTGGTGCGAAGCTCCCTCGACAACCTGCGCGCGACCTCACTGCCCGACGAAGCGCGGGTGTACATCGACCGCGCGCAGCACGGGCTCAACCGCCTCACGCACATCCTCACCCGCATGACCGAGGCGACGCGGCTGGAGCAAAGCCTGGGCCGCGGCTCGGTGGGCGAGCGCGAGCGCTTCGACCTCGTCGCGGTCGTCGCCGGTTGCGTCGATGGCTATCGCGTCGCGTATCCGGCGAAGTCGATCGCGCTGCGCGTGCCCGACGGCGAGGTCCGCGTCGATGGCGCTCCCGAGCTCGTCGCGCAGATGCTCGACAAGCTGGTCGCCAATGCGATCGAGTTCGCCACCGGCGATGCACCGGTCGTGGTGTCGGTGGAGCGCGGCGACGATCAGGTCCGCATTTCGGTGGACAACGAGGGTCCGGCGTTGCCCGGCGCCATGAGCGCGCAGCTTTTCGATTCGATGGTATCGATGCGAAGCGATCAGGGCGGCGAACCGCATCTGGGCCTGGGCCTGTACATTGTTCGCCTGATCGCCGAATTCCACGGCGGGCGCGTGGCTGCGCGCAACCGCGACGACGGCCGCGGAGTCGTCGTCACGGTCACGCTTCCGCTCGCCGAGGCGGACCGCTAGGATCGGGCTCGGCGTAGGCGATAATACGCGCCCGAGCCGTCCCTCCGCACCCATGCCTGCCACTCTCCTGCAACATCCCGCGGTCGCCGCCGCATTGCTGCTCACCGCGTCGAACCTGTTCATGACCTTCGCCTGGTACGGGCATCTGAAGAATTTTCAGGCGAGCCCGTGGTGGATCGCTGCCCTGCTGAGCTGGGGCATTGCGCTGTTCGAGTATCTGCTGCAGGTTCCGGCGAATCGCATCGGCTACACGGCCCTTTCGCTCGGCCAGCTCAAGATCATGCAGGAAGTGATCGCCCTGCTGGTGTTCGTCCCCTTCGCCATGATCTACATGGATCAGCCGCTGAAACTCGATTTCCTGTGGGCGGGATTGTGCATGGTCGGCGCCGTCTATTTCGTGTTTCGCGGCGGATGAGTGCCCCGCGCGCGGATTCCGTGCCGTCCTTTCCGCGTCTTTACGTAGGATTCGCCGCGGCGTATCTGCTTTCCTACGTCTACCGGACCGTCAATGCGCTGATCTCGCCGGACTTGAGCGCGCAACTCGGGATCGGGGCCGCCTCGCTCGGTTTGCTCACCAGTGCGTATTTTGTCGCGTTCGCGGCGATGCAACTCCCCGCGGGCATGCTGCTCGATCGCTATGGGCCGAGACGCGTCGAGCCGGTGCTGTTGACGATCGCAGGCTGTGGAGCGCTCGGCTTTGCGTTAAGCGACGGCCTAGCCGGCCTGGCGATATCGCGCGCGCTTATCGGTGCTGGCGTCTCGGTATGCCTGATGGCTCCGCTGACGGCGATCGCTGCGTGGTATCCGCGCGAGCGGCACGCATCGCTGTCGGGATGGATGATGGTCGCGGGCGGCACCGGAGCGCTGCTCGCGACGGCTCCACTCGCCCTGGTGCTCCGCTCGATGTCCTGGCGCAGCGTATTCGTTGGACTCGCGATCGCGACTTTTTTCGCCGCCGCGCTTATTTTCATATTGGTCCCAGACGTTGCGCGGCATGCGGGCGCCACGCGGCTGCGCGACCAGTGGCGCGGTGTCCAGCTCGTTTTCCGCAGCGCGCGCTTCTGGTGGCTTGCTCCCCTGGCCGCGACCGTCATGGGCACGTTCATGGCGATTCAGGGGCTGTGGTCGGTGCCGTGGCTGATGGAAGTCGACGGCTACACCCGCGAAGTCGCCGCGTCGCATCTGCTCGTGATGGGTATCGCGATTCTCGCGGGCTACTTCGCATTGGGCACGCTGGCGACACGGCTCGCTCGCCAAGGCATCGACGCGCGGCATCTGTTCGCGATCGGCTTCGCGCTCAGCGTCGCATCGCTCGGACTGATCCTGAGTCGCGCGATCGCATTCACCTATCTTCCGTGGATGCTCTACGGCGTGGGATGCTCGGTCAACGTCCTCGCCTTCACCGTGTTGAGCCAAGGCTTTCCGCGCGAGCTGACCGCGCGGGCGAACACGGCGCTGAACCTCATCATGTTCAGCGCTAGCTTTCTCACGCAGTGGGGCATCGGCGTTGTCGTCGATTTCGCGGGTCGAGCGCTCGCTGTTGACGTGGCCGGCGGCCTGCGACTCGCGTTCCTGCTGGTGTTCGCGCTGGACGTCGCGGCGCTCGCATGGTTCGCGCTGGGCTGGAAGCGCCATGCGCGCCACGCTCCTGCAGTCGTCCCGGCGTGAGCGACGTGAACGCGCTGCTCGCCGAGGCCGCAGGACACGCGGCTGCGGGACGCGTGGATGCCGCGCTCGCTTCCTATCGCGCCGTGCTCGACGCGGCGCCCGAACTCGCCGAGATCCATTACAACGTCGGCGCATTGCACCATGCCAAAGGCGATGCCGCGGCGGCCGAGCGAAGCTTCACCGAGGCGCTGCGCTATCGCCCGCAGTGGTTGCCGGCGGCGCTCGCGCTGGCGCATGTGCTGTTCGGCGCCGGACGCTACGCCGATGCCCAGCGCGCCCTCGAATACGCGGTCGAGCTCGCGCCGGACGCGGTCGAGGCCCGGGGCAACCTCGGGCTCGTGCTGCAGCGCCGCGGGCGTGCTGATCTCGCGCTGCCGCATCTGCAACACGCGCGCGCACTCGCGCCGCTCGATACGCACGCCTGGTTCGCGCTTCGCGGCAACCTGCTCGCACTTGGCCGGTTCGACGAGGCGCTGGAAGACTTCCTGCGCTTCGAGTCGTCGGCGCCGCTCTCCGCGGAACTGGTGGTGACGGGCTTCGCGTTTGCACGCGCCATTCCCGATCGGGCCTACGAACAGAAATACCTGGCGCTTGCGCTCGACTGGCCGTATCGGGCCGATCAGACCGGGCTGGTTGCCATCGTGCTGTCGCGGCTGCAGTACTTCGACGCACCGCGCGAGACGCTCGCCCGCATGTACCGTCTCTACGATCGTCTGCAGCAGGAAAATCCCGGTGCCGATGCGCCGCTGGCAACGCGTCGAAGACTGCGCGTCGCGGGCGAAAAGATCCGGATCGGTTACCTGTCCGCCGATCTGCGCGCACATATCATGGGACGCCTGCTTCGTGACGTGCTCGCGGCGCACGATCGCTCGATGTTTTCGCTCCATCTTTACTCGCTCTCGGGCGAAGAGGACGCGCTCACCGCCGAGTTTCGCACGCTCGCGGACTCGTTCTCGGCGCTCGCCGACGTCGACGACCACAGCGCCGCGCGTCTGATCGCCGCCGGTGAGCTCGACGTGCTCGTCGACCTGATGGGACATTCCGCCGGATCGCGGCCGGATATTCTCAGGTGGAAGCCAGCGCCTGTGATCGCGACGCATCTGGGTTATCACGGCTGCATCGGCCTTTCCCAGGTCGACTACAAGATCACCGACGAGCATGCCGACGTGGCCGATGCGGCGTCCTACCAGGTCGAGGCGCCGCTGCCGCTAGCCGGCTGCGTGTTGCCGGTTCGCCGCGTCGAGCCCGCCACGGAAGCGTCGACTTCGCGCGCCGCGCTGGGTATTCGTGACGACGAGATCGTGTTCGGCGCGTTCGTGGCGCTCATCAAGCTTTCGCCGCGCTGCCTCGCGCTGTGGCGCGAGATTCTGGCGCGGCTGCCGTTCGCGCGCATCGCGTTTTCGCCGCTCGCCGCGCACGAGGCGCCGCGCTATCTGCGCCGCCTTGGAGAGTTCGGCATTGGCGCCGAGCGCGTGCTGATGCTGCCGCCTCCACGCGACGATGCCGACGCCCGCGCGCGCTATCGCGTGATCGATGTCGTGCTCGACACGATGCCCTATAGCGGCGGCGACACCACGGCGGCGGCGCTCGACATGCGCGTGCCGGTCGTCACGCGCGTCGGCGAGCGGCATGCCGAGCGCGTCACCTACAGCCTGCTCGCGCACCTTGGCGTCACCGATACCGTCGCGCACAGCGACGATGACTACGTCGCGCTGGCGTGCCGACTTGCGCAGGATGCGGTGTGGCGCGCGGGGATCGCGGAGGTGATCGCGGCTCGCCTCCCCGCGAGCGGCCTCGCCGATCCCGCGGCGCACGCGCGAAGCCTCGAGGCCGCGTACCTGCGCGCGCTGGGCGCACCAGCGAAGGCCTGACGCATGCACCTGCACATCCTCGGCATCTGCGGAACCTTCATGGGCGGCATCGCGGCCATCGCGCGTCAGGCCGGCCACACCGTCACCGGATGCGATGCCAACGTCTATCCGCCGATGAGCACCCAGCTGCGCGCGCTGGGTATCGAGCTCACCGAAGGCTACGACGCGTCACAGCTCGCCACCGTGGCGCGCGACGCCGATGTGTTCGTCGTCGGCAACGCCATTTCGCGCGGCAATCCGCTGCTCGAGGCGATCCTCGACGCGGGACGCGCCTATACGTCGGGCCCGCAGTGGCTCGCCAAGACCGTGCTCCCCGGAAAGTGGGTCCTCGCCGTCGCCGGCACGCATGGCAAGACCACCACCACCTCGATGCTCGCGTGGATCCTCGAGCACGCCAAGCTGTCGCCAGGATTCCTGATCGGTGGCGTCGCGATGGACTTCGAGGTGTCCGCGCGCCTCACCGACAGCCCGTTTTTCGTCATCGAGGCCGACGAGTACGACACCGCCTTCTGCGACAAGCGCTCCAAGTTCGTCCACTATCGGCCGCGCACCGCAGTGCTCAACAACCTCGAATACGACCACGCCGATATCTTTCCGGACCTGGCGGCGATCGAGACACAATTCCACCATCTGGTGCGCACGGTGCCGCACCGCGGCCGGTTGATCGTCAATGGCGCCGAGCCGAGCCTTCAGCGCGTGCTCGCGCGCGGCTGCTGGAGCGAGGTCGAGCGCTTCGCGCCGTGGCCGAACGAGGGCGCGCTCGCCGACGCCAACGCCGAGTGGACCATCGCCGTCGACGGCACGATCAAGCTCGGGGGTGCGCCACAGGGCGTACTGGCGCTGGCGCCCAAAGTCCTGCCGGGGCGCCACAACCAGCTCAACGCGCTCGCCGCGCTCGCCGCCGCGCGTCACGCCGGCGTGCCCGTCGCGAACGCGCTCGATGCGCTGTCGGCGTTCCGCGGCATCAAGCGACGGCTGGAGACGCGCGGCGTCGTCGACGGCATCACCGTCTACGACGACTTCGCGCACCATCCCACCGCGATCGCGGTCACGCTCGAGGCGATGCGCCGCGGCGTCGGCAGCGCGCGCATTCTCGCGGTGCTCGAGCCGCGCTCGAACACGATGAAGCTGGGGACCATGAAGGCGCTTCTGCCGCAGAGCCTCGCCACGGCCGACCGCACGTTCTGCTACGCAGCGAACCTTGGATGGGATGTCGCCGCCGCGCTGGCGCCGCTTGGTAAAAAGGCGGAGGTGCATACCCACCTCGACGCATTGATCGAGGCGATTGCGCGCGACGCACGCCCCGGCGATCACGTTGTCGTGATGAGCAATGGGGGCTTCGGCGGAATCCACGACAAGCTGCTCGCGCGGCTGGCGCGATTGCCACGCTCCTGAGTTGCGCCATGGCAGCGACCGTCGCGAACGTCCTTTACCTGCACGGCCTCAACAGCGCGCCGCAATCGGTGAAAGCGAGCTTGCTCGGCGCTGCCATCGACGCGCTGCCTGTCGAGATGCGCCCGCATTTCACCGTCCCGGCGCTCGACCACCGACCGGCGAAGGCGATGCGTGACGTGTGTGCGTGGATCGATGCGCATCGGTCCGGCGAGCTCACTTTGGTCGGTAGCTCGCTGGGTGGCTTCTACGCGACCTGCCTGGCCGAGCGCTACGCGGCGCGCGCTGTCCTCATCAACCCGTCGGTCCGGCCTTTCGACGACCTCGAGCGCTATCTCGGAACGCAACGCAACCCCTACAGCGGCGCGACGTGGGAGCTCACGCGCGCGCACTTCGCCGAGCTGCGTGCGTTCGCGGTGGACGCGATCACGCGGCCCGAGCGCTACTGGCTCATGGTGCAAAGCGGTGACGAAGTGCTGGACTGGCGCGTCGCTGTCGCCTACTACGCCGGCGCATGGCAGCTGGTGCAGGGTGGCGGCGATCACTCGTTTCAGCAATTCGCAGCGCAGATTCCACCGCTGCTGCGCTTCGCCGGCGTCGACGGCGTGCTCGCGTCATGAGCGCGAATACCGGAGCGCGCAGCGTACAGGTCTTGCGTGAGCGCGAAGGGCCGTCCGCGGCGCCTCAGCGGCCAAAGCGCCGAAGCGCGTACCGCGGAGGCTTCCTATGAGGACGCGCAACTTCGATATCGCAGTCGTTGGCGGCGGACTGGTCGGTGCGGCGCTCGCGTACGGCATAGCCGGCGGCGAAGTGGGCGCAGCGCGCGTGGTGATGCTCGACGAGGGCGATCATGCGTTGCGCGCGGCGCGCGGGAACTTCGGACTGATCTGGGTCCAGGGCAAGGGTGCGCACTTTCCCGCTTACGCGCGATGGACGCTCAACTCCGCGCGCCGCTGGCCCGAGCTCGCGCACCGCTTGCACGACGATACCGGCCTCGACGTCGGGCTCTCCCAGCGCGGCGGTTTGCATCTGTGCCTGAGCGAGCAGGAGCGCGTGGTGCGCACCAAGCTGGTCGAGTCCGACGGTGGCGAGGGCGCGCGCCTCGAGATGCTCGATCGAGCAGCGCTTCGCGATGTCGTTCCCGATCTGGGTCCGGACGTAGTGGCGGCGTCGTTCGGTCGCGACGATGGTCACGTCAATCCATTGATGCTGTTGCGCGCATTGCACACCGGATTCGCACATCTCGGTGGGACGCTCGTCGTCGATGCGGGCGTGCGCAGCGTCTCATATGCCCGAGGGATCTTCACCTTGACCGGCACGCACACCAGCGTGCAGGCAAAGCGCATCGTGCTGGCGGCGGGGCTGGGCAACGCCGCGCTGGCGCCACAGGTCGGGCTGGTGGCGCCGATCACCGCGCAGCGCGGGCAGATCATCGTGCTCGAGCGCATGCCGCCGCTGTTGCCGCTGCCCATCGAGACTCTGCGCCAGACCACCGACGGGACCATGCTGCTCGGCGATTCGCACGAGGATGTCGCCAGTACCGCGACGTCGACTGGGGTGCTGGCGGCGATCGCCAACCACGCTTTGCGCGCGCTGCCGCGCCTCGCCGAGGCGCGCGTGATGCGCTGCTGGGCGGCGCTGCGCGTGCTGACCTCCGACGGGATGCCCATCTACGAGGCATCGGCTTCGGCGCCCGGCGCCTTCGTCGCGACCTCTCACAGTGGCGTTACGCTTGCCGCGGTGCATGCGCTCGAGCTCGCGCCGCAGTTCGCCGCGGGCACGCTGGATCCCGCGCTTACGGCGTTTTCCGGACAGCGATTGCGCGCGTCCGCCTGAGCATGGACTCGAACGCTACGCTACCCGCCGAATGCGAGCTCGCCATCGTCGGCGCGGGCGCGGCCGGCATGGCAGCCGCTGCGCTCGCCGCGAGCCTGGGCGTCGATACCGTGCTGGTCGACGAGCAGGAAGCGCCTGGTGGAGCGATGTACCGCGGGCTCACGCGGGCGACTGCGTCGCGCATTTCCGACGCCGATTACACGCGCGGCATCGAGCTGATCGACGCCATCGATACCGCAAAGCTCCGCTTCGCCGGCGCAACCCGCGTCTGCGGCATCTCGCGCGCAAGCGATGGCTTCGAACTGTGCGTCGCGTCGCGCGGACACGCGCAGATCATGCGCGCACGCGCCGTTGTCCTTGCCACCGGTGCGATGGAGCGCGTCCTTCCCATTCCCGGTGCGGCGCTCGCCGGTGTCACCTATGCCGGCGCCATGTTATGCGCACTCAAGCTCGGCGCCGGCGCACCCGCGGGGCGCGTCGTACTGGCAGGGTGTGGACCGCTGCTGTATGTCGCGGCGAAGGCGTTGCGCGCCGCGGGTGCCGAGGTGGTCGCGCTGCTCGACACGCTGAGCGTGCGTCACTTCATGCGTGCGCTGCCGCAAGCGCTTGCCTTCATGCGATCGCCCTACTACGCGTCAGGTGCGAAGCTGTTGCGCGAGGTCAACGACAACGTTCCGATCTATCACGACGTTGAGGAATTCGCAGCGCTGGGTAACGACAAGCTGGCGTCGGTGCGCTTTCGCGCCGGCAATCGCGCGGTGACGCTGATCGCGGATGCGCTGGTGGTGCACCACGGCGTGGTCCCCGACGTGCAGCTCGCCGACATGCTAGGTTGTGCGTTGTCGTGGGACGACCGGGTGGCGGCATGGGTCGCGCGCGTCGATGTCTGGGGCATGAGCAGCATCGCTGGCGCATTCGTTGCCGGCGATGGCGGCGGTGTCGCCGGTGCGCGCGCGGCCGAGCATCGCGGGCGAATCGCCGCGCTGGGAGCGGCGAGCTCGCTCGGGCACATTGATGTCGGCGCCCGGGATGCGGCCGCCGAGCCGCACCGGCACGCGCTGTCGGTGGCGATGCGCGGGAGGCGCTTCATCGATCGCGTCTACCTCGCGCCGCCGCGTTTTCGCGTGCCCGACGGCGACACGATCGTCTGCGGATGCGAGAACGTCAGCGCGCGGCAGGTGATCGAGCTCGCGCGGCAGGGATGCGCGGGGCCGAATCAGATGAAGGCGTATCTGCGCTGCGGCATGGGCGCGTGCCAGGGGCGCGACTGCGGCCTGATCGTGACCGAGCTTATCGCGCGCGAGCAGCGCGTGCATCCCGGGCGCGTGGGACGCTTTCACGCTCGCTTCCCCGCGCGCCCGATGTCGCTGGCCGAGCTGGCGTCGTTGCCCAGCACCGAGGCCGACCGCGCCGCGGTTGCACGCATGCCGGGAGCGGATGCCTCCTCAACCTAGACCGTCGGATGCCATGCGCGCAGGTGGCGACCGCCAGCATATACTTGGGCCATGGTACGACCGACGCTCTCGGACAAGCTGGTGGTTGCGATCTCGTCGCGTGCGCTGTTCGATCTGGCCGAAAGCCACCGCATCTATACAGAGGCGGGCGTCGACGCCTATCAGCATTACCAGATCGAGCGCGAGAACCAGATGCTGGGTCCTGGCCCTGCCTTCGTCTTGGTCCACAAGCTGCTGCGTCTGAATCGCGCGGACAAGCAATACGTCGAGGTGATACTTCTATCGCGTAATTCCGCCGACACGGGATTGCGAGTGATGAACTCGATCAAGCATCACGGTCTCGACATCACGCGCGCGGCATTCACCAAAGGCGAGGCGACGTCGCGCTATGTTTCAGCGTTTGGCGCGCATCTATTCCTGTCCTCTGATACCGATGACGTCAGACGCGTGCTCGAAGAAGGGTATGCTGCCGCAACCATTGTTCCCGCAGCTGTGGGGAAGAATGAAAGCGACGAGCTGCGCATTGCGTTTGACGGCGACGCGGTGCTGTTCTCGGACGAGGCGGAACGCGTCTATCAGGAAAAGGGGTTAGCAGCATTCTCACGCAGCGAGTCGGACGCGGCGCTGACGCCCCTCTCGGGTGGCCCGTTCAAGGACTTTCTTGCCGGGCTACATCGTATCCAGGCGGACTTCCCTGAAGGTGCGAGCCCCATCCGCACCGCGCTGGTCACCGCGCGCAGCGCACCCGCGCACGAGCGCGTGATCCGGACGCTGCGCGCATGGAACATCCGCATCGACGAGGCGCTGTTCCTCGGCGGCCTGGACAAGGGAGAGTTCCTGCGCGCGTTCGGCGCCGACATCTTTTTCGACGACCAGCGCATGCACGTCGATTCGGCATCAAAGCACGTCGCCGCCGGGCACGTTCCGCATGGCATTGCCAACGAGTAGATTTCGTACTTCATCATGGGAGATCAAGATGACGCATCGAAGCTTCCAATTCCTGGGTATGGTCGCGTTCGCGATCGGCCTGCTCCCGGGCTGCGCCAGCGTCCCGCCGGACGCCCCGGCGCGCAGCGCCAGCGAAGTCAAGGTGTACGAATCGAGCACGCTCGCGCCCACGCAATATGAAGTCGTGCGCAGGCTATGGGTAGATTCGCGGCGCGCTGCCTTCTGGCTGCCCACGTATCCGACCGAAGCCGAGGCCATCGTTGCCCTGCAGACCGAGGCTGGCCGCCTGGGCGCCGAGGGACTCACCAACGTCATCTGTCTAGATCAGGGCCGTGCGAGGTGGTACTCGAGCCGCGAGCCTTCAATCCTGTGCTACGGCAATGCGATTCGCATCCGGCACGAGGGATAGAGCCCCTGGTTGACGTGCATCAAACGCCGCCCGGTTCGTCGGACTCAGAATAAGGCTCCGGCACAACCCGCTGAATCGCAACGTGCGGCTCAGCGCCCAAAGTCATGTCGAGAACACCCAGACGTCGTGCACCGATCGCGCTGCCGCTCGCGGTGATGTTGATCTGCAAGATAGCCGAGGCGGCGGAAACTTCGCCCCAAGCGCTGCTGAAAATATATCGCTGCACCGTTTGCCATAGCGAACGCGACACGCTGACAGGGCCCGCATGGGCCAATGTCGCAGAACATTATCGTGCGACTCCGCGGGCCGTCCAGATCGTCGCCGGCAAGATCCGGTCGGGTGCCCACAGCGGTGGCCCATGGCACATGCCGCCGCATCCTGAAGTCTCCAAGGCGGAGGCCACGACGATGGCACGCTACATCCTCGCGTTGCGCCCCTAAGGCCACGGTCCGCTCCGTCGCTAGGCGAGCAGCGAGGTTCGAACCGCCGTCCAGGCGCCGCTGCTCGGTCACGCGCAGGGTCGGCCAAGTGGCGCTCGGCCTGGCGATTCCGCAACCGGTGCTCGCGCGCGCCGATGAGGTGATTCACTAATTCCCGAAGTTGGCGACGCTTCTAGCATCGCCGGTCAGCTGCAGAATGTGGAGCCCGGTATTCGCACGATCGACGATATAGATGTAGCCGCGGTCGTCGACTTCGACATTGTTGGTCTGGATCGCCACCTTGCAGCGCTCCTTGTCGTCGACCTTGACGCAACGCGGCGTGGTCTTGCCGGTCGTCGCCGGAATGTAGTAGCCGATTTCACGTGGGCTGAACGGATTGCGGATGTCCACTGCGCGCACGCCGGCGTTGAAATGCGCGAGGAACACGACGCGCCGGTAGTAGATCGGCGTCATGCTCTCATTCGACGAATGCGTGCCGAAGCGACCGCCGCGGGCGCAGAAGTTGCCGCTCGCCTCCGGCACCGTGAAGCTGGAAACGATCTGCGGCTTCGACTCGACCGTGACGTCGGCGATCCATGCCATCTGGCGCGCCTCTGCGCATTCGTTAACCAGCGATTCGTTCACGATCAGCACGAAATCGCGTTTGGCGTCGCGGTCGTGTGCGAACTCGGGAACGCTGAGCCCAAGGATCGGGAACGTGGTATGCGCTCCGGTCTTGGGTGACAACTGGAGTTGGCCCACTTGCGGATAGAGCAGATTCTCGTCCGTGGGCGCTGCCGGGCCGGTGAGCAGCTTCTGGCGGTCGACGATCTGTAGCACGCCATTCTTGTTCGTGCCATAGCCGAAGTAGACGCGGTTTCCGGCCGGCCCCGTGGAGATCGCACCGTGCAGCTCTTCGGGAACGGGACCCGTCGCGTTCGGCTGTTGCCCGGGCAGGCCGAAGTCGCGAATGAAGACCGGCTTGGCCGGGTCGCTCAAGTCATAGACCTGCGTCATGCGCCGCGCGCGCCATCCCGGCGCGCCGGAGACGAGATAGGCGATACCGGTGTCGCATTCCCAGAAATTCTTGTGTGTTCCCTTCACGCCGGTGATGCGACTGAGGATTTTGGGAGCGGCTGGATCGGTCACATCCCACACCTCGTGCGCGGAATTGCCGAACACCCGCAGCATGTAAAAACTGTTGGGGTCGCCCTTGGGGAACCCTTTACCGGCGCAGACGCGCACCATCTGCGCACCGCCGCCTTCGTCGAGGCCTTCCTCGCCGGGTATGTGGAACAGGTATTTCGGTTGCATGGGATCGGTGACATCGATGATCGAGGTCCCATTGAACTCGGGCTGGCCATTGAGCGGGTTCACCGGCTTGGGTATTGCGGCGGTTCCGCCGTGATGCCCGACATAGGCGATCCATCGGCCGTTCTGGTTCTGGATCACCGGCTGATACGCGCTTCGCGCCTGCAGGTCATTGAATCCGACGAGTTCCATGTTCTTCGCTTCGGCGCCATCCTGCGCGAGCGCTGTGGGTGCCGTGACGACGAGCGCGATCGCGAAAAGCAGCGCAGACATTATTGGATCACCCTGTCGGCCTGCAGCAGAATCGACTGAGGAGTCGTCACGCCGAGTTGCTTGGCGGTCTTGAGGTTGACCAGCCGCTCGAACCGGTCGGGCTGCTCGATGGGCAGGTCCCCGGGTTTGGCGCCTTTGAGAATCTTGTCGACGTAGATCGCGGCATGGCTCACCACCTTGTCCGTATCAGGCCCATACGACATGAGCCCGCCGGCATCGACGAATGGACTCGTCTCGTACATCGCAGGAAGCTTCTCCTCTGCAGCGAATTCGACGATGCGCAGGCGCTGGCTTATCGTCAACGGATCGGCCAGGATGAGCAACGCGTCAGGGCGCTCGCGATCCATGGATTCGAGCGCCTGCTCCAAGTCGTGCGAGTCGCGCACTTCGACCGAGCGAACGCCTATCCCGACCGACGGTGCGACTCCCTGGGCCTGCCGGAATCGCGCGGCCATGCCGACGTAGTCAGGATTCCACAGCACGACCACAGGACGCGACAGCTTCGGAAAGGTTTCCTTCAATAGCTGAATTCGCTTCACCCCGAGGTCTGGCGACATGAGCGACAAGCCGGTCAGGTTCCCGCCCGGCCGCGCCAGGCTGGCAACGAGTCCATCCCCGACCGGATCGGACGACACCGGCATCACGATGGGAATTGTTTGCGTCGCGCGCTTCGCCGCGACGACCGACGGAGAAGTGACGGCCACAAGCACGTCGACATTCATGCGAACGAGTTCATCGGCCAGCGCCGGCAGCCGATCCAGCTTCCTTCGGCGAAACGGATCTCCAACTCCACGTTCTTGCCCTCGACATATCCCAGCTCGCGAAGCCCTTGGCGAAAATCTTCCAGGAACCGCGATGAGCCGTTCTGCGGCATCGCGGCTTCGAGATAACCGATGCGAGGGTACTGGTGGCCGACGCTGGGCGAGCGCCGCGAGCGGGGCGATCAGAGCGAGCGCGGCGAGAGCGGCTGCGGCTTGTCGGCGGGACAGCATGGAATCCTCTACAGCACTCCGATCATGGACTCTAGGCCCGCTGCAGGAGCCG
>DASXBS010000071.1:0-51004 GCA_036491555.1 Casimicrobiaceae bacterium
GCTGCCCGAGCGGTTGATCCAGGCCGACCCCAGTGCGTACATCCGTGACCTGATGGGCAACCGTAGTGCGGGGCTCTCGCCCTTCGACCCGCGCGCGCTCGCCGAGTACGAGCGCTGCATCGCGCTACCGGGCGCGGCGCATGCGATGTGCGAGGACTATCGTGCAGCGGCGAGCATCGACCTCGTGCACGACCGCGCCGATCGCGAAGCGGGACGCATGCTGGACCTACCGTTGCTGGTGCTGTGGGGCGAACAGGGCGTCGTGCACCGATGCTTCAAGCCGCTCGACGAATGGCGGCGCGTCGCGCGTGACGTCCGCGGCGAGGCGCTGCCGTGCGGGCACTACATTGCCGAGGAAGCGCCCCACCCGCTGCTCGCCCGGGCGGCTCCGTTTCTCGGGTGAGATTGCCCGCTTTCTCTGGATACGCCTATTCTGCTATCGTCCCGACTCGCTCCTGCATCCAGCCTCCCGACGATTATGGACAAGCAAGCTAACCCGCCGCGTCGCCCGAACGCCCTCGGCGTTCATTCGATCAACCGCTTCGCCTTCAGCGTGCCCGACCTCGATCCGGCCGAGCGTTTTTACTCCGCGTTCGGGCTCGACACCCGGCGCGAGAGGGACCGGCTCGACGTTTACGCGCACGGTCATCCGCACCGCTGGGGCAGCATCTACGCCGACGGCAAGCCCAAGAAGCTGCAATACCTGAGCTTCGGCGCCTACGAGCAGGATTTCGACGCGCTCAAGCGCCGCATCGAGGCGCACGGCGCGTGCGCACCGCATCCGCTCTCGGACCAGCAGGGCGCATGGACCCGCGATGCCGATGGCACGCCGGTCCAGGTGGTAGTCGCGCCGAAGGTCTCGCCCTCGGCCAGGTTCCAGCCCGTTGCGCCGGCTCCCGTCTCGCCAGGCAAAGGCGCGGCTCCCAGCCGCAGCAAGCTCGGACCGGTGCGACCGCGGCATCTGTCGCATGTGCTGCTGTTCACGCCCGACGTGCTGCGCCAGACCGCGTTCTACGGCGAAATCCTCGGGCTTCGTCTGTCCGACCGCTCCGCCGACATCATCGCATTCATGCACGGCCCGCATTCGAGCGACCACCACCTCCTCGCTTTCGCCAAGTCGCACGCACCCGGCTACCACCATTCGAGCTGGGATGTCGCCAGCATCGACGAAGTCGGGTTGGGGGCGGAGCAGATGAGGGCGCAGGGCTACACGCATGGCTGGGGCGTCGGGCGCCACGTGCTGGGCTCGAACTATTTCTACTACGCGCAGGACCCCTGGGGCAGCTGGGCGGAGTATTCGCACGGCATCGATTTCGTCCCCGCCGATGTCGAATGGCACGCCACTGATCACGCGGTCGAGGATTCGTTCTATGTCTGGGGACCGGCGGTGCCCGACGACTTCATCGTCAATCAGGAACAACCGGCGCCGGCTTGATCGAAGGCGCTAGCCCGACGCGATAACGATGTCGCACGACAGCGTTTGATTCGAAGTACGCCGACAAAACGAAAAGACAACGAGGAGGAGCAGTCGATGACCACCGTACAACGCTTGGCCTTCGGGGCTGGCGCGGCGATTTGCGCGCTGGCGGCGCTGATGCTTGCGAGCACCGGCGCGATGGCGCAAGGCGCCCAGCCGCCGGTTCGCATCGGCAGCACGCTTGCGCTCACCGGCCCGCTCGCCTCCACCGGTCTCGTCCACAAGGTGGTGGGCGAGATCTACGTCGAGCAGCTCAACAAGCGCGGCGGATTGCTCGGCCGGCAGGTCGAATGGATCGTCAAGGACGATCAGTCTAAGCCCGACCTCGCGCGCACGCTCTACGAGCAACTGCTCACCGTGGACAAGGTCGACCTGCTGATGGGCCCGTACGCGACCGGCGCGATCCTGTCCGCGATGGGGGTGGCGCAGCGTTACAACAAGGTGCTGGTGCATCACACCTTCGGCATCCCGTCGATGGCGAAATACGAGATGCAGTTTCCTGCGTGGTCGCTGGGACCCGATCCGGCGAACACGGTGCCGAACACGGTGTTCGATGCGCTGGCCGCCTCTCCCAAGCCGCCCAAGACCATCGCGGTGGTCACCAGCAAGTTCCCGTCGGTGCACTTCATGTCGCTGGGGGCGCGCGAAGTCGCCAAGAAGCGCGGCCTCAACGAGGTGCTGTTCCTCGAATGGGACTTCGGCAACCTCGATTACGGTCCGATCGCGGCGCGCATCAAGGACGCCAAGCCGGACTTCCTCTGGGTTGGCGCGATCGGACTCGAAGGCAACCAGCTGCTCGACGCGCTTTCCAAGATCGACTACACGCCGCAGGAGCATTTCTATATGTATCCGGCGCCGGGCCCGATGTCGAAGTCGCCGCTCGCGAAGAATGCGCTGTCGATGACGGTGTTCGAGGAGCACCCGCCGTTCACCAACGCCCCAGGCGCGAAGGAATTCATTGCGCTCTACCACGAGCGCGCTGCGAAGGCGGGGATCCCGGACACGTCGGTCGAGGTGCAGGCTGCCGCGTCGTATACCGCGTGGCAGATCCTCGAAGCCGGCGTGCGCGGCGCCAACAGCCTCGACGACAAGGCAATCGCCGCGTGGATCAAGAAAAACGGTGTCGACACCATCCAGGGGCATCTGCGCTTCGACGGTCCCAGCAACTACGGCGACGATCTGATGCGCGTGAAACAGGTGCAGAACGGGCGTTGGGTCACGGTGTATCCCAAGGAGTTCGCCGCCCCCGGCGCGACGCTGCTGGTGCAATGACCGTTTCGGCGCAGGCCCATGCTGCGCCGGCAAAAGCGCGCGCGACCCCGACCAACCGGCGGCGCGCGCGCACTGCAACGCCTCGTCGCGCATGACCTTGCCCAGCGGCACGCTGCTCGCGCAGTCCGCGCTCTCGGGCGTATTCATCGGCAGCCTGTACGGTCTATTGGGACTGGGTGTCAGCCTGTCGTGGGGTCTGCTGCACATCATCAACCTCACGCACTTCGGCTTCGCGTTTCTCGCCGCGTACCTGTGCTATCAGCTCGCGAGCGTGGGCGGCATCGATCCGCTGCTCACGCTGGTGCTCATCGTTCCGCTGTTCTTCGGGCTCGGCGTCGCGGTGCAGTGGCTGCTCGCGCGCTTTTCGGTATCACCGCTCAACTCGCTGCTAGCGACCTTCGGACTGACCGCGATCATCGAAGCGGGAATCCAGGCCGAGTGGACTGCCGACTTTCGCAAGCTGGAATCGATCTACGCGGGACAGAAATTCCGCATCGGCGAGTTGTACGTCCCCGTTCCTGAACTGCTGACGCTCTCGCTCGCGGTGGCGCTGTGCTTCGGCATTTGGGCTGCCATGCGCTACACCGACCTCGGCCGCGCGTTGCGCGCGCTGGCTGAGGACGCGCCGGTCGCGGCCGCGTTCGGCATCGATCGGCGCTCGCACGCGCTCATTCTCGCGGGTGTATGCGGCGCGCTGGCCGGCGTCGCAGGCGTCTGCCTCGCGTTGAGCTTCACGCTGACGCCGTCGCAGATCTACGCGTGGGTCGGCGTCGTCTTCGCGGCGGTGATGCTGGGCGGGCTCGGGTCGGCGCTAGGACCGCTCACCGCGGGCATCATCATCGGCGTAAGCGAGGCGGTGACCATGGCTTTCGTGTCGCCGTCGTGGGCGCCGATCGTCTCGTTCACGCTCCTGATCGCGTTGCTGCTGCTGCGCCCGGGCCGCACCTGAAGATCGACCGCACGCTCGTCGCGATCGTCGCCGCCGGCGCCGCGCTCGCCGCGGTCCCGTTCCTGCACCTTCCCGGGTTCTACGAATCGTTCATGTATCTGGTGCTGCACTGGATCGTGCTGGCGACGTCGTGGAACATCCTTTCTGGTTATAGCGGCTACTTCTCGTTCGGCCATGGCGCGTTTTTCGGGATCGGCGTGTACACGACCGCGGTGCTCGCGGGGAAATTCGACGTGCCGTTCCTGTGGACGCTCCCCGCCGCGGCGCTGCTCGCTGCAGGGGTCGGCGTTGCACTGGGCGCAGTGGTATTCCGCGTGCGGCGCGTGCGCGGTGAAGTATTCGCCCTGCTGACCCTCGCGGTCACTTTCGTGCTCGCCACCATCGTGCTCAACACGCCGATCGATGGCGGCCCCGGCGTGTATCTTTCGGCGATCGCCGTGCCGGCGCTGGCGCCGACGCCTTCCGGCGCGTTTTACATGATGGCGCTCATCCTCGCGGTGCTGACGCTGGTAATCGCGCGCGCGATTCCCCAGGCGCGCCTGGGCGTGGGCCTGTTCGCGATCCACGATGACGAGGACGCGGCGGAGGTGATGGGCGTACCCACGTATCGCTACAAGCTCGCCGCGTTCGGCATCTCGTGCGCACTCGCCGGGGTGGCGGGTGGGATCCAGGCGCTGTTCGTCTCCTACGTCACGGCGAACAGCACCTTCAACATCACGGTGCCGCTGACGGTGATCCTGATGAGCGTGCTGGGCGGAACGCGCCACTGGGCCGGGCCGGCGATCGGCGCCACGGCGATCACGCTCCTGCTCTACGCGTCGACCGCCGCCGACCAGGCGTTGGCAGGCAAGGCGATCAGCGGCGCGATCCTGGTGGCGGCGGTGCTGTTCATGCCCGACGGCATCCTCGAGCTGCTGCGAACAAGGGTCTCCAGATCCGCTCCACGCCTCGCGGTGCCGCCAGCAAAAGCTCCGATGCAGCCGACGTTGCAATCGGTTCGATCATCGACGGGGGCACATGGCAGCAGGGCATTGCTGTCGGTGCGCGACCTGCGCAAATCGTTCGCGGGCGTGCGCGCGCTCGATGGCGTCGACCTCGACGTGCTCGAAGGCGAGATCGTCGGTGTGCTCGGCCCCAACGGCTCGGGCAAGTCGACCCTGATCAACGTGGTGAGCGGGCATTATCGCGCCGAGACCGGAAGCGTCGTGTTTGCCGGGGCCGAACTCGCTGAGCTGCCGGCGCATCGCATTGCCCGCGCGGGCATAGCGCGCACCTATCAGATCCCGCGCCCCTTCGCACACCTGAGCGTGCGCGACAACGTCGCGCTTACCGCGATGTTTGGGCTGGCGCAGCTCGAGCGCGCCGCGGCCAACGATATCGCGATGCAGTGGCTCGCGTTCACCGGACTGCAGTCGCGCTCCGCCGCGATGCCAGGAGATCTCAACCTGCACCAGACCAAGTTTCTCGAGCTGGCGCGCGCGCTCGCCTCGCAGCCGCGGCTGCTGATGCTAGACGAAGTGCTCTCCGGCCTGACGCCCGCCGAGATCGACGAGGCGGTCGAGCTAATCCGCCGCATCCGGGACCGCGGCACGACCATCGTCCTGATCGAGCACGTGGTGCGCGTGGTGACCGCGCTGTCCGATCGCATCGTCGTGCTCGACCAGGGCCGCGTGCTGGCGCAGGGCAAGGCCTCCGAAATCATGGCGCGCGACGACGTCGCCGTCGCCTACCTGGGGGTGCCGCATGCTTGAGCTGCGCGACCTGCGCGTGTGCTACGGCGCGGCACCGGCGCTGTGGGACGTCTCGCTTACGATCGGCACGCGGGAGATCGCGTGCGTGCTCGGCCCCAATGGCGCCGGCAAGACGACGCTGATCAACGCGATCGCGGGTCTGCATCCTTGCAGTTCCGGCACGCTCGCCATGGACGGGCGCGACCTACGCGGTGTCGCCGCCCACCGCTTTTGCGCAGCGGGCATCGCCATCGTCCCCGAAGGACGGCGGCTGTTCACGCGCATGAGCGTACGCGAGAACCTCGAGGTCGGCAGCTACCTGCGCATGGCACGCAAGGAACGCAGCCGAACATTGGAGTACGTGTGCACGCTGTTCCCGCAGGTGCGCGACAAGCTCGACGTGTCCGCGGGATCGCTTTCGGGCGGGCAGCAGCAGATGGTGGCGATCGGCCGCGCCTTGATGGCGAAGCCGCGACTGCTGCTGCTCGACGAGCCCTCGCTCGGGCTTTCGCCGGCGATGGTGATTGTGATGTTCCGCGCCATTCGCGAAGTGCACGCCGCGGGAACGGCCGTGCTGCTGAGCGAGCAGAACGTGGCAATGGCGCTGGATGTCGCAGACCGCGCGTACGTCCTCGAGGAAGGCCGGATCGTCGCCGAAGGCACGCCCGACGACGTGTTCAACAACCCCGAGCTGCGCCGCGCTTACCTGGGTGTCGCCGCGCAGCGTTGAGCGTCGTGTGGCGCCGCCGCGCGCCGCGGGTCCGGGAACGGACAATGACCTAGATCAAAGTCTTTCCGCGGGTCGAATGTAGGCTTCTTAGTTGTAGTGGCGCTCCCATCATGAGCCTGATCCCGAAAGACCTGACGCCTGTTTACAAGGCGACGATTGCCAAGGGCACGAGTGCCCTGCGCTGGCAGCGGCCGGCGTATGTCGACTTCCTGCCGCCGTGCAACAACGCCTGCCCCGCCGGCGAGAACATCCAGGCGTGGCTGGACCTCGCGCAGGCGGGCCGCTACGAGGAAGCGTGGCAGAAATACATGGAGCACAATCCCCTGCCCGCTACCCATGGCCGCGCCTGCTATCACCCATGCGAGACGTCGTGCAATCGTAAGCATCTGGATCAGGCGGTCTCGATCCATTCGCTGGATCGCTTTCTCGGCGATCTGGCCAACGCCGCCAGCTGGAAGGTTTCGACGGCGCCACCGACCGGCAAGCGCGTTCTGGTCATCGGCGCCGGACCTGGCGGCCTGTCCTGCGCGTATCACCTGAGGCGCATGGGACACGACGTCGAAATCCGCGACGCGAGCCCCGAGCCGGGCGGCATGATGCATTACGGCATCCCTGCGTATCGCCTACCGCGCGATGGCCTCATGAAGGAGATCGACCGCATCGAGGCGATGGGCGTGAAGATTACGCGCAACCACCGCGTCGACGACGTGCTCGCCGAGAAACAGGCGGGCCATTTCGACGCGCTATTCCTCGCGGTCGGCGCACAGGTCGGCAACCACCTCGACATTCCGTCGATGGACGGCGGCAAGATGATCCACGCGCTGACCCTGCTGGAACAGGTCGAGCAGGGTCGCGCGCCGCGGCTCGGCCGGGTGGTCGGCATCATCGGCGCGGGCAACACCGCCGTGGATGTCGCGCGCGTCGCCAAGCGCCTCGGCGCCGAGGAAGCGGTGCTCATTTATCGCTCCGACCGTCAACACATGCGAGCCCACCCCTACGAGGCGGCGGAAGCCTTCGCCGAAGGCGTAAAGGTCCGGTGGATGTCCACGGTGAAGCAGTTCGGCAGCGACGAGATCGTGGTCGAGGAGATGCAGATGGCGGCCGACGGAAACGGCACTATTGGCACCGGCAGGTTCGAGCGCTTGCAGGCCGACTCGCTGGTGCTGGCGGCGGGCGAGCATTCCGACATCGGATTCCTGAAGGCGATCACCAGCATCAAGATCGGACGCGGCGATGTCGTCGAAGTCGACGCGCACATGCAAACCGGCGAGCCCGGGATTTTCGCCGGCGGCGACATGATCGGCGGCGCGCGCACCATGACCGCCGCGGTCGGCCACGGCAAGAAGGCCGCGCGCAACATCGATGCGTGGCTGCGCGGAGGGATCTACGAAAGCGCGCCGAAGCACTCGATCGTCGAATTCGCGACGCTCAACCTGCCGATGTTTCTCGACGCCGACCGCCGCCAGCAGGCGGAAACGCCGGTTGCGCGGCGCAAGGGTTTCGACGAGGTGGTCGCGGGTCTGTCCGAGCCGGAGGCACGCTACGAGGCGAGTCGATGCCTCTCCTGCGGCAACTGCTTCGAGTGCGACAACTGCCTGGCGTCGTGTCCAGAACAGGCGATCATCAAGCTCGGCAAGGGCCGCTTCTATCGCTTCGACTACGATCTGTGCACGGGTTGCGCGGTGTGCTACGAGCAGTGCCCCTGCCATGCCATCGAAATGCAGCCGGAGCCCGCGGGCGCTGCGGCCACCGGCGCGGACACGCTTCCCGCACGCTTCACGGTCCGGCCATGAAACGCGCAACGGAGCGATTCGCATGACCAGCATCCGCAGCGCCGTCATGGACGGCAACACCGCGGCCACGCACATCGCGTACCGCGTGAACGAGGTCTCGGCGATCTTCCCGATCACGCCCTCCTCGACCATGGCCGAGCTCGCCGACGCGTGGGCAGCCGAGGGCATCGAGAACATCTGGGGCAACGTTCCGGTCGTGCAGCAGCTGCAGTCAGAGGGTGGCGCCGCCGGCACACTGCATGGGTCGCTGCAAAGCGGCGCGCTCACCACCACGTTCACCGCATCTCAGGGCCTGCTCCTGATGCTTCCCAACATGTACAAGATCGCGGGAGAGCTGACAGCGTGCGTGTTTCACGTGGCCGCGCGTTCGCTCGCGACACAGGCGCTGTCGATCTTCGGCGATCACTCCGATGTGATGAGCGCGCGCATGACCGGCTTCGCGATGCTGGCCGCTTCATCGGTACAGGACGCGCACGACCTGGCACTGATCGCGCAGGCCGCCACACTCGAATCGCGCGTTCCGATCCTGTATTTTTTCGACGGCTTTCGCACCTCGCACGAGGAAAACAAGATCTCGGTCATTCCCGACGCGCAGATACGGGCCATGATCGACGACGACTGGGTGCGCGCGTTCCGCGCGCGGGCGCTCTCGCCGGAACACCCGGTGGTGCGCGGCACCGCACACAACCCCGACACGTTTTTCCAGGCGCGCGAAACGGTCAACCCCTTCTACGCACGGTTTCCCGCCATCATGGAAAAGGCGATGGATCGGTTCGCCGAGCTGACGGGACGGCGCCATCGGCTATTTAGCTACAGCGGCCATCCCGAAGCCGAGCGCGTAATCGTGGCCATCGGCTCGTCCTGCGAGGTGCTGGACTCGACCGCCGCTCACCTCAATGCCGGCGGAGAGAAGCTCGGGGTATTGCAGGTTGCGCTGTACCGGCCCTGGGCTGCGAAAGCATTCCTGGATGCGCTGCCCAAGTCGGTGAAGGCAGTGGCAGTGCTCGACCGCACCAAGGAATCCGGCGCGCCAGGCGAGCCGCTGTACCTCGACGTGCTCACCACACTCGCGCACGGCGTAGCCGCTGGCACGTGGCCTGCCATGCCCAAGCTGATCGGGGGGCGCTACGGTCTCTCGTCGAAGGACTTCGATCCGGCGATGGCCAAGGCGGTGTTCGATGAGCTCGCGAAAACCCATTCGAAGCATGGGTTCACCGTGGGCATCACCGACGATGTGTCGCATACGAGCCTCGCCGTGGACGCGTCCTTCGACATCGAGTCGCCCGACGTCGTGCGTGCATTGTTCTACGGGCTCGGCGCCGACGGCACGGTGGGCGCGAACAAGAATTCGGTGAAGATCCTCGCTGCCGATCCTCGCCGTCATGCGCAGGGCTATTTCGTGTACGACTCCAAGAAATCGGGCTCGTACACGATCTCGCACCTGCGTTTCGGTCCCAACCCTATCCGCGCGCCGTACTTGCTCAAGTCGGCGAGCTTCGTCGGCGTGCACAAGTTCGATTTTCTGTACAAGCAGGACGTGCTCGGCGCCGCCGCGCACCGCGCCACGGTGCTCATCAATAGCCCCTATGGACACGACGCGGTGTGGGACGAGCTGCCGCGCAAGGTGCAGCAGCAGGCGATCGACAAGAATCTCAAGCTCTTTGTGATCGACGCGTCGAAGGTCGCGTTCGATCTCGGGCTCGGGGCGCGCAGCAACACGATCCTGCAGACGTGCTTTTTTGCGCTCTCCGGCGTGCTGCCGCGCGACGAGGCCATCGCCGCGATCAAGAAGGAGACCGAGAAAACCTACGCGCGCAAGGGCGCCGAGGTCGTGAAAAAGAACTTCGCCGCCATCGACAGCGCGCTCGCCAACCTTTACCAAGTGAAGGTGCCCGCCACCGCCACCAGCACGCGCGATGTCTACAAGATGGTGCCGGACTCGGCGCCTGAGTTCGTGCGCAAGGTCACGGCGGTCATGATGGAAGGCCGCGGCGACACGTTGCCGGTGAGCGCGATGCCCATCGACGGCACCTTCCCTACCGGAACGACCCGATTCGAAAAGCGCAACATCGCCGAGGAGGTGCCGATCTGGGACGCCGACCTGTGCATCCAGTGCGGCCAATGCTCCATCGTGTGTCCGCACAGCGTCATTCGCGCCAAGTACTACGACCGGGCCCGGCTCGACGATGCGCCAGTCAGCTTCAAGGCCGCGCCGATCAATGCGCGGGGCTATCCCGATTCGCGCTACACGCTTCAGGTCTACGTCGAAGACTGCACCGGCTGCGGCGTATGCGTCGAGAACTGTCCAGCGCACAGCGCGGACGACGCTAGCGTCAAGGCCATCAACATGAAGCCGCGCCTCGATCACATGGCCTTGGAGGTCGAAAGCATCGCGTTCTTCGAGAAGCTGCCGTGGGCCGACCGCACGCGCATCAATTTCGCCAACGTCCGCGGCGTGCAGTTCATGCAACCGCTGTTTGAGTTTCCCGGCGCCTGCGCGGGTTGCGGCGAGACGCCATACCTGAAGCTCCTGTCGCAGCTCTTCGGCGACCGGCTGCAAATCGCCAACGCGACTGGATGCTCCTCGATCTACGGCGGCAACCTTCCAACGACGCCGTGGGCGTCGGGTCCCGACGGTCGCGGACCGGCGTGGTCGAATTCGCTGTTCGAGGACAACGCCGAGTTCGGGCTCGGCTACCGCATCGCGATAGACCAGCAGACCGAGAACGCCAAGGCGCTAGCACGCAAGCTCGCACCCAAGCTCGGCGAGGACCTGGTGACGGCGCTGCTGGAGGCCCCGCAGAGCACCGAGTCCGACTTCCGCGTGCAGCGGGAACGGCTGGCAGCGCTGCGCGCGAAACTTGCTACCCTGCACGATACGGACTCGAAAAACCTGCTCGCAGTGGCCGATTTTCTCGTGCAGCGCTCCGTGTGGATCGTCGGCGGCGACGGCTGGGCCTACGACATCGACTCCGGGGGACTCGATCACGTGCTCGCCTCGGGACACAACGTCAACGTGCTGGTGCTCAACACCGAGGTCTATTCGAACACCGGCGGACAAGCGTCGAAGGCGACGCCGCTCGGGGCCTCGGCAAAATTCGCCGCCGCGGGCAGGAAGGTGCCGCGCAAGGACCTGGCGATGATGGCCATCGCGTACGGAAACGTCTACGTGGCGCAGATCGCGATGGGCGCCAACAACGAGCAGGCGGTCATCGCGTTCCGCGAGGCCGAGGCCTACGACGGTCCCTCGCTCATCCTCGCGTACTCGCAGTGCATCGCGCACGGGACCGACCTGCGCCATGGCATGAAGCAGGCGGCGCGCGCGGTGGCGAGCGGGCATTGGCCGCTGCTCAGGTTCGATCCAACCATGCGCAAGCGCGGCATGAATCCCTTCCGGCTGGACTCGACGCGTCCGCGCATCCCGCTCGGCGAATACCGCAGCCGCGAAGTGCGCTTCAAGGTCATCGAGCAGACCCATCCTGGAGAAGCGCGGCACCTGCTGGATCAGGCGCAGCTCGCACTCAAGGAGCGCTATACCTTGTACGAGGATCTGGCCTCGCGCGATGGCAGCCGGTTCAACCCGCATTGGGAGGACGCCTAGCCATGGATCTGAGGACGACCTACCTGGGACTGAAACTCGCGCACCCGATCATCGCCTCGGCATCGCCGCTGACCTCGACAGTGGAAGGTATCCGCGCGCTCGAAGCCGCGGGCGCCGCGGCCGTGGTGATGCCGTCGCTGTTCGAGGAACAGATACGTGCCGAGGACACGGCTTACGCGATGTATACCGAACACGGCTCGTACAGCCACCCCGAGGCAGGAAGCTACTTTCCGGAGCTTGCCGACTACGACCGCGGCGTGTCGGGGCACCTCAACACCGTTCGCCGCGCGGTCGACGCGGTCGGCATCCCGGTCATCACCAGCTTGAACGCCGTGACGTCCGATGGGTGGACCGACTATGCCGCGAGACTCGAGGGCGCGGGAGCTGCCGCACTCGAGCTCAACATGTATTTCGTGGCGACCGATACGAGCGCGAGCAGCCAAGACGTGGAGGCGCGCTACGTCGACGTCGTCCGCTCGGTGAAGCGCGTGGTGAAGATTCCCGTCGCGGTGAAGCTGTCTCCATTTTTCAGCTCCACCGGCAACTTCGCGCACAAGCTTGCCGACGCGGGCGCCGATGGCATCGTGCTGTTCAATCGCTTCTATCAGCCCGACTTCGATCTCGCTACGCTGTCGGTCAAGGCGAATCTCAAGCTGAGCACGAGCCATGAAGCCGGCCCGCCGCTGTTGTGGATCGCACTGCTTGCCGGGCGTATCCGCTGCTCGCTCGCGGCAACGAGCGGCGTCGAGACTTCCGACCAGGTCATCAAGTATCTGCTGGCTGGCGCCGACACCGTGATGACCGCGTCGGCGCTGCTGCGCCACGGCCCGGGCTACATGCGCACGCTGGTGTCCGGACTCATGGTGTGGCTCGAGCAGAGTGGCCCTGCCTCGGTGGCGGTGGTGCGCGGACTCAGGAGCATGAAGCGCCTGGACAACGCCGCCGAGTTGCTGCGTGCACAATACATGAATCTCATCACCGAGTACGTGCCGGGGCACCTCGCCGCGTAGCTGCGGCTTATATCGCCGCGCATCGCGTGAATATTCGCGCGCAGGCTCAGTACCGCAGGGCGGCGGCGTTCAGGGCGCGGACGAGTTTCCTGTAGTCGGCGCCGCGCTCACGGCCCGAACGCCGCATTGCATTTTTGGAGCGTGGCCGGAAGCTGCAGCGCCAGCGCAACCGCCGCGTCCGGAAGATTAACTCCTGGCAACGCATTGCGCGCCAACGCCCGAACGCGGCCGCTGTTGAGCACCAGGGCCACGGGTGCTGCAATGCTATCGGTCGACTGCTTGCTCGTCGCCGCGACCGAAATCGCCTGCGTGATATCCGCAACCGAAGGTGTCACCAGCGTCACGCTCGCTTGCGCTTTCGCCAGCGCGCCAACAACTTTGTTCATGCTGTCGTTGATCGTCGGTATCAGCACCACCAGCGTGTCGTAGCCGCTGAGCGCCGGGCCGGCGAAGGCGTTCTTCGGTGGGATGAGATTGCCATTCAAGTCGTACAGGTTCCAGATTGCAGGCGAGATATCGGTCACGCTGTTGTAAAGACACTGCATCGCGTCGGATCCGTTTCCGTAGTTCACAGCCTGGATCTTGAGCGCGTAGTGGTTGGTCAGCAGCGCCGCGCCACCCGCGAGTGCGGTGCCGACAATGGCCGTATGCGGCGAATTGACGATACCGCCGATCGCGGCGGTGATTCCGCCGTAGAAGATGCCCTCGCCCGATACGAAGTTCCACTGATTCAAGGTATCGCGTGCGTCTGCCCATGTGCCGGCATAGGCCCTCATCTGTTGAGTGATCATTCGAATATCGGTTTCGTGCGGAAGCGCCAGGTACTTGCTGTTGGCTGGATACTTCTTGGCAGGATCGGTAGCATCCGCTGGGCCCATCTGCGGCATCTCGACACGAGGCGCCATCCATGAACAGCCACCCAGAACAATCACCATAACCGCGGCCCCGAACGTGTGTTTCATGTCCCCTCCCTCGACACCACCTAACGCACTTCGACGGCGCCCTCCACCGTCACGTGAAGTTCTTCGTCCTGCACGGAAAGGTTGCTCAATTCCAGCGAGCGCACCACGATCGTATAAGGCGCTGTCTTGGCTGGGATCGTCAGGGTCCGAATGGCGTCGGCGAAGTCGATGCGAATCGGCGAACGCGAATCGCCACCGATCAGGCTTTGCACTGCGGCGGCCACCATCGGCTTGTCCGCATGCTCCACGCGCAGATCTTCGAGAACGGCTTTTTGGCCGCGCAAAACGGGGCGGCCTGAGATCATGACCGCGCTCGGCTCGGTCGCGGATTTGCACACGCCTCCGATCAGCGCGCCGACGCGTCCGGCGAAATGCGCGCCGACATAAATGCGCCCTTGCTTGAACGATACGGTCGGATCCTCCAGATAGGGATCGTTGCATGGACTGGGGCGCTGCAAATAATAACGGCCATGATCCCTGAAGACCTGCTCTCTCAGTGCCTTGTTCACCATCGAAGCGTGCACCACGAGCTCGATCGCACTCGCAGCCGGCGCGAATGCTACCGTCGATGCGAACATCAGGATCAGCATCCCCGATCTGGCGTGCAGACGGTCCATGGATCGTTTCTTCGCGTTCCCGATATCCATTTGCATCCTGCCGTCGTCTAGTTGTCCAGCGTGATCCACACCGGCGCGTGATCGCTCGGCTTTTCGCGCGCGCGAACGTCGCGATCGACCCCGGCGCCGGTGAGGCGCGGCGCGAGCGACGGGCTCAGCAGCAGATGGTCGATGCGCAGCCCCGCGTTGCGGTCGAAGGCGTTGCGGAAGTAATCCCAGAATGTGTAGACGACGGCGCCTGGATTGAGGTGGCGCAGGGAATCCAGCCAGCCCTGCGCCAGCAGCCTTTGATACGCGTCGCGCGTCTCGGGGCGGAACAGCGCGTCGTCGACCCAGCGCTCGGGCTTGTAGACGTCGATCTCGGTGGGGATGACGTTGTAGTCGCCAGCCAGCACGACTTGCTCTCCGCTCGCCATCAGCTCGGCCGCGTGCAGCAAAAAGCGCTCGAGCCAGCGCAGCTTGTAGTCGAACTTCGGCCCGGGCGCGGGATTGCCGTTGGGAAGGTAAAGGCAGCCGACGATGATGCCGTTGACGGTCGCTTCGATATAGCGACTGTGCAGATCTTCGGGATCGCCGGGCAGCACGCGCCGCCGCTCCACGGGATCGGTGCCGCGTGCGAGAATGGCGACGCCGTTCCAGCTTTTCTGGCCATGCCAGACGACGCCGTAGCCTGCTTCGCGGATCGCCTGCTCGGGAAATTTTTCCTGCGGCGTCTTGAGCTCCTGCAGGCAGGCCACGTCGGGCTTCGCTTCTTCCAGCCAGTGCAACAGCGCCGAACCGCGCGCGGTCATCCCGTTGATGTTGAAGGTGGCGATTTTCATGAAGCCTATTTTACCTTCCCGCCGAGATCACTTGCCGCAGCTCATGCCCGCCGCGGAATCCTTGGTCGGCAGATTCAAATCGAAGTCGAAGGTCCAAGACGTCTTGGCGCGCTGCCCGACGATGCGACCGCTGAGCGTGCCGCCCGGCTCGAGCTTGCCGCTCAGCTTCTCGACCTTGAAATCCTTAGGTGCTTCGACGACCCACTGCACGCCGGAGAACGCCGACTTGGCGTGGCTGGTATTGAAGTCGATGGACTTGACCGCCGAAGGCGACACGTTGCTGCTGCCGCCGCCCGGACAGAACATGATCTGCACGCGCGTGCGCCGCTTGCCAGCCTTGTCTTCGCCGGCGTACGACGAGAGCTGGAAGGCCACGGCTTCGTCAGGAGTAATCGCATCTTCGTTGAACCAGATCGCGACGCTGTGCTGATCACCGTAGAGCGAAATCGCGCAGTGCGTCGCGGTAAACTTCTCGCCCTCCATCGCGCCGGTGGCACTGCACTTGTCGGACGCGCTTGCCGCTGCTGCGACCTGCACACCGCTGGCGCTCGTGCCGCCGCGCATGGGCATCGGCCGGCCGGGCTGCCACGCCGCGACTATCGCCTTGGCATCCTTCAACTGCGCCGCGGTGAGTGCGCGCGCGGCGTCGTCGCGGTGCGCGACGTATTCGTCGGCGCCGCCGCGCGCAGCGATGGCATAGTTGACGTAGGCGAGCACGTGATCCTTGGCGACGCCCTCGCCGTTCTCGTACGCGACGCCGAGCTTGAACTGCGCGCCGGGGTAGCCGTTGTCGGCGGACTCGCGAAACCACGCGATGGCCAGCACGTCGTCGCGCGGGATGCCCTGCCCCTTCGCATAGAGCAGGCCGAGGTTATACTGCCCGATGGCGTTGCCCTGCTCGGCGGCCTTGCGGAACCAGCTGACCGCCTGCGCGTCGTCCTCCTTGACGCCATCGCCGGTGGCATAAATAACCGCCAGCTCGACCTGCGCCGCGACATGCCCCTGCATCGCCGCCTTGCGGAACCAGGTCACCCCCTGTGACTTGTCGAGTGGATACCCCTTGCCGTATTCGTACATGAGGCCGACGCGGTATTGCGCTTCGGCGTTGCCGCGCTCGGCCTCGGGGCGCAGCTCCGTGGCGGCAGTGGCGTAGTCCTGTCGCTTCAGCGCGGCGATGCCTTCGTCCATGCCGGCGTAGCTGGGTGCAGCCGACAACGAGGCGACGCCGAGCGCGGCAATGAAAGAAAACATTCGGTTCATCGGGAGATCTTCCTCGGCGCAGGTCGCTTTGGGCACACAATATCATTTCACCAACTCCGTCCCAACTGAGGCTCACGATGAAACGACTGCTTGTGTACTGCGCGCTGACGTGGTTCGTCGCGCTGCCCGCGCACGCCGAAGAGGTCGGGTGCACGTCGACCACCTTCAACCTGTTCACGCCCAACGACAAGGTCTGCGTGTTCGCGTTTGACGATCCGCGCGTCCCGGGCGTGGCTTGCCACATCAGCCAGGCGAAGACGGGAGGGTTCAAGGGAGCGGTCGGCGTCGCGGAGGACCCCTCGCGCTTCGCGATCTCGTGTCACCAGACCGGAGCCATCACGCTGCCGGACAAGCTGCCGAAGGAAGAAAGCGTGTTCAGCGAAAGCACGTCGCTGCTGTTCAAGGACACCAAGGTCGTGCGCATGTACGACACGAAGCGGCGGACGCTGGTCTATGTCGCGGTCAGCCGCCGGGTCGTCAGCGGATCGCCGATGAACTCGATCTCGACGGTGGTCGTGCCATGAGTTCTCCTTTTCCGCGCGAGGTTCTCCTGCCCGGTGTCGACCAGGGAGGCCGCGTTTGATGGGCGCGTGGTGCACCGACGTCTACGGAAACACGATCGTCGCTTGTCCCGGAGTCACGTCTCTCCGATAGAGTCGATAGAGCTCCTTTCGATCGCCCGGGCGCGCGCCCTCCCATACCGCAATCCAGTCGGGCGTCGGGGCGGGCGCGCCCGTACTTCGCCAACCCTGTACGAGCAGCGCTTTGCATTTTGCGTCGGGCAGGCTCTCCAGCCGCTCGGTCGAGATCCGCGCAAAATACTCGAGCATCCCTCGCTGTGGTTCGCCGAGGTGCCAGCTGGCCACGCAACCTCCTGAGGGAAGCTCAGGAACGAGGGAAACGATCATCGAACGGTAGCTCTTGCCAGCATCGAAATAGGGAACCCACAGCGTCGCGAGCAAGGTCCAGCAAAGCGTCAGCCCAACGGCCCATTGCTTCAAGGCGCTCACTGAGGATCTGGCCGGGCGCAACATCGCGGCCGCCGCGACCACCGTTGCGATCGACGCCAGTCCGACATGTATCCAGTTCACCTTGGCGGCAAAGCCGGGTTGATAAGCAAGCAGCAATGACTGCAGATGCTCGGGTTCCCCTGCAACGAGCACGAGCCAGCTCAGCCATATCGACGACGCGATGGCGCCCATGCCCCATCGCGCCCCATTGGACACGGCGCGCGCACCTGCCAAGGGCAGCCGCTCAACTCCCTTGGCGGCGAGGAGTGAAAGCGGCAGCATTAGCGGAAGCAAGTAGAGTTCGCGCGAATCGCTGGCTAGGCCCAGGACCGAGCCCACGACGACGGTGAGCATGAGAGGCAACTCGACACCCCTGCTCGCGTCCGGTATCGCGGGACGACGCCACGCGTTCCAAAGGGCGAGTCCCGCCAGCGGCAGCGCCGGAAATGCGTACCACAGCAGCGTGTACGCATAGTATCCAGGCGGCGCATGCGGTCCGATACGGGTGAAGCCGAAGAAGCGTCCGAAATTGTTGATGACCAGCCATTCGTGGAACAGATCGGGGGAGCGTGCATAGAGCGCCGACATCCACAGCGCAGCTGGTACCACCGCGAGCAATGCGGCAACGCACAGCACGACCATGTAACGCCGCGTTCTCCACAACGGATAGAGCGGCAGGAGCAACGCCGTGAGCCCGAGCAGGCCGGGCCCCAACAGCCCCTTTCCGAGGAATGCGACTGCGGCTCCGGCACCTAGCGCAGCACTGGCGCTCCAGAGAGTGCGTCGCGCGAGCGCCAATCCGAAGATTCCAACGGCGAGGCCTGCGAGCAGAGCCACGTCGGTAACCATCTGGTGCAACCGCGCGAACGTACCAAAACAACTGATGAAGACGAGCAGCGTAACCGAGGCGTAGCCACGACCATGAATTTCGCGCGCCGTCAGTCCAAGGAACAGGAGAGCGATCCCGACAAAGAAGCCCGAGGCCAGGCGGGCAGCGTCGTGCAGGGGTAGTAGTACGCCAAAAAGCTGCGCGCACGCCGCCGCCACGATGTAGAAGAGCGGCGGCTTCTCCATGAACGGCTCGCCGGCCAGCGACGGAACGACCCAATCACCCAACCGCAGAAAATCGACGACGACACCGAAGGTGTGTGCTTCATCGGCCTTCCACGGATCATGGCCCACGAGCCCGACGACGACCCATGCAACAGTCAGAGCGGTGGGCCAGGTCCACGCTGGCCAACTGCCACTTCCACGATGTGGGATGTCTGCGCCCAGCATGTCGACAATCCTTGCGACGATCCAGTGATAGGGCGAGGATTGTTGCACGCCGGACTTGCGTCACGCTGACACGATGACGTGTTGCTTGCCTTTTGCTGACGCTTTACTGAAGGTCGGGCATCCGCTCGAGTTCGCAACGGGATCAGGTCGTCACTGACCGCTTTCCCTTCGATGTCGAGCTGGAGCGGATGTTCGGCACGACGCTTTCGGGTTCGGCTTCGATGATCTGCTTGACCCAGTATCCCCTTTCCAGCGAACTCGAACGCAGCACCAACTCGGCGAGCAATCCGATCAGGAAGATGAGCAGCCCCATCAGGAACAGGAACACGGTAATGATGAGCAGCGGACGGATGGTAAGAGGGAAACCCATCGTCGACGTCATGAGAAACATGAGGTGGTTCACGAGCAGGTAGCCGCCGAGCACGGTACCGAGCACGATCAGCGGGACTCCGATCATGCCAAACAGGTACATCGGATGCTGCGAGAACCGCGTGAGCAGGATCAGGGTCGCAAAATCCGCCGCCCCGTGGAAATAGCGCGCGATCCCGTATTTTGTCTCGCCGAACCTGCGCTCGTGGTGCCGGACCGGGATCTCGCCGATCTTGGCCCCGCCCCATGCCAGGATCGCCGCCACGAATCGATGCTGGTTACCGTGTAGCGAGAGTTCCTTGATGCACCATTGGCGATAAGCCTTGAACCCGCAATTGTTGTCGTGCAGCTCCACTCGGGACGCCTTGCGCACCACCCAGTTGAAAAACAGCGAGGGCAGCCTCTTTTCCAGTGGATCGTTGCGCTTGCGCTTCCAGCCCGATACCAGGTCGTAACCGCTCTCGATCATCTGTATGAATTGCGGAATCTCCTCGGGGTCGTCCTGGAGGTCCGCATCCATCGTGATGACGATGTCTCCTTTGGTCTCGCGGAAGCCCGCCATCATCGCGGCGGACTTGCCGAAATTCCTGCGGAACAGCACGGCCTTGACGCCGCGTCCCTCGCGCGCGAGCCTCGCCATCACCTCGCCAGTGCCGTCGGTGGAACCGTCGTCGACCAGAATGATCTCCGACGATGGGCAATCGATTTCCTGCAGGACGGACAGGGTCTGTTCGACCAGGATAGGCAGACTTTCGACCTCGTTGTGCGCGGGGACGACGATCGACAGCGACGAGGTCGTCTTCAGGCGCATTGCAGATTCCGGGAGTGCAGCCATTTCTGCAGCATGAACAGCGCCCAGATCGGCTTGTAGTGATTGTGCTGCTGGGTGAAGTGCTCGGTCAGCAGCCTGGAAACGCGCTCCTCTCGAAACAGCCCCTGACGCCGCAGATACGAAGCGCCCAGGAACTCCAGCACTTCCTCCTTGAGCTCGTTGCGCAGCAGCGAAGCGACCGGTGCGGTGAAACCGATTTTTCGTCCCCTGGCGATTCCCGGCGGCAGGACGCGCGCCGCGATCCGCCTCAGGATCGACTTGGTCTGCCCGCCGCGCATCTTCGCCGAGTCGGGCAAGGCGTTGAGCCGTTGCACCAGGTCCACCGCGAGGAACGGCGTGCGCAGCTCCACGGAATTGAGCATCGACGCGCGATCGGAATTGGCGAGCACGTAGTCGGGCAGGAACTGCTGCTGGTAGAGATAGGCGAGGCGTCCGAGCGCTCCCTCGGCCTCCTGCCAGCGCGTGTGCTGCATCGCGAGCTGGCGGGTCATGTCGTCGAAATCGCCTTCGCGATCGCACAGAAGCGCGGCCAGCTCGCGATCCGAGAACGCGCAGGTCCAGTAGAAGTTGCGCAAATGGTCGGGGCCGGGAAACGCCTTCGCGAACTGCTTGAGCTTCAGATCCAGACCCATGTAGCCGTCGGTCGCGGGGAGTTTTTTCGCGAGCGGCCTGATCACATGGCGGTGCATGAACCCGGGCAGGTACTTCGCAAATCGCGCGGCGCGCTGCGCGCGGAAGATCGAGTATCCATAAAAGAACTCGTCGCCGCCGTCTCCGGTGAGCGCGACCTTGGTCGTGCGCGCGACTTCGCCGCAGATCATGTACTTGGGAAGCAGTCCGGGGTCGGCCTGCGGCTCGTCGAGCAGCGCGGGAAGCCTCGACGCGATGCCGGCGAGCGCCGAAGGCTCCGCGGTTATCTCCGTGTGCGTGGTCTGAAATCGTTTCGCGAGCGCCGCGCCGGCCGCGCTCTCGTCGAAGGAGGGATCGACGTTACGGATGGTAAAGGTGCGCAGCGGTGCCGCCGGATGGACCTCGCGCAATATCGCCAGCACCATCGACGAGTCGAGGCCGCCGCTCAGGAGCAAGCCCACCGGCACGTCGGCGCGGAAGGTGCGCTCGATCGACTGGCGCAGCAGCGCATGGATTTCCGAGTCGAGCTCGCTTGCCGATGCGAGCCCCGACGTGCCCCGCGGGACCGATTCGAAGTACCGCGACAGCTCGAGCTCTCCGTTGACGAACGACAGCGAGTATCCCGGCGGCAGCTTCTGGATGCCGCGGTAAATCGAGCGATCGAAAGGCAGCGACTCGAAGGCCAGGAAATCGATCAGCGATGCCTGGTCGATCTCGCTGCGGAAACTCGGAAGCCGCTCGAAAGTCCGGCATTCCGACGAAAAGGCGAATCGGCCGCGTTCCAGGTGGTAGAAGAACGGCTTCTGGCCATACGGATCGCGCGCGCAGAAAAGAGCCTGGCTGCGCCGGTCGTACAAGGCAAACGCGAACATCCCGTCTACCTTGCGCAGTATGTCGTGCCCCCACTGCAGGTAGCCGTTGACCAGGACCTCAGTGTCTGAATGCGTGCGGAACGCGTGGCCGGCGCGCAGCAATTCTTCACGCAGCTCGAGGTAGTTGTAAATTTCGCCGTTGAACGTGATGACGACGTTGCCGTCGCCCGACGCGAACGGCTGCTGTCCGAACTCCAGATCGATGATGGCGAGACGCGCGTGCCCGAAGGCGAAGCGCGGATCCATCATTACGCCCGAGTCATCGGGACCGCGATGATGCAGGAGCGCGAGTTGACTGCTCAGCGTCGCTTTGACGAGTGCCGGTGGGTCATCACCCCCGACCTGCCCGACGATGCCACACACTCTCGTTCACCTCGTTGAAATCAGCGTCGCCTCGCTGGCGCGCTTTCTCGACCGTACTGCGCACGGCACGAACAAACAAGATTGGTACGCGAACGAACACTATGGAAATCGAGCGGCCGTGCGGCATCACGATGCAATTTTGATTGAGAGGAAGCTCGCGTGCAACTGTACGCACGAATGCTGACGAATTGCTGTCTGTCTCAACAAGGCGGCGGCCTCGCCGCACGGCTAAGGCCTCTCCCGGCGCCGGATTCAATCCAGCGAAGAGTTGGGCGGGAGCTCGCGACACCGCCATCGACGCATTGCTATGATGCGGCCTGACTGCGCCGAGCGACGCGTGTCCGTCCCGTGCTCATGAATGCCACCGTGCCGACGATCTTTCCTGCTACCGCTTCGAAGGTGAGGCTCGGCCTTGGCGGTGCGGCCATCGGCAACCTGTTCAAGGCGATCTCCGATGTCGAGGCGCGTGGCGTCCTGCAAGCCGCCCTGAACGACGGCTGCCGTACTTTCGATACGGCGCCGCACTACGGCAACGGGTTGAGCGAGCACCGCTTTGGCGAAGCGCTGCGAGCGGTGCCTTTAAGCAGCCGTGTGCTGTCGACCAAGGTCGGACGCCTGCTTCGTCCCGACCCGGCGGCGTCGCGCGACCAGAACGGCTATGTCGACGTCCTTCCCTTCGTCCAGCGATGGGACTACTCGGCAGACGGGATCCGGCGCAGCGTCGAGGACAGCATGCAGCGTCTGGGCGTTCCGCGCATCGACGTCGCGTTCGTTCACGACTGTGATGAGGTGACGCACGGAGCGCGCTACCCCATGGTTTTGCAGCAGGTGGTCAGTGAAGCGATCCCCGCGCTGCAGCAAATGCAGCGCGAGGGACTCGTCGGCCACTACGGGTTGGGGGTCAACGACGTCAGAGTGTGCGTCGTCGTTCTTCGTGCGACTCGCGTCGAATGCCTGCTGCTCGCGGGGCGCTACAGCCTTCTCGATCAGACTGCGCTGCCGGAATTGCTCCCGCTGTGCGTGCAAAAGGGCGTGCGCATCGCGCTGGGTGGTGTGTTCAACTCGGGGATCCTCGCGACCGGCGTGAAGGACCGGCGGGAAACCGTTCGATTCAACTACGCACCTGCGGCACAGGACTGGATCGAGCGGACGGCCGCTATCGAGGAGGCATGCAGCCGCTTCGGCGTGCCATTGCGCGCGGCGGCTCTGCAGTTCCCGCTGGCGCATCCCGCGGTCGACGTCGTGATCGCGGGAGCGCAGCTCCCCGCCCACTGGAAGGACGCGGTCGAGATGCTCGCGGTCGCCATCCCTGATGCCTTTTGGTGCGAGCTCAAGTCGCTCGGCCTGGTGGCCGCGCACGCGCCCACGCCGGCGGCCTTGTCCTTGTAGGTCCGCCCTCCTTCGCGAAGCTCGTCGCAAAAAAATTCAAATGCGTGCGATCCGACCTATCGCGAGTAAAGTGATCACGTGAACAACGTCGCTACGACTTCGCGCACAGCTTTGCTCGCCGGTGCCACCGGCCTCGTCGGTCGCGCGCTTTTGTCGTTGCTCCTCGCCAGCTCCCGCTACCGCGTGGTGCACGTCCTCGCGCGCCGCACGCTGCCTGACATCAACACGCATGAAAAGCTTAAGATTCTCCAGGTCGACTTCGCGCGGCTGCCCGCACTCCCCGCGGTAAATGATGTGTTCATCGCGCTCGGCACCACGCTCAAGATCGCCGGATCGGAAGCAGCCTTTCGTCAGGTGGATTTCGACTACGTAGTGAATGTCGCGCGGGCCGCCAAGGCCGCGGGAGCAATGCGCCTGGCCGTCGTATCGGCATTGGGGGCCGCTGCGAAGTCGCGCATCTTTTACAACCGGGTGAAAGGCGAAATGGAGGTCAGTCTTGCGCAGCTCGGCTACGAAACGCTGTTGATCGCGCAGCCGTCGATGTTACTGGGTGACCGCTCCGCCCTGGGACAACCGCCGCGCAGCGGCGAACTATGGGCGGAAAGGCTGCTTGTGCCGCTCGCCTGGATCATGCCGCGCGGAGTACGGCCGATTCCGGCGCGCGCCGTCGCGTCCGCGCTGGTCGGAGCGATGCTCGACGCGAAGCCCGGTGTGCACATTCTCAAATCGGGAGCGATGCAAGCGCACTACGAGCCCTGAGGCCGGGAATATATTCCGCAGCCCAGCGGTATCGCACTCATGGAGACGCATTACGCGTCACGAAAGAGCGACGATGGCGGACCGTGTTGATGGTGTGAGCCGGCGCAGGGCGCTGGGATGCATGGCATGGGCCGGCACAGGCGTGCTGTGGACGCTCTCCGGCGGGGTCGCTCATTCGATCGGCCTGCTCGCCCAGTCGACCACGCCGGACCCGGTGAAGACGCCCGACGCGGGCGAGCTCACCTTCCTGCAGATCAGCGACAGCCATGTAGGTTTCGCCAAGCCGCTCAACCCGAACGTGAAAGGTACGCTGGAGGAGGCGATCAACCGCATCAAGGCGATGCCAGTGCAGCCTTCGTTCGTGATCCATACCGGCGACATCACGCATCTGTCCAGGCCGTCGGAATTCGACGACGCCGAACACATCATTTCGCAGGCGCAACTCGACGTGCACTATGTACCCGGCGAACACGACGTGCTCGACCCGGAGGTCAAGCTTTACCGCGAGCGCTTCGGACGCGGCAGCAAAGGCGCGGGCTGGTACAGCTTCGACGCCAACGGCGTTCACTTCATGGCCCTCGTCAATGTCGTCACCGGCGTGCGCTTCATGGACACCGTGCACGTCGACAATCCGGGCGGCAAGGCGGGCGGGCTCGGGGAATTGGGCAATGAGCAGCTCGCATGGATCGAAGACGATCTGAAGGGCCGCTCGGCGTCGACGCCGCTGGTCGTTTTCGCGCACATGCCCTTGTGGTCGGTCTATCCAAGCTGGGGCTGGGGCACCGAGGACAGTGCGCGCGCACTCGGCTACATGAAGCGTTTCGGTTCGGTCACCGTGCTCAACGGCCACATCCATCAGGTCGTGCAGAAGGTCGAGGGCAACATCACGTTCCATACGGCGCGCTCGACCGCCTTCCCGTTTCCGTCACCGGGCTCAGCGCCTACACCCGCGCCGCTGAAAGTACCGCCCGACAAGCTGCGCACCATGATCGGATCCGCGACCATGACGTTCAAGCAGGGCGACCAACGGCTCGCGATCATCGATGCGCCGTTTCAGGCCTGAGCGTTGGCGACGATGAATACGACGTTCATTTTCATCGATGCGAGCGAATGGCCTTCATGTTCACCGGGGTGCCGCCATGCTTCGTAAGGTATTTTTATGGGTGGCCGGTATCGCCGTTCTCGGCCTCGCAGCTTTCTGGATGCTGACCATTCCGTCGACCGTACCGGCGAGCGCGCTCGGCGCGCACACACCCGATCTCGCCAACGGCAAGGAGATGTTCCTGGCGGGCGGCTGCTCGTCCTGCCACGCCGTGCCCAAGCAGGAGGACAGCAACAAGCTCGGTGGCGGCCTCGGCCTCGTTTCGGCGTTCGGCACTTTTTATGCGCCCAACATCTCGCCCGATACGCGCGACGGTATCGGTGGATGGACCGAGGCGCAGTTCGTCACCGCCTTGACCAAAGGTGTTGACCCCGAGGGCGAGCATCTGTTTCCGATATTCCCGTACACCTCCTACCAGTGGATGCAAACCGACGATCTGCGCGACCTGTTCGCTTACATCAAGACCTTGCCGCCGGTTGCGGGGCCATCGCGCGATCATGACGTGCCGTTCCCGTTCAACGTTCGGCGTCTGGTCGGCGGCTGGAAGTTGCTGTACTTGGGTGGCGGGCCGTTCAAGGCCGACTCATCGCAGTCGGCGCAATGGAATCGCGGCGCCTATCTGGTCAACGGTCCCGCCCACTGTGCCGAATGCCACAGCCCTCGCAATCAAGTCGGCGCCATCGTCGCGGGGAAACGCTTTGCAGGCAATCCCGCCGCATGGGGTGGGGGTGGCTTTCCAAACATTACCCAGCTGAAGTTGAAGGAGTGGTCGGAGGCGGCGATCACCGAAACGCTGCAGACCGGAATGACGGCGGATGGTGACCGCGTCGGAGGCCCCATGGTGGAAGTCGTCCACAATACTTCGCAGCTGAGCGCCGAGGATCGCGCCGCGATGGCGACTTACATCAAATCGCTGCCGCCGCTTTGACCGTCCGGATCGGGCGCTTCGAGCGCAGGTGAATCGCGCTGAGCCGATCAGAGCTTGTTCGCGTAATCCTTCTGCACCTGCTTCAGGCGCTCGTGCGAACCGAGGAACGCGTGCTTCGACATGTCGGCCGAATATTTGCTCGCCGGCGGATGCTTGCCGACCGCTTCCGCGAGCGCGCGGATGTGATGCGGCCCGGCGCCGCAACACACTCCTAGGTAGCGGATGTCGAGCGCGAGGGCTTCGCGCCCGAACTCGGCGATCTCGAACCGATTGCAGGTGAACGGATCGAGCGCCGTAGGAAACGGCCGGCTGCCCCAGTCACCGTGCCAGTGGGCATCGCGCAGCGACTGGAACGACGGCTCGTTGGAACTGGTCCGATAAGGCACCGGCAACGCCGCCATCGGCACCTTGATCGCGAAACGGATCTCGCGCAACAGCGGCATCATGGTCGCCGGGCCGCGAATGCAATTCAATCCGACCACGTCGGCGCCGGCATCGGCCAGCCGCTTGCACGCCTCGGTGACCGTCCAGCCTTCGCGAGTGATGTCGGCCTGGTGCATGGCCAGCGTGATGACGGCGACCTGCCCCGTGCGCTTGATCACGTCAAGCGCGATCAGCGCCTCCTGCGCGTAGGAAAAAGTCTCGCCGACGACGTAGTCGACGCCGGCTTCCACCGCCCAGCCGACCTGTTCCTCGAACATGGCTCGAACGGCCTGGAGTGATGCCGGGTCGGTCGGGTCGTAGACGTTGGTATTGCAGATGTCGCCGGCGAACAGCGCGCCGGTTTCGGCCGCGACCGACTTGGCGATTTCGAGCGCGCGTCGGTTGATCGGTTCGAGATCTCCCTCGCGGCCGATCACCCTGAGTTTCTCGCGATGCGCGTAGTAGGTCAGCGCCTCGACCACGTCGGAGCCCGCATGCACGAAATCGCGATGCAGCTGGCGAACGACGTCCGGGTGCTCGAGCACCACCTCGGGGACGAAGGCGCCCGCCTGCAGATAGCCTCGACGCTCGAGCTCGAAGACGTAGCCTTCGGCGCAGATCACCGGCCCCTGGTCGAGCCGTTCCAGCAGCGAAAGTCGTGGCGCGTTCTGTGCGGTCATGGCTTGTGCGAGTCGTTGTAATAGGGCAGCCTACTATCTCATTTTTGGGGGAGCGTGAACAGTTGCCGGTACATTCGAGGCGACCGCGGCACGTTCGACACAAGCAACGCATTCACCGGCCGGCGAAGCACATCGTGGAAACGCTCGCGTTCATTCTGCATAATCTTCCTGCGATCGGCGAGCGCACGCTCGAACACATCTCGATCGTCAGCGTGGCCGTCGGCATCGCGATCCTCACCGGCGTTCCGCTGGGTATCGCCATCACGCAGAGCCAGCGCACGGCGGACACGGTCCTGTATCTCGGCTCGATCGTGATGACGATTCCGTCGATCGCGCTCTTCGGCGTGCTCATTCCGCTGCTGTCGAAGTTCCACCAGGGCATCGGCTACCTGCCCGCGGTGATCGCGGCCATGCTTTACGCTCAGCTGCCCATCATCCGCAATACCTACACGGCGATCCGCAACGTTGATCCGGCGCTGCGCTCGGCGGCGATCGGCATGGGCATGTCGACCGCGCAGCGGCTCGCGCGCGTCGAAATCCCGATCGCGCTGCCGCTGATCATCGCCGGCATCCGCGTCGCGGTCGTCATCAACATCGGCGTGACGGCGATCGCCGCGTACATCGGCGCCGGCGGACTGGGCACGTTCATCAGCCGCGGCATCTCGCAGACCGACATCCGGCAGCTGATCACCGGCGCGCTGGCACTCGGACTGCTCGCGATCACCGCCGATTATTCGTTGCTGTGGCTGCAGCGCCGCGTTACGCACACAGCGAGGACGGAGGGCGCAAGCATCGATCGGCGCGGGCTGAGGCTTCGCGCATGATCCGGCTCGAGGCGCTGACCAAGACCTACCAGTCGGCGCAGGGAGAGGTCACCGCGGTCGACGAGATCAGCTTCGAAGTCGAAGCCGGGCAAACTTGCGTGTTGCTCGGTCCGTCGGGCTGCGGCAAGACGACGACGCTGCGCATGATCAACCGGCTCGTCGTACCGACGTCGGGCAAGGTGTTCATCGGCGGCGTCGACACCGACACCATGAATCCGGTCGCGCTGCGGCGAACGATCGGCTATGTGATCCAGCAGATCGGCCTCTTCCCCAACATGACGGTCGGCGAGAACGTCGGCGTCGTGCCGCGCCTGCTGGGCTGGAGCGCCGAGCGCATACGCAAGCGCTCACAGGAGCTGCTGGCGATGCTGGCGCTCGACCCTGCGCAGTTCTATGACCGCTACCCGGGTGAGCTCTCGGGCGGACAGGCGCAGCGCGTCGGCGTGGCGCGCGCGCTCGCCGCCGATCCTCCGGTGCTGCTGATGGACGAGCCCTTCGGCGCGCTCGATCCAGTCAACCGCGAGGTGATCCAGGACGAGTTCCTGCGCATGCAGCAATCGTTGCGCAAGACCGTGCTGTTCGTGAGCCATGACATCGACGAGGCGGTGAAAATGGCCGACCGCATCGCGATCTTCCAGTCGGGGCGCCTGGCGCAATATGCGCCGCCAGACGCGATGCTGGCGCAGCCCGCGAACGAATTCGTGGCGAGCTTCGTCGGCAGCGATCGCACGCTCAAGCGCCTGCGCCGCATCCGCGTCGCGGAAGTGATGACCGCTGCTGATGGAGCTGTCGACACGCGCGAGCTGGGGGTGCGGCCGAGCGATGACCTTCGGCGCGTCGCGGCGCTGTTCCTCGAGACCGCGGCCGAGTCGCTGCCGTGCATCGACGGCGATGGCCACATCGTCGGTCGCATCACACGCACCGCGGTCGCATCGCGCCTCGGCGCGCAGTTGCGAAAATGAAGCGGCACGATGAGCCCGCAGTGAAACGGGCGCGCTCGCCGCGGCGCTCGATCATGCCGTATGCGGTCCTGGCGACGATCGCGGTGGCGATCGCGGTCGCGCTTATCGCCAGCGGGTTGTGGACCGACATGCTGCGCTATCGCAAGGACGTCATGTATCTGATCAAGCAGCACCTGATGCTGGTGGGCATCTCGGGATCGCTGGCGATCGTCAGCGGCATCGCCACCGGGGTCTGGCTGTCGCGGCCGTGGATGGCGCGCTACGCCGAGGGCACGATCCAGGTGGTGAACATGGCGACGTCGGTCCCGACGCTCGCCAAGCTGGCGCTGATGATGAGCCTGCTCGGCATCGGCGCGCTGCCCGCGATCGTCGCGCTGTGGATCGCCACCCTGCTCCCGATCATCCGCAATACCTACGCCGGCATTCGCGCGGTACCGGCGGAGATGGTGGATGCGGCGCAGGGGATGGGCATGGGACCGCGCGACATCCTGCGCCGGGTCGAGTTGCCCAATGCCTTGTTCGTCATGCTCGCCGGCGTGCGCACCGCGATGGCGGTCAACGTCGGCACCGCGCCGATCGCGTTTCTGATCGGCGGCGGCGGCCTCGGCGAGCTCATCTTCACGGGGATCGACCTGCAGGAGCCGGCAATGATGCTGGCCGGGGCGATTCCGACCGCGCTGCTCGCGGTCGCCGTGGATTTTTTGTTCGGGCAGGCGCAGTATTGGCTCGTACCGCGCGGCGTCAACCCGCTGCGCAACGCGTAGATTCCACCAAGGAGGAGATGACAATGAACAGCGTCATTCGCGCTGCCGCGACCGGTTTGATCGCGTTCGCGCTCGCATGCACGGCCAGCGCGCAGACGATCGTCGTCGGCGGCAAGGCCTTTACCGAGCAGCAGATCATGACCGCGATGACGGTCGAGCTGCTCAAGGCCCGGGGCTTCACGCCGGAGCGCAAGGCAGGGATGGGCAGCGCCGCGGTGCGCGCTGCGCTGGAGAACGGCCAGATCGACGTCTACTGGGAATACACCGGCACCGGTCTCAACGTCTACAACAAGATCGCCGACAAGTTTCCCACTGCCGAAGCTGCGTACCAGCGCCTCAAGGAAGTCGATGGCGCCAAGGGTCTCGTCTGGCTCAACATGTCGGCAGTCAACAATACCTACGCCTTCGCGATGAACAAGGACGATGCACAGAAGCGCGGCCTGGTGACCATGAGCGACCTGGCGAAGGCGATCAACGGCGGGGCCAAGCTTACCTTCGCATCGAACGCCGAATTCTATGCGCGCCCCGACGGCCTGCCGGGCTGGCAAAGCGCGTACGGATTCGAATTCGACCGCGACAACGTCAAGCGCATGGACACCGGACTCACGTACTCCGCGCTCAAGGAGCGCCAGGTCGACACCGCGGTGGTGTTCGCCACCGACGGGCGCATTCCCGCGTTCAATTTCATCGTGCTCAAGGACGACAAGAACTACGCACCGCCGTACATCATGACGCCAGTGGTGCGCAAGGAGATCCTCGACAAGAATCCCAAGCTCGCCGAGCCGCTCAACGCGCTGTCGGCCAAGCTCACTAACGACAACATGGCCAAGCTCAACGCCAGCGTCGATGTCGACAAGAAGACCGTCGAGGACGTCGCGCACGGGTTTCTGAAGGAGCAGGGACTCATCTGAGCCGGCCGATGATCGAGCGCGACCGTGCGACGGCGGCGAATCGCGCCGCCGTTCCGCAATTCGCGCTCACGCTGACGTACGACGAGCTGCCCGCCGACGTCGTCGACCAGGCCACGCGCTGCCTGCTCGACCTGATCGGCATCGCCGCCGGCGGCTCGCGCACGCCGGGCGCGGCGATCGTCACGCATTACGCCGCCACGCAACTCGGTGGCAGCACGCGCATCCTGCTCGATGGCCGCGGCGCTGGCCTTGCCGGCGCGGCGTTCGCCGGCGCATCGACCATCGATGCGCTCGACGGTCACGACGGCCACGTGCTGACCAAGGGACACGCCGGCGTCGCGGTGCTCCCGGCGCTGCTGGCCTACATCGACGGCGGCATCGCGCTGGCGGAGCGCCGCCGGGCAGCCCCAAGGCGGCCGCCCCCTGGGGGGAGGCGGCGCGCAGCGCCGCTTCGGGAGGAGCCTATCGATGGCCGTGAATTCCTGACCTGCCTCGCGCTTGGCTACGAGATCGGCACGCGCGCCGGTATCGCGCTGCACGCCACGACCGCCGATTATCACTGCTCGGGCGCGTGGAACGCGCTCGCCTGCGCGGCCATCGGCGGCAGGCTGCTCGGTTTCGACGACGAGCACATGCGCCATGCGCTGGGTGTGGCCGAGTACTTCGGGCCGCGCGGGCAGATTCTGCGTGCCTGCGACGATCCGAGCATGGTCAAGGACGGCTCCGGCTGGGGCGCGCAGGCGGGGGTTACCGCGGCGCTCCTCGCGCGCGACGGCTTCACCGGCGCGCCGGCACTCACGGTGGAGGGCGCTGCCGCGGGCGAGCACTGGCACGATTTGCGCACGCGCTGGCGCATCCGCGAGCAGTACTTCAAGCCGTATCCGGTGTGCCGGTGGGCGCAGCCCGCGATCGAGGCAGCGTTGTCGTTGCAGCGCGCCTACGCGTTCGACGCCGACGACGTGACCGGCATCGCGATCGAGAGCTTCCGCGAGGCGATCGACCTGGGCTCGCAGTGCGCGCATCCAGTCACCACCGACGAGGCGCAGTACAGCCTGCCTCAACCGGTCGCGGCGGCGCTGGTGTTCGGGCGCCTTGGCGCCGCGGAAGTGACACCACCGCGACTCGCCGACCCGCGCGTCGCGCGCCTGATCGACGCGACGACGCTTGTGGAAACGCACGAATTGTCGCGCAAATTTCCGGTCGAGCGCTGGGCACGCGTGCGCGTCACGCTGCGCGATGGAAGCACACTCGCGTCGGAGCCGACGCGCGATCGCGGTAATCCTGACAATCCGTTGTCCGAAGGCGATCTGCGCGACAAGTACCGCAGCCTCGCGGTGCCGGTGCTCGGTCGCGAGCGTGCCGCGGTGATCGAGACCGCGGTCGACGCATTGACCACCGACGCTGCCGCGCTGCGCACGCTGATCGAAGCCCTGCTCGCGCCGGTCACCGCGTCCGTGTAGCGCTCCCTCCTGGCACGCTCCCCCGCGAGAGGGACGCGCGTCACTCGAACATCGCCGTCGGCGCCACGTCGTACGCTTCGGCCGCTGCCGAAATGCACAGCGCGTCCCACGCGTCGCGCGCGTAGCTGCGCGCGACCATCAGGACGAAGTCTTCGGGACCGCGCCGGTAATAGAGCGCGCCGACGTGGCCGAGCAGGCTCTGCGCGCACGTCGCGACCGGGAACGTAGCGGCGTGGAAATCGAGCGGGCAGCGTGTGGCGAGCAGCGCCGCGGCGCGCGCGCCGGTCACCGCGTACGCGACGCGGCCGGCCGACACGTCGAACAGCGCGCCCTTCGCGGCATGGATCGACGCGCGCGCCGCGGACAGATCGGGCCGCGGCGATGCGCCGCGCAACACCAGCAGCCACGACTCCGGACCGAGCCAGAACGCCGCGAGCGCATCGCCGCGGCTCATCGTGTTCGGCTGCAGTGGAAGGCGAACGCCCATCATCGCGTGCACCTCGTCGGCGAAGGTAGGATGCTCGGGCTTGCCCTGCACGTTCCAGGCGCCGGCGAGGGTCAGCTCGCCGAGCACGAGGCGCGCCTTCCCCGTGCCGTAGCGGCCCGGAGGGGTCGATCCAATGCCGGAGGCGGACGAATCAGCCACGCAGGCGCGCTCCCTCCGGGTCGATGAAGCACGAAGGCCCGACGCGCACCCTGACGCGCGCTCCGGCGAGCGGCGACACCGCCCACAAGATTTCGCCATGGCGCGCGCGGCCGTTGGCGAGCAGCGCCAGCGCGATTGATGCATCCAGGTTCGGACTCCAGCACCACGAACTCACGTGGCCCTGCATCGGATTGGGCGCGACACGATCGGGATCGGTGACGAGCTTGGCGCCGCGCGGGATGTTGCCGTCGATGGCGGTGAGGCCGACCAGCTGCCATCGCTCGGTCGACACCAGTCCCGGTCGGCCGAGCAGCGGCTTGCCGATGCACCATTTGCCCGCGTTGACCAGCGCGCCCATGCCGAGGTCGTCGGCGGTTGTGCGTCCGTCCGCCTCAGCGCCGACGACCACGTGGCCCTTCTCGATGCGCAGCGTGCTCATCGCCTCGGTGCCGTAGGGCATCATGCCCGACGCCTCGCCCGCGGCGAGAAGCGCTTCCCACATTACGGTGCCATGGTTCGCGGGAACGTGCACTTCGTAGGCCAGTTCGCCCGAGTAGCTGATGCGAAACAGCCGCGCTGGAATCGGTCCGATCGCGGTGTTCAATGCGCATTCTCGCAGCGCGAGGAAAGGGAATCCCTCGTTTCCGACGTCGATGTCGACCACGCGCGCGAGCACCCCGCGCGAGCGCGGACCCGACAGCGCCGCCGCCGCCCAATGCTCGGTCACCGACGTGACGTAGACATCGAGGTCGGGCCAATCGACCTGCAGCAGCGCTTCCAGATATTGCAGCACGCGCACAGCATTCGCCGTCGTCGTCGTCATCAGGTAATGGTCAGTACTGAGGCGTGACGTGGTCCCATCGTCGAGCACGATGCCGTCGTCGCGCAGCATGATCCCGTAGCGGCAGCGGCCGACGCCGAGGGTATCCCAGCGGTTGCTGTAGACGCGATTGAGGAGTTCGGCGACATCGCTTCCCTGCAGCTCGATCTTGCCCAGCGTCGAGACATCCACGAGTCCGACGTTGGTGCGCACGTTTTTCGCTTCGCGGTTGGCGGCGGTGTCCGGCGACTCGCCGGGCCGCGGATACGAATGCGCGCGCAGCCACAACCCGGCGGTGACGAAGCGGGCGCCGTGCGCGAAGTGCCAGTCGTGGATCGACGAATAGCGCGTAGGCTCGACGTGGGCGCCGACCTCGCGACCGGCGATCGCGCCCAGCGTGACCGGCGTGTACGGCGGCCGGAAGGTCGTGGTGCCGACGCTCGCGATCGGCCGCTGGAGTTGCTCGGCGAGCAGCGCGAGCCCGGTGATGTTGGACAGCTTGCCCTGGTCGGTGCCCATGCCGAGCGTCGTGTAGCGCTTGAGATGCTCGACCGACTGGTAGCCTTCGCGCGCGGCGAGCGCGATGTCGGCGACGGCGACGTCGTTCTGCAAATCGACGAAGCGCTTGGTGCCGCGCGTCGGCGCGGGGACCGCCCACAGGGGCGAGAGCGGTCCGTGCGCGACGGGCGTGCTTCGCGGCACAGCGTGATCGGCCTGCCGGTTGATGCCAGCGTGCTGCGCAGCGGCGAGTCCGGCAGCGTGGCCGTCGGCGAGCACATCGTCGAGGTCGACGTGCCCCGCCGCCGCGCCTGCCGCCGCGATCGACAAAGGCGACGTATCGGGAACGAAGCTCGCAAGCGCGTCGTCGTAGCGGAGCTTGCCGCGCGCCTGCGAGAACAGATGCACCGCAGGGTTCCAGCCGCCGGAAACGCAGACGAGATCGCAAGCGATGCGCTGCGACGCTCCGCCGTCGACGGGCACGACGTCGACCGCCGAAACGCGCTGTCCGCCTTTCGCCGACGCGATCACTTGTCCTGTCAGCAGCGGCAGGCCGGCATCTCGCGCTTGCTTGGGCAACGTGCCGTTAAGCCGCGCGTCAGTGCGCGCATCGACGATCGCGGCGATGTCGACGCCGGCCCGATGCAGATCGAGCGCGCACGCATACGCGCTGTCGTTGTTGGTGAAAACCACCGCCCGCTTGCCCGGTCTGACTGCATAGCGGTTGACGTAGGTGCGCGCAGCGCCGGCGAGCAGCGTTCCGGGCAGATCGTTGTTGGCGTAGACGATGCCGCGCTCGATCGCGCCGCTCGCGAGCACGACTGCCTTGGTGCGAACCTTCCACAGGCGTTGGCGCGGCCCGTGGGTACCCGTGGGCGCGTCGGAGCCCGCTTGCGCCGCGGCCGCTTCGTCGCTGCGCTCGACCAGCCCGACCAGGTTAGCATCGTAGTAACCGAACGCGGTCGTGCGGCGAAGCAATGACACCTCCGTATGCGCCTCCAACTCGCGCACGGTCGCTTCGATCCACGCATCCCCAGGCGCCCCGTCGACTGCCACGTGCGCAGGCGCGCCGTCGATCGTCGCGCCGTCGTCTGCGAGACTGCCGCCCAGCACCAGTCGCTCATCGCAGAGCAGCACGCGCACACCGGCGTGCATCGCAGCACGCGCCGCCGCGAGCCCTGCCGGTCCGCCGCCGATGACGAGCACATCGCAGTGCGCGTAGCGATGCTCGTATTCGTCGGGATCGGGCGCGCTCGCGGCGCGGCCCATGCCGGCGACGCGGCGAATCCAGCGCTCGTAGCGCAGCCACGCGCGCGGCGTCGGCGGCCACATGAAGGTCTTGTAGTAGAAGCCGGCAGGCAGCAATCGCGAGAAGACGTCGTTGACGATGCCCGCATCGATGCGCAGCGACGGCCAGCGGTTCTGGCTCGACGCAACGAGACCGTCATAGAGATCCAGGGTGGTGGCGCGCACATTCGGTTCGCTGCGCGCGCCCTTGCCCAGCTGCACCAGTGCATTCGGCTCCTCGACTCCCGCGCTGACAATGCCGCGCGGCCGGTGATACTTGAAGCTGCGCGCGACCAGATGCACGCCGTTGGCGAGCAGCGCCGACGCGAGCGTGTCTCCCGCGAAGCCGGCATACGCCACGCCGTCGAAGGTGAAGCGCAGCGGCCGCGCGCGATCGACGATGCCGCCCGCGGGAAGGCGAAACGGCTGCGTCACGGCGCGCCTCCCGTCAATGGATCGCCGGGCTTCGCGCTGGCGAGGATGTCGTGCGTGCTCGTGTCGCGGCGCACCTGGAACCAGCGGCGGCATCCGGCGCTGTGGTGCCAGAGCTCGTCGTGCGGACCGCGCGGGTTGTCGCGCAAATACACGTAGTCGAACCATTTCGACTCGGGGGCGTCCGGTGATGGACGCCGCTTGGTTGCGTCGCCGCCATAGGTGAACTCGACCTGATTGCGCGGACCGCACCAGGGGCAGGGAATCAGCAGCATGAGGACCGACGGCGAGGTTTTTGATTCGTCATTCCCGCGCACGCGGGAATCCATTCGCGCTGAATCGAATACTGACCAAAAATGGATCCCCGTCTGCGCGGGGATAACGTAGCGGGCGCGCGTCTCGAAGCCGTGGCGTTCGCGTCAGTGCGCCCACGCATACGGTCCCGCGCCCTTCTCGTCGATCATGCGTCCTTGGGCAAAGCGCTCGAGCGTGAACGCCGCGTTGAGCGCATGCGGCTCGCCGCGCGCCATCGTGTACGCATGCAGCCAGCCCGATGCCGGCGTGGCCTTGAAGCCGCCGTAGCACCAGCCGCCCGTCATCGTGAGGCCCTTGATCGGAAGCCGGGCGATGATCGGGCTGCCGTCCATGGTCATGTCCATGATGCCGCCCCAGGTGCGCATCAGCTTCAATCGCCCGAAGCTCGGAAACAGCGCCAGGCACGCGCTCACCACGTGCTCGATCGCGGGCAGATTGCCGCGCTGCGCGTATGAGTTGTAGAAATCGAGATCGCCCCCCATCACCAACTCGCCCTTGTCGGACTGGCTGATGTAGAAGTGCACCGCGCCCGAGGTTACCACCGTATCGAGCACCGGCTTGATCGGCTCCGACACCATCGCCTGCAGCACGTGCGACTCGATCGGCAGGCGCAACCCTGCCATCGCGGCGAGATGGCCCGAATGCCCTGCGACGGCAAGGCCGAGCTTGGGCGTCGCGATGTAGCCCTGCGTGGTGTCGATGCCGGCGACGGCGCCACTCTCGACGCGGATCGCGGTCACTTCGCAGTTCTGCAGGATGTCGACGCCGCACGCGTCGGCGGCGCGCGCGTAGCCCCACGCCACCGCGTCGTGGCGCACGGTGCCGCCGCGCGGCTGCAGCAATCCGCCCGCGATCGGGAAGCGCGCATCCGCGGAGCAATCGAGATTGGGGATCCACGTCGCGATCTCGTCGCGCGAAAGAAAACGCGCGTCGATGCCGTTCAGGCGCATCGCGTTACCGCGCCGCATCGCGGCGTCGAAGTCCTGCGGCGAATGGACGAGATTGAGCACGCCGCGCGCGCTGTACATGACGTTGAAGTTGAGCTCGCGCGATAGGCCCTCCCACAGCTTGAGAGAGAACTCGTAGAAGTGCGCGTTGGGATCGAGGTGATAGTTGGAGCGCACGATCGTCGTATTGCGGCCGGTGTTGCCGCCGCCCAGCCAGCCTTTCTCGACTACCGCGATATTGGTGAGACGGTGTTCCTTGGCGAGGTAGTACGCGGTGGCGAGGCCGTGCCCGCCGCCGCCGACGACGACGGCGTCGTAGCGCTTTTTCGGCGGCGGACTGCGCCACGCGAGCGGCCACTGCTCGTGGTACGAGACGGCGTTGCGGGCCAGGGAGAATATCGAGTACTTCACGGATCGGCTGCGCCGTGTGGTCCAGCTTGCGCGTCCGAATCGCCGGCCGCGCAGCCGCTGGTCGACGACCTTGTTGCGGGTGTCAAGGATCGCTTATGCTACGGCACTTGGCCATGCGCGCACAATGCAGCAGCATTCGTGGCCGCTTGCGCTGTGACGCAGCGTCGGGATGTCTCACAACAGGCGGCGGCATCGCCGTGATCGATCGGGGGAGAGGAACATGCGCAGCATGAAATCGTGGCAATGGCTGGTGGTGGCGGCGTTCGCGCTTGGCGGCGCACAGATCGCCTCAGCGCAGTCGGACACGCTCGCCAGCGTCAAGCAGAAGGGAAAGCTGGTGGTCGGCGTCAAAGCCGACTACAAGCCGTTCGGTTACACCGATCCGTCGGGCAAGATCGTCGGCTTCGAGGTCGATCTCGCCAACGATGTCGCCAGGCGCCTCGGCGTCAGCATCGAGCTGGTTCCGGTGATCGCCGCGAACCGAATGGAGTTTCTCAAGCAGGGACGCATCGACCTGATGATCGCGACCATGGCGTACAAGCCGGATCGCGCCGAGGTCGTCGGAATTCCGGAGCCGTTCTACTACGCCGGCGCCGCCACCGTGTTCGCGAAAAAGAATTCGGGGCTGAAGACCTGGGCCGACCTGAAAGGCAAGCCGATCTGCGGCATCCAGGGCGCGTACTACAACCGGAAAACCGGCGAGGAATTCGGCGCGCAGCTCGTCGTGTTCAAGGGCGTAACCGAAGCGATGGCCGCGCTCGAGGGCGGCAACTGCGTCGGCGTCGTGTTCGACACGACGTACTTCGCCGGCATCATGGGCGACGCCAAGTGGGCCGATTATGCGATGGTACTGCCGGCGATCGATCCCGAGCCGTGGGGCATGGGTGTGCGCAAGGACGATCCGAAGTTCGCGGCGTACATGAGCGATGTGACCAAGGACTGGCACAAGACCGGCTTCCTGCTCGCGCTCGAGAAGAAGTGGGGCATTCCGCAATCGCCATACCTGCTCGAACAGCAGGCGAAGTTCAAGTAGCAGCGCGAGCCACCCGGCGAGGGCCCCCACGCGACAGCGTGGGGATCGACGGGGAATTGCGAGTCGCCGCTCCGGCCGACCACTCGATTGCAAACTTCATGGCAAAGGCTCGGAGGGCGGGCGCTCGGATCGCGGCATGGATGACCTCGCCGCCTGGTTCCAGTGGCTGCACAAGGCCGCCGGCATCCGGCTGACGGTCTTTTACGATGCGTATGACCGCACACGCTTCGTCAAGGGCCTGTTCACAACCCTCGAGCTCTCCGCGTATTGCCTGATCCTGAGCGTGGCGCTGGGCGCCGTCGTGGCGTGGCTGCAGGGATCGCGCGTTGCACTCGTGCGGCGCGCGGTGTCGGGCTACGTGCAGCTCTTCCGCAACACGCCGCCGCTGGTGCAGCTCTATTTCTTCTACTTCGCGCTCGGCCCTGCCCTGCCGAAAATGGATGGCCAGCCGCTGCTGGGTTCTTTCGGCTGGGCGGTTGTCTCGCTCACGCTGCTGGAAACCGCGTTCGCCGCGGAGATCTTCCGCGCCGGGATCGAGTCGGTGCCGCGGGCGATGATCGAAGCCGCCGAGTCGTTGGGCTATTCACGCTGGAAGGCGTACCAGCGCGTGGTGCTGCCGCTGGCGCTGCGCGTGACCATGCCGGCGATGACCAACAACATGGTCAACCTCGTAAAGACGACGACACTCGCGTACGCGATCGCGGTGCCGGAGCTGGTCTACATGTCGGCGCAGATCTGGTCGGAGCAGGTCAACGTGCCGGAGATGATGGTGCTGTTGCTCGTCACTTACGTCGCGATCGTCGGCATCATCAACCAGGTGATGCAGTGGCTCGAAGCGCGTTTGCGCATCCCCGGATTGGGGCAATGAGCACGCAAGCCCAGATGGGAACGATGGCGGTGCTCGCGCCGCGCAGCGCACCGCGCGCAAGTAACTGGCGCCTCGCGGATCTGCTCAGCACGCGCTCAGGCGTCGCGCTCGCGGCAGCGCTGCTGGCGTCGGGCGCGCTGGCACAGCTGCAGGCGCTGCCGGGACAGCCCAGCGTGCCGGAGCTGCTGGTCAAGTGGACGCCGCTGCTCGCGCAAGGTTTCCTGTTCAACGTGCTCATCAGCCTGGTGGCGATGACGCTCGGCACCGCTGCTGGCGTCGTGCTGGGGCTGGCGCGCATCTCGCGCCACGCTCCCGCGCGCGGCGTGTCGTGGGTAGTGGTGCAGTTCTTCCGCAATGCGCCGTGGCTGGTGCTGCTGTTTTTCGTGATGTACCTGGTGCCGTTCGAGTTCCACGTGCGCGGCGTCACGCTGCCGTTTCCCGACTGGATCAAGGCATCGCTGGGGCTGGCACTGCCGGTGATGGCGAACATGGCCGAGATCGTTCGCGGGGCGGTGCAGTCGATCCCCACGGGGCAGTGGGAGGCGGCGCGCTCGCTCGCGTTCTCGCGCCGGCAGACGCTGTGGATGATCATCCTGCCGCAGTGCATTAAGCGCATGCTTCCGCCGTGGATGAACTGGTACGCGATCCTGACCATGGCGACGACGCTGGCGTCGATCGTCGGGGTCGCCGAAATGATGACGCTCACAGGTCGCATCACCGCCGCCGAGAGCCGCACCGATTTGCTGATCCCGATCTACGCGTACGTGCTGCTATGGTTCTTCGCCTACTGCTATCCGATCGCGCGCTGGACGCGGCGGCTGGAAGCACGCTACGCCGAGCGATGATGGAGCTCGACGCCTTCCTCAAGCAGCACGGCATCGCCGCGCCCCGCCACGAGCATCCCGCGGTGATGACGGTCGAGGAGTCGGAGCGGCTGGTACCCAAACTGCCAGGCGCCAAGACCAAGAACCTGTTCCTGCGCGACAAGAAAGGCGCGCGCCATTTCCTGGTGACGGTGGCGCACGATCGCGCGGTCGACCTGAATGCGCTCGGCGTGGCGCTCGGCGCGGGCCGGATCGGCTTCGCTTCGCCCGAGCGCCTGCTCAAGCACCTGGGCATCACGCCGGGATCGGTCTCGCTGCTCTCTTTGGTGAACGACCGCGACGGCGCGGTCGAGTTCGTCATCGATCGCGCGCTGTGGACCGCCGACGCGGTGCAGGCGCATCCGCTGGTCAACACCGCGAGCATGGTGCTCGCGCACGCCGATCTGGAGCGCTTTCTCGCCGCCACCGGTCACGTTCCGCGCGTGATCGACCTGGCATCGGTGGAATCGTCCGCATCATGAGCGCCGCGCCCGCCGGGACTCCCATAGTGCGCATCATCGACGTGCGCAAGTCCTTCGGCGCGGTCGAGGTGCTGCACGGCGTCTCGTTCGCGGTACAGCCCAATCGCGCGGTGTGCATCATCGGACCGTCGGGCTCGGGCAAATCGACGGTGCTACGCTGCATCAACGGACTCATCAGCATCGACAGCGGCGAGATCTACGTCGGACCGCACGCGGTGCATCGCCTCGTCAGCGACCAGGAGATGGTCGCGCTGCGGAAGGACGTGTCGATGGTGTTCCAGCAGTACAACCTGTTTCCGCACAAGACCGCGCTGCAGAACCTGATGATGGCGCCGATCGAGGTGCTCAAACAGCCGAAGGCCGAGGTAGAGGAGCGCGCATACGCGCTGCTGAAGAAGGTTCGGCTCGCCGACAAGGCGCACAGCTATCCGGGTGAGCTCTCGGGCGGCCAGCAGCAGCGGGTGGCGATCGCGCGCGCGCTGGCGATGCGCCCATCGGTGATGCTGTTCGACGAAGTGACCGCGGCGCTCGACCCCGAGACGGTAAAGGAAGTGCTGCTGACCATCCGCCAGCTGGTCGAGGAAGGCATGACCTCGATCCTGGTCACGCACGAGATGGCGTTCGCGCGCGAGATCGCCGACCATGTCTACTTCACCGACCACGGGCTGATCGTCGAGGACGGCCCGCCGGCTCAGCTGTTCGGCGACCCGCAGAAGGAACGCACGCGCGCATTTCTGGAGCAGATCCTGTGAAGACCCACGTTCAAGTCGCGGTGATCGGGGGCGGCGTCGTTGGCGCCAGCGTCCTCTACCACCTTACCCGCGCCGGCTGGACCGACGTCGCGCTGATCGAGCGCGACGAGCTCACCTCGGGCTCGACGTGGCACGCCGCCGGCGGCATGCATACGCTCAACGGCGACCCCAACGTCGCCAAGCTGCAGGAATACACGATCAAGCTCTACAAGGAGATCGAGGAAGCATCGGGCCAGTCGTGCAGCATCCACATCACTGCCGGCGTCGACCTCGCGGGCACGCCGGAGCGCATGGATTTCCTGAAGGTGGCGTGCGCGCGGGCGCGCTATCTCGGCCTCGACATGGAGATGATTACCATCGACGAGGCGGCGAAGATCTTTCCGCTGCTCGACAAGAAGCATTTCCTCGGCGCGCTGTACAACCCCCTCGAAGGTCACGTCGATCCCGCCGGCGTGACGCAGGCGTACGCGAAGGCGGCGCGCGACAAGGGCGCCGAGGTCTACCGCTTCACGCGCGTGACCGCGCTCGAGGCGCGCCCCGACGGTGCGTGGAACGTGATCACCAACAAGGGATCGCTGGTCGCCGAGCACGTGGTCAACGCCGGCGGCCTGTGGGCCCGCGAAGTCGGCCGCTTCGTCGGTCTCGAGCTGCCGATCCTGGCGATGGAGCACCAGTACGTGATCACCGGCGAGATTCCCGAGGTGGTCGCGTCGCCGAAGGAAGTGCTGCACGCGATCGACTTCGAGGGCGAGATCTACATGCGCCAGGAAGGCCGGGGCATGCTGATCGGCACCTACGAGAAGGCGGGCGTGCCGTGGTCCGAGCGCGAGACGCCGTGGGATTTCACGCACGCGCTTCTGCCCAACGACCTGGAGCGCATCGCGCCCAGCCTCGAAGTCGGGTTCCGGCATTTTCCGGCACTGGAGCGTGCCGGCATCAAGAAGATCGTCAACGGTCCGTTCACCTTCGCGCCCGATGGCAATCCGCTGATCGGCCCGATCCGCGGGCTGCGCAATTTCTGGGTCGCCTGCGGCGTGATGGCGGGATTCAGCCAGGGCGGCGGCGTGGGACTCGCGCTGTCGAACTGGATGGTGCATGGCGATCCGGGCTTCGACGTGTGGGCGATGGACGTCGCGCGCTTCGGCGACTGGGCGACGACGGCGTACACCAACGCCAAGGTGCGCGAGAACTATTCGCGGCGCTTTCGCATCCGCTTTCCGAACGAGGAGCTTCCCGCGGCGCGGCCGCTGCGCGTGACTCCGGCGTACGAACCGCTGAAGGCACGCGGCGCGGTGTTTGGAGTGAGCTACGGGCTCGAGCACGCGCTGTGGTTCGCGCCCGCGGGGACCGAGGCGCGCGAAGACGTCACCTATCGCCGTTCGAATGCACACGCGCCGGTCGGTCACGAGTGCCGCGCGGTGCGCAATGGTGTCGGGCTGCTCGAGATCGCCACTTTCTCGCGCTACGAGGTGAGCGGCGACAGCGCCAGCGCATGGCTCGACCGCATGCTCGCCAACAAAATGCCGCGCGAAGGCCGGATGACGCTGTCGCCGATGCTGAACGACGAGGGCAAGTTGATCGGCGATTTCACCGTCGCGCGCGTCGACGCGGACCGCTTCATCGTGTTCGGCTCCGGCATCGCCGAGCAATATCACCTGCGCTGGTTCGAAGCGCATAAGCCGCGCGACGTGACCATGCGATCGCTGCGTAACGAATGGCTGGGCTTCGCCATCGCAGGACCGCGCTCGCGCGAGCTGCTCTCGCGCGTCTGCCGAGACGACGTCAGCAATGCGGCGTGGCCGTTTCTCGCGTTTCGCGCCACGGAAATTGCCATGCTGCCGGCGCGCATCGGACGCATCTCGTTCACCGGCGAGCTGGGCTATGAGATCTGGGTGCCGTCCGACGGACAGGCGGTGCTGTACGACGAGCTCTGCGCAGCAGGCGAGGATCTCGGCCTCACGCCTTTCGGCGCGCGCGCACTGCATTCGCTGCGGCTGGAAAAAAGCTTCGGCACCTGGGCGCGCGAGTACCGGCCGATCTATACGCCCACCGAGGCCGGGCTCGATCGCTTCGTCGCGGTCGACAAGGGCGAGTTCATCGGCCGCGCAGCGGTGCTGCGCGATCGGGAACAGCCACCCAAACGCCGCCTGGTGACGTGGGTGGTCGACGCCGCCGATGCGGATGCGATCGGCGACGAGCCCGTGTGGCACGATGGCAAGGTCGTCGGCTGGATCACGTCGGGCGGGTTTGGGCACTGCGTGAACAAGTCGATCGCGATCGGCTACATTCCGAACGCGCTCGCGGGATCGGCCGAGCAATTCGAGGTGGAGATACTCGGCGAGCGGCGGCGCGCGAGGCTGGCCGAGCAGGCGCTCTACGATCCGCGAGGGGAGCGAATGCGGCTGGGTTGATCGCTAGTTACCCAGCAAATGCCGCAGGCGCCGACGCAGGCTCTGGCAGCGGTGACGCTGCATTCGCTATTCGGCAGCGCCGCTGCAACGGTCTACATCTGAGGGCGGTATCACATGATCCCGGCGGCTGAAAACCCCTGCTCCACCGCAGCGATCCTCGCGTTTCTTTTGCCTGCACGCTCACCTCGGAACAATGAACGAGCCGCTTGTACAACGGCGCGGCGGCTGTCCGCGAATTGCGACGTGCGAGATAGCTGCAGAGTGACTGCGATGTAGAACAGCGCTGCTAGCTCCGCCGGCTTAAAGAGATATTTATTTCCTGTCTTCGCCGTCATGATGCGGTACGCGGCGTAGTTGTGAATGCCACTGTTGTCGTGCACGTGCCCATAGTCGTTGCGGTCGTAGGTGTATGGCGGCGTCGACTTCTCGAAATCGCGCATATGCTTGGGTTGATCGTGCAGTGTCGGGTCGCGCATGTTGCGCAGCGCCACACCCGGCCCGCCGAATCCTTTGCCCAGCTCCCAGGTCCACGCGTGCAGCGGCTTGCCCCAATTGCCGATGATCGTCCCGAAAATATCCGAGAAGGACTCGTTGAGCGCGCCGGCCTGCGTCTGGTACTCCAGCCGCGAAGTGTGGTCGGTGACGCCGTGGAACATCTCGTGCCCCACGATATCGAGCATGTTGGCGACCGAATAGAGCGAGCCGTCGGGGAAGGCGATCTGCCCGTATACCATCTGGTCACCGTCCCAGTACGCGTTCTGCCACTCCCTGGGGACGCGGGTGCCGTCGGCGCGATCCCAGCAGTCGATCGACGAGACCAGCTCACCGCCGCGGTTGTCGATGTTGTTGCGCTTCACCACCTTGCGCAGGAAGCGCGCCACGACCTCCGCGTTGGCGTGCGCGGCAACGGCAGCCACCGGCCAGGGCCCCGGCGGGTTCTCGATCAGAACCCCGGGCAACGCTTTCGAATTTCTCGAGGGATCCTTGAAAGCGAAGTCGTAGGTGGTCACATTGAGAACCGAGTCGCGCATCGCCGCCCTCGCGCCCTTCTTCTCGACAACGAAGCGCCTCACCACGCCGAGGCCGTCGCGCGCGGAGACCTGGGTCGCCGTCGGCGTCCGCGGCAACGCGGCGAGCACGGTCCCCCTGACCGCGTCGATGACGTAGTCCTTGCGCAACGCGTCGAGCGCCTTTTTGCCTTTTCGAACTCGCTCGCCCTGGAGTACGTCCTCGATGATGTAGGCAAGCGTCCACTTCGCGGTTTTCTGGTCGAAATAGTAGTAGAGGCGCGGCGTGCTCTTGATCGACTCCGGAGCCTGCGCGGACGCCTTGGCCGCGACTGCCAGCGCTCGCGCCGGCGCAACCGTTGCGACTTGCGGAGCGCCTTTCGGCGTTCCCATCGACGAGTTGATGCCGATGCACTTGTTATCCTTGTCGAGCTCCACCGTAACGTACGAGCCGTAGACGGGGATCTTGTTGAAGGTCTGGCGGAACTTGACCATTCTTGTTCCGGTCAGCGGCACCGACTCCGTGCCGAGGCTTCCAAATTCCGAAATCGCTCCGTCGATGACCGGACGGTTGAACGATGAGAGCTGCCGATCGGCAAGTGCGCTCTCGAGGTAGCCGCGTGCGGCGGTCTCCGGGTCGAGCTGCTTTGTGGGCAGCAGATTTGCGTTGCGCGCACGTCCCTCGGGTTTTGTGGCGTTCAGCTGCAACGCGCGCACCGACATCACGTTTTGGGCTTTGCTGTCCCCCATATGCATCGCGAACCCTTCAAGGCCGCTGCCGCCGATCGCCTCGGCCGGATTGGCGGCTTTCTTGACCGGCCCAGCTCTGGTTTTGCGTGTGGCCGTCGTACGCGTGCGCTGAGCAGTCATGAATCGTTCCTCCCACGCAGTGAGAACGGATCAGGGCAGTTTCGCAATCACGTCCGCGAATCGCGCAGTGACGGCGTCGAATCCACGTGCAGTCGGATGCAATTCATTTCCCCACCAGCGCTTATAGTCCGCGAGCTTGTTGGAGAGGTCCGGCCGCAGATCGATGTAGTGGACGTGCGCGAACTCCGGCTGCGCCACCAATTGCGCGATCATGCTGTTGAATGCGTCGATGAGCTGGGCCGCGATCTGGATACGTTCCGTCAGATCGTCATAACCTTTTTCGCGAAACCCCGGCTCGAGCCACGGTCCGGGTAGCGGTCCCCAACCGCCGAGAAAGCCACGCCCATCCGGAACGGGATAGCCGTAGCCATGCACCAGCACGGGCACCGGTCCCCGTAGATACCGGATGCAGAGCTGCGTCACCGCGCTCAGGATCGTGGCATAGGCAAAGCGGATCCTTTGCTGCAGCACACCTTCCAGGATATCCGCGTTGAGGCCTGGTGTGGGCGACAACTTGTGGTTGATCAGCATCCCGAATTCGTCACCCGCGACATCGTTCCCGCCACCCGACAGGAGAATCGCCTTGGGCACGGTACCGGCACGCAACACCTGCTCGAGACAACGTGCGAAGTCGTCGAGCTGACCCCCGCCGTAGGCCATGATCTCGACAGCGTCGCCCCGGTGCGCCACCGAATGGATTTCGTATCCGTAGTTGTCGTCCAGATTTTTCAGGACGTCATAGAGCGGGTAGTCGAACCAGGAGTCGCCCTCCGCCACCAGCGTGCCCGCACTGTTGCGCGCCAACATGCGTTCCGCCACCGCTGGCTCGACAAGGCCGCGACTTCGCGCGGCGTTGACGTGGCGCTTCACCACCGCCGTGCGACGGCGATTCTTGCTCACGCGATCCGCGAAGACCTCCGCGGCGCGATCGTTGCCGTGACGAATCGCGCTGGTCAGCGCCTTCGCTGAAGTCGCGGTCGAAGGCTTGCGGCGGCTACGCGATGCCTTTCGCCCCTTGCCTGTTTTCTTGGCCATCTTCCTCCCCTTGGACGGAATCCTTGCTGGGCTTCGCAGGTCGCGTTTACGGCACGCTCCCTGGTGGCCAGTGCCTCGCAGCTCTTAAGCGGACTTCACCGCAGCAGCGATCCACGTCGCGTACTTGTCGACCCGGGTGTAGATACCTCCGTCGCCGCACATCGTCGAAGCGTGATCGGTGCCCCGGGAAGTCACGCCCGCGAGCATCCATTGCCCTTGCTTGTTGGCTATATACAGTGGTCCGCCGCTGTCGCCTCTGCATGTGTCGTGAAGCAGGAGCGGCTTCCCGGCGACGAGCTCCTTGCCCGCATGACATCCGTAGACGCTGCCATCCGGGCGTCCCTTGATGCGACCGCTGCACGCGGATGAAGCGATCGGCACGTCTGTGTGCTGCTTGCGGCCGTAGCCCTTCGTACCCGCGGTATCCGTCGTGCCATATCCGACAACGCGCGCATCGGTTGCCGCGTCGATCACCGCCGCGGTGGCGAGCTTGCGCGGGGCGACGCCTGTCACCGGCTTTTCGAGAATAAGCAGCATGAGATCGTTGTTAAGCCCGCTGTCCCACTTCGGATGGCGGACGTATCGCTTCACGCGGAACACGCGGCCGGCCTTCGCCGTGTCGTTGCCGACAAAGATGCGCGTGTGCAGGATTTCGCAGTGTCCGGCGGTGAGCACGACATTGGGGGCGATCAGGGTGCCGGTGCAGCCGAATTGGACATCGTCGCCGACCGCGACGCAATCATCGAACTCCTTGCCGACCACATCGTTGCCGCCTATTATTCTGGCGTTTGCGACCGTGCGCTTTGTCAATTTGCGCACATTCGCGAGATACCGCGGATCGTCGTCGAGCCTGGGACCGGTAGCACCGGGCGTCCTTCCAACGGTCAGGCCGATCGAACGCGCAGCGCTTTTGGACGGAGTCGCTATTGTTCCGCGCGCGTGCTCGCGAAACGCGTGGAGAAACTCGCGATCGTCCTTGGGAGCCGATGCCTGGGCATGCTTGATCGCTCCGACGATTGCATCGTGCTGACGCGATTGACTGGTTCGGGTAGCCATGTTGTCGTTGTCCTTTCCCTGTTCACACAGACTGTATGGCACGCATCAGATCGATCAAGCCGCGTCCCTGAAAATACGGTACGCGACCCAGGTCCGTTGCCGACGACATGAAGATGCGCTTCACCTCTTCCGGGCGATTGATGTACTCGCGGCGGATCGAAAGGAATGCGGCAATCGCACCTGAGACGTGGGGTGCTGCCATGCTTGTGCCGCTATCTTCCCGGTAGCGCGCGACCGCCTTCGTTTTACCGGCTCTCGAAGCGGGCCGCCTCGGCCTGTTAGCGAGCCGCTGCGCGGAGTCACACGAGATGATTTTCTCGCCCGGCGCAAGCAGGTCGGGTTTCATCCGCCCGTCACCCGTAGGACCCTTCGAAGAGAAAAACGATACGCCGTAGACATGCGGCATGTCGCGGTGCGTCGAGCCAACGGTAATAGCGAGATCGGCATTCCCGGGATCATTGATCGTCATTCCCAGCCCCGCCTCGACCTGCCCCTGATAGGCGCTCTGCGCAAAACCGTAACCGGAATTTCCCGCGGCCACCACGACCACGACTCCCGACTTCACCAGCCGCTCGACCTCGATGCAAACGGGACTCTGTCCGCACGCGAACCACTCCGGGTCGAAGTCGTAGCCGACGCTGAGATTGACCCCGTGAACGAGGATCCGTCGCCCGTATCCGTTCAGCCGCTGCACGTAGTGCAGAGCGGCGATGATGCTGCTGGCGCGTCCGGTTCCATTGCCGATGCCGTCCTTGTCGAGAACTTTGAGGCTCATGAGCTTGCATCGGGGCGCCATGCCCGCGATCGCGTCGATGCGCACAGGGACATCCTCGGGCGATCCGTTCTCGTTGCGCTGGCGCGACATTGCCAGAATCTGCCCCTTGGTCCGCACCTCGCCGCCGATGATCCCGGCGACATGCGTGCCGTGCCCAAAGTCGTCGCGAAGCGGGTTGCCGGCACCGCCGGCGGTGAAGTCGCGATGCCGCAGCGGCGCGTCGAGCGACAGATTCTGATGCGCCTCGAAGTGCGGGTGGGTCGCGTCGATGCCCGAATCGACGATCGCCCAAACGATATCCTGACCAAGTGCGCCGAACGACGTACGCGCCGCATCCGCCTTCACGGTGCGAACCGATTCGTAGATCAGCGGCTTGAGCTCAAAATCCGGCCAGATTTTGTAGATGGCGCGATGCGTGCGCAACGATTCACTTTGATCGCGCTGAACTATCTCTCTGATGACGTCGCCATCGATAGCGGCAAAAACATACTGCAGGTCGGCCAGCTCGTCCCCTTCCATCATGGAACTCAATCCCTGCCGAGACTTGACCTTGTGGAGGTCGCGAAGTACATGGTCCGCAAGTATCCGGACGCGTTCGAGCGCCTTGGCCCGGCCGCCCTCGAAAGCGAGGTTCAGATCGATAATGACGTGACGAACCGCTCGAACGCTGCCCGCATCGCGTTCCGCGTTGATCTGCTCGAGCAGGGGAATGGCTATGACGGTTCGATCGAGGATCCGCGAATTGAACTGCGAATTTTCCTCAGACGACGACGGAGGCGACTTGAACCGACGCGGGGCCATAGTGCGAAGCTCCCAAAGCGGGCGTCTTGAGAACCAGCTCAAAATCGTAACGTACCGCGGCGCATGCTAGTTGGGCCTTCCAGCGTTTGTCAACTACAGTGAGTTCAGGACGCGCGGAGGGACGGGGGCCCCATTTCACGCCGCGCCTCTGTTAGATTCGGCGGCGCCATGTCCTTGCGGTCTCACCTGCACCGGCTTTCCGTGGATGACGTCGAGCTCATCCTCACCGTCACGAGCAAGCTCGCTGCACCCTTCGACCTCATGACCATGCTGGCGGAAGTCGTCGAAGCCGCCAAGAATGTCCTTCGTGCGGAGCGCGGCTCGGTGTGGCTCTACGACGCCGCCACCGACGAGATGGTGCTGCGGATCGCGACCGGCATCGAACCGGTGCGCGTCCCGGCCGGGGCAGGTCTCATCGGCGCATGCGCGCGTGATCGCCTGATCCTCAACGTTCCGGATTGCTACGCCGACGCGCGCTTCAATCCCGAGGTCGACCGCGCGTCCGGCTATCGCACCCGCTGCATGCTCACGCTGCCGCTGGTCGACCACAAGGACGTCCTGGTGGGCGCCATGCAGGTCTTGAACAAGATCGACGGCGTCTTCGATGTCAACGACGAATCGCTCGCAACCGTACTGGCAGCGCAATGCGCCGTCGCGATCCAGCGCACGCGCATGACGGAAGCAGTGATCGAAGGCGAAAAGCTGCGCAACGAGCTCGAAACCGCGCGCCTCGTGCAGATGAGCACGCTGCCCGCCGCGATGCCGGTGGTTGCCGGCTACGACTTCCATGGCATGTCGAGGCCGGCCGATCAGACCGGCGGCGATACCTTCGACCTCGCCGTCATTGGCGAAGACGTGCTGATCGTGCTCGCCGACGCGACCGGTCACGGCATCGCGCCGGCGCTGTCGGTGACGCAGATGCAGGCCATGCTGCGGATGGCGTTCCGCCTGGGCGCGGATCTCGACACCGCGTTTCTCGCGATCAACAACCAGCTCGCCGAGACCATGCCCGACGACCGCTTCATCACGGCGTTCGTCGGGCTTCTCGAAACCGCGCGCCATCGCGTTCGCTTTCACAGCGGCGGCCAGGCACCGATCCTCCATTTTCTGGCGCAAGCCGGCGCGTGCACCCGATCCAATCCCACAAGCTTTCCGCTTGCCGCAATGCCACTCAAATCGCTGAGGCCGGCGCCCGTCCTCGACCTTGCGCCCGGCGACGTGCTGGCGCTCCTTTCCGACGGCATCTTCGAATACCGCAACGCCGCGGGCGAAGAGTTCGGCGAGCAGCGGGTCGAGCAGGCCATCGCCGAACAGCGTGGTTTGCCGATGGTCGCGCTCGCGTCGCACCTGTTGACGACAGTCGCCGAATTCGCGGACGGTGCGCCGCAGGAGGACGACATCACGATCGTACTGGTGAAGCGCGAGGCGGCAGCGCACGAATCGTTCGCGCGCACCTTCGACTCGCTGCCGGCGCTGGCCGCGTTCACCAGCGGCTTTTTCGCCCGGCACGGCGTCCGCCGGGGCCTTTTGAATACCCTCGACCTCGCGCTCGAGGAGTTGTTCACCAATATGGTGAAGTACAGTCCGGGTAGCACGGCCCGCGTCGACGTCGACATCGCCACCGTTGCCGGTGGTGTAGAGGTGGTGCTCACAGATTATGATGTCGACTTTTTCGACGTTACCCGCGCGCCCGACGCCAACGTCCTACTGCCTATCGAGCAGAGACGGCCGGGCGGCCTCGGGTTGCACCTCATTCGACGCATGCTCGATTCCATCGACTACCAATATTCAGAAGCCCAACGAAGCAGCCGGATCCGGTTCCGCATGAACGCCGCCGAAAGTCCCGATTCAGGCGGCGCCACACGGCAGGAGGCCCCCGATGCTCAACATTGAGGCGAAGGGGCCCGGTGTCGTCGC